>NZ_JAFCTH010000004.1:0-198012 GCF_049895905.1 Polaromonas sp. DSP2-3-2b2 | reverse complement strand
GATTTGATAGCTGCCTGCGCAGGCATTCATTGCGCTAGCGGCTCAAATGACTGGAATCCTGGGTGTTGCGCAGCCGCAGCGACCACCGTGCCTGGCCTTCGGGCGTCGCCGAGCAGCTCAGGGCCAGCAGCTGCGCTTCCAGGCGGCCATCAATCTTCAGGTCGTACTCGCACTTGGAGGGCTGACGGTTCAGGGTCAGCTCCAGGCCTTCCTGGACAAACTTCTTCTTGACCCGATCGACCTTGCGCTCGCTCACGCACAGCATGGCCGCTATGTCGCAGGTGCGGGGGCGCTCGGCGCGGCCCCCGGATTGGTCACAGTTGAGCAGTATCAAGGCATTGATGACTTTTTGGGCTGCGTGCGTGCCTTTGCCTGCGATGCCCTGCAGCTCGGCTCTTTCTTGCTCTGACAAGGTGACTTTGTAATGTTCCATCCCCCATTGTCCACGTCACATAGCTCATGACGCGACACTAGGGCTGCGCAGCCAGCGCGCTGGCCGGTATCGTGGCGCTCAGCAAAGGCAGGCTGACCGCCGCATCGGGCGCCAGGCTCAGGCCGACCAGCACCGGGTCGTGGTCGGATGCGCGAAAAGGCGTGGGCGCAAATCGGTCGTCGGTGTTGAAGTCGGTGTTGTAGTCGAGCACGCTGGGCTCGTCGGCATTGATGTGCCAGACGCCGACACCGCTGACCTGCTGGCGCAGCGAGGACGATGCGTAAGCGTGGTCCAGCGCGCCGGTCTCGCCGCCAAATACATAGGTGAAGCGGTCGTTGGCGGGCATGCGCTTGAGCAGGCTTTCATGGCCAGCCGTTTCAAGCACCTTGGTCGGGTCTTCCAGCAGGTAGCTGTTGAAGTCGCCCATCATCAGCACGTCTTGCTCGCCTTGTGCCTTGAGCTTGTCAACAAAGCTGTTGAGCGCCGTGGCCTGCTGGGTTCGGCCGGTGTTGAAGCAGCCCTGGCCCAGATCGACATCGCCGCTGCTCGGGCAGCTGCCCTTGCTTTTGAAATGGTTGACGACAAACCAGAAGCCGCCGTTGTTGCCGGCGCTTGAAAAGCGCTGCGCCAGCGGTGGCCGGTTGCTGGGGGCAGTGTAGTTGGCCAGGTCCGCGCCGGTGGGCAACTGGACGCCGCCCACGCGCTGGACTTTGGCCGGTTTGTACAGGATGTCCACCTTGATCGCATCGGTGCCGAAGGTTCCGCTGTTGACGGCGGCATAGGTTCCGGCGCCCATCTTGGCGTTGAGCGCAGCCACCAGGTTGGTGGTGGCGACATCGGTGTTCTGGATTTCCATCAAGCCCACCACGTCGGCGTCGAGGCCGGCAATGGCCGCGACGATTTTGGCCTGCTGGCGCTGGAACTCGTTGAGGTTGTTGGCGCCCCGGCAGTTGCTGGACGTCACGCTGGCGCTGCCAAGCGTGCAGCCCTGGCCGGTCTGGCCTGAGGCAGTCTTGCCGTCGGTGAAGGTCGTGAAGTAGTTCAGCACGTTGAAGCTGGCCACTTTCAGGCTGCCGTTGACCAGTGGAGCCGACGCCTGGCGCAGGTTGACATTGGCGAAGGCGGGCGCTGCCGTGGGATGCACGCGGTAGGCGCCGAAATTGTGGCTGAGCACACCGGTGACTTTTTGCACCTGGTCACCCATGCGCCGGGTGCCTGTGGCGTCAAGGGCGCTGAGGTAGGGAATCGGGTTGGGGTTTTGCTTGGAAGAGCCGTCGTCCAGAACAATGCGCGCCAGCAGGTTTTGCGCGTTGGTGACCACTACGTTGCCGTTGTTGGGATGGAACTGGCGGCCATTGAGCGCCAACGCCATCTGGCCAAAGCGCCCCAGCTCAAACAGCTCGGTCACGGCCAGCGTTTGCGAAAACTCAACCAGCATGCCCTCGTAGCGCTCCAGCGCTGAGCTATTTGCCGCCGGCAGGGTGACCTGCGTGGCAGCCAGCGCTACGGCGCCGCCGCACACGCTGATGACGACCGGCGCAGTCGTGCTTCCGGTGATCTGCGTGATGCTGTCCGGTGCGGCGCTGGCGCCGGAGGACTGGCCGAATTCTGCGACCAGGCCGGAGACCTGCACAAAGTCGCCTGCCTTGACGCGGGTGGCATTGTCGGGCGCAAAGACAAAAATGCCTTCGGATGTCAGCGGGTCGGCATCGGGCACGGCTTGCTGCACAAAAAAGCCGTTGAGGCGGGTGCTGGTCGTTCCCGTGTTTTGAAACTCTCCCACCACCACGCCCCGCACGGTGACGTTCTGCGCGGCCAGCGGGCTGAGGTTGCCAGTACCCTGAACCGCGGAAATAGCCGTGAGCGGCGCGGTGGCCGGGACCGCGCTGGTGCAGGCAGGCAGGGTGGCGGCGACCGGCGGCGGAACGACGGCCGGAACTTCGCCGCCCGATGCTACGTTGTCACCGCCGCCGCAAGCCGCCAGGGAAATCACCAGCGCGCTGAGCGCAATGCGCCCGGCCAGTGCCGAGGAGCCCAACAATTCTCTTTTCATATTTATATCTTTGCTGAAGTTAAAACCGAAGGCGCTTTTTTATATGTCCAACATGTCAAACACATGAAGAACATTGCTCGCCCTGTCTCCTCACGAGCCAACTGCCAATCAGCTAATTATCAGCGTTCCACCCAAAAAAAATTTAGTGAAAAGTGCCTTCTCCGCAATCACCACCTGCGCAAGCAGCTATTTTTTTCATAGCAACATAGCCATCACGCCGCCAGCCGCAACCGGCCGTCCATTTCCGCAGCAATCTCCAGCGCAATCAGCCGGTCAAGCGCTTCATCGGTTCGGGCTTGCGCATCCGCCGGAATGCGCGTCATGCCGATCAGCCGGCACACCGAGCGGGCCACATCCTGCCGGGTCGAAGCGCCGGACTGGCCCAGGACGTGGTGCGACAGCGCGGCAATCTCTTCCAAACACACTTCGTCGATGCGGCGGCGCGACGATTCGTCACCTGCATCGGCGATGCGCAAGCGCTCCCACGAGGTGATGTCGGCACCCGCCGGCCAGTAGAAAATCGCCTCCGTCTCGATCGTGCGAACCATTTGATCGGGCACCAGCGCCCTGAGCCGCTCGGCCACCCGGGTGCTGGTTCGCTCCAGTCCCCAGGCACGGGCGACCCGGCGGAACAGGTTGGCGTCCGTGAGCGGACCCTCGGCATCAATCACCAGCACCAGATGCCCTGCCAGGCTGGCTGACGCGCTCGCGTCATGGAACAGCAAGGGATCGCCGCCGGACAATGTCGCGGGGCGGTAGATTTCAAGCGCCTGGCCCGGACCGGCCAGCGCATCCGCCATCGCCTCGCGGGCATCAACCGCTTCTCCGTCAAGCTCCTGCGGCACAAGGGCTTGCGCATTGGGATCTTCCGTCGCCGCGTCCGGTTGCGCTTCGCCGACAATCGGCGCCGGCAGGGTGGCTTGCGCCTCAACGGCCTGCGCTGCATCCGGCAGGTCCAGAATCGCCTGCAACCGCTGGCTTATTTTGTCGATTTCTCCTTCCGGATTGAGCCACCAGTCGGTCGACCAGATGCGCAAAATAGTCCAGCCGAGGCTTTCCAGCACATGCTGGCGCAGCCGGTCGCGGTCGCGCGAGCTGGCGGCCGAATGGTAGGTGGCGCCGTCGCATTCGATGCCGGCCAGGTAGCGGCCCGGCGCGCGCGGATCGACCACGCCGATGTCCAGCCGGTAGCCCGAGCAGCCAACCTGCGGATGCACGTCCCAGCCTTGGGCGCGCAGCAGCCGGATCACCGCCACCTCGAACGGGCTGTCGGGCTCGCGGCCGGTCGGCACGCTCTGGCCGGCCAGCGCGCGGTAGCCCTGAATGGCGAATTCCAGGTAATGCTTGAGGTCGCGCACGCCGGCGGCGCGCACCCGGGCCAGGTCGATCTGCTCGGGCAGCAGCGTGCTGTAGATGACGACGGCTTCGCGTGCCCGCGAGATCGCCACATTGAGCCGGCGCTGGCCGCCCTCGCCGTTGAGCGGCCCGAAATTCATCATCGTCTTGCCCGCCGCATCGGTGCCGTAGGTGATCGAGAAAAAGATCACGTCGCGCTCGTCGCCCTGGACGTTTTCCAGGTTCTTGATGAACAGCGGCTCGCTGGCGCGTGCCGCGATCGCGCGGTCGAGTTCCGGGCTGGCGCGGCGCCGGGCATCGACCAGCGTCTCGATCAGCAGTTGCTGGGTCTGGTTGAAGGTGACGACGCCCAGCGTCAGGTGCTTTTTCTCGGGCGCCAGGTAATGCGCGCTGATGCCTTCGACGATCGCGTCGGCTTCAGCCCGGTTGGTGCGGCTGCCGCCCCGGTCATAAACGCCCTGCACACGCTCGAAGCGCACCGCGCTGTCGTTGGTGACCGGCGAGGGAAAGGTGACCAGGCTGGAGTCGTAGTAGTTGACGTTGCTGAAGGTGATCAGGCTTTCATGGCGGCTGCGGTAGTGCCACTGCAGGCTCAGGCGGTTCATGCCGGCGCCCAGGCATTCGTCCAGGATGCTTTCGAGGTCTTCGACCTGCTCGTCGCCGCCCGCCGCACCGTCAGGGTCGCTGGATTTGCTGAAAAAGCTGGTTGGCGGCAGCTGTTTCGGGTCGCCCACCACCACCAGTTGACGGCCCCGGGCGATGGCGCCGATGGCGTCCCAGACCGGAATCTGCGAGGCCTCGTCGAACACCACCAGGTCAAACGGCGCGTAACCAGCGTCCAGGTACTGCGCCACCGACAGCGGCGACATCAGCAAACAAGGCTTGAGCCGGGGCAGCAGCGTCGGCAGGCCGTGGACCAGCTGGCGCACCGGCATCTGCCGGCGCTGTTTTTGCAGCTCGCGGCGCAGGCGGCCCAGTTCGCTGTCGGGGCCGACCGCATCGCCGGAAATCGACGGAATGCGGCTAGAGAGCGTGGCGACGATGTATTGCGCGGTCAGCGTCTGGAAGCGGGCGTCAAGCTCGCGGAACTGGCGTATCTTGCGCGCTTGGTCGGCGCTGGAAAAACCGCGCAGCAGCGGGTCCTGGTCGATGATTTTTTTCAGCCACCATTGGCGGTAGCTGTAGCTGAAATGCGATTCGGCCCCGGCCAGCGGCACGGCGCCGCTCTCCAGGCTGGCAACCAGCGACTGCAGACCCTGGTCGATAGCCTGGGCGCGAACCTGGCGCCACAGGCACCAGGGCTGGAGCTGCCGGTAACTGGCCTGCCATGCGGCCAGCACGCCCCGGATTCGCGCGAGCGCGGCGCCGGCATCGGCCGGGCCTTGCAAGGGTTCGACCGGCCGGACGAGCGCGGCCAGTGCCTCCAGTTGCTGGCTGAATTCACGCCAGGCGTCGCGGTACGCCAGCAACGCGCGGCCGGCAAGGCCATCGGCGGAGAGAGCCGCCCGGCCGCTGGACACCAGCGGCGCCAGCGCCTGATGCAGGGGCGCGACCCGCGCCAGGTCAGCGCCGGCTACCCGCGTGACCGCATCGGCGAACTGCTTCGCCCACAGCTCATGGCCGGCCAGGCTGGCCCAGTCGGTCGCCAGGCCGGCATACGATTCCTGCAGCAGCGCCTCGGCGTCTGGCTGCATCGCGCGCAGCGCCCGGTCTTCCTGGTTCAGTGCCGCCAGCGGCGCCAGCAGCGCCTGCACATCGACCTCCAGCGGGCGCTGGCCGTCGCGGCGAAAGCCGCTCAGGCGCTTGAAGATGGCCCGCTGCGCCAGCATCGACTTGGGCCACCAGTCGGACCGGGCCTGCGCCCATTGCGCCTGCAGCTCGGCCGCATCGAGCGTAGCGACCTGTTCCGTCCAGCCCGGTCCGACCTGCTGCCAATGCTGGTTGCGCGCCAGTCCATGCTGCGCCAGCGCATGCACCCGCGCGCGCGCGCCCGGCTCATGCGCCTGGCCCGCCAGGCCGGCGGGCACGCCGGGCGCCCGCAGCAGCGCATCGGCCAGTTCGTCCAGCGCGGCATGCGCTTGCAGGCTCAGGCCGGCGGCCGGCTGTCCGGTTAGGGGTTCGAGTGCAGTAGATTTTTCCTGCAGCGACGCGATGACTACCTCCAGCGACCGGGCAGCGCCCAGCAGTTCATCCTGCCATGACGGCGACCAGTCGGTCTGGCCGATGAGGGCGAGCGGATGCGCCTGAAGCGAGGGCAGCGCGCCGGCCAGCGAGGCCATGCGCCGGACGGTTTCCTCCAGCCGGTACAGCGCTGCCCGGTCATGCATCAAGGGGTCGGCCCACGGCATGCTTGTGGCCTCCTGGCCGCTGTGCGCGATGCAGATGCCGGTGGCCTCGAAAACGGTGAAGCCGTTGGGGTATTGCCGGTGCAGCGAATCGACCAGCCCGTTGAGCGACTGGCGCAGCTGGCCCAGCCGGTCGGCCTCGCGCGCCCAGTCGTCAAGGGTGCGCTGGGCGCTGATGGCCAGCGATTGGCCAAGTTGCTGGAGCACGTCAGCCTTTTTTGCCTTCGAGGAATGCAGTTCCAGGCAGAACGGACCCAGCCCGATGCTGGAAAGGCGCCGGTGCACGACTTCCAGTGCGGCCATCTTTTCCGAGACGAACAGCACCGTATTGCCTTTGGCCAGGCTGTGCGCGATCAGGTTGGTGATGGTCTGGCTCTTGCCGGTGCCGGGCGGGCCTTCAAGCACCAGGTCGCGGCCGGCATCGACCGCGCAGATTGCCTTGAGCTGCGACGAATCGGCCAGCAGCGGCGCCAGGATGTCCTGCGGGCGGTGGGTGGCGTCGAGCCGGTCGAATTCGCCGGGCGTGCCTTCGCGGGCAAAGGCCTCGCCCGGCTTGTCGATCAGGTGCCTGACGACGCGGTTTAGCCGGAGCTGCTCGGTGCGGTCCTGCAAATCCTTCCACATCAGGTACTTGGTGAACGAGAAAATGCCCAGGTGCGCCTGCTCCAGCACTTCCCACTGCGCAATTTCGCGCACCGCCAGCCGGAAAGACTGCAGCACCTGGCCCACGTCAACGCCCTTGTCGTCCGACGGCACCGCTTCCAGGCCGGCGACCTTCAGCTCGAAGCTGGTCTTGAGCAGGTGCAGCAGCGTCGGGTTGACGATGGCCTCGTCGTCATGGCGTATCAGGCGAAAGCCGCTGCGCACCGACTGGCGCTGCAGCGTGACCGGAATCAGGAGCAGCGGCGCCAGGTGCACCGCCTCGGAATTGTCGGCCTCGGTCCAGCGCAGCAGGCCGATCGCCAGGTAGAGCGTGTTGGCGCCGCCCTCTTCCAGCCCGGTCCGGGCGGCGCTGTAGACCGCCAGCAGGTTGCCGTCCAGCGCGTCCTTCGACGCCCGCGCCAGCAATTCACGGTTGCCCAGGGCCTCCAGCGCCATGTCGTCGAGCGGCGTGCTGCCTGCGCGCTGCGTGTGCACCTGCGCCATGCGCGGGTCGGCGCCTTCCATCAGTTCGGGCAGCGGCCTGATCTTGAACTCGGCGCCGTCGGCCAACGCGTCTTCCAGCCGGGCCAGGTCGGGCGCGACGAACTGCAGCGTGGCCTTGGTCGGCTTGAAATTGAGCAGCCGGTTGCGCAGCGTCAGGTCGAGCAGCCGCGATTTCCAGGTGGACAGGCGCCCCTCGGGCGTGTCGTCCGCGCGCGCATCGAGCGGCGCCAGCGAATCGGCGTCAAGCGGCGGCAGCAGCGGCATTGCCTCGATGGCCGCCGGAGCGCCCTCGGGCAGCGCCTCGCCCGGCACGCCGGGAAGCGCGCGCGATGGCAGAGGCCTGATCTGCGCTTCGCGTGCGCGGTGGATGTCGACGGCATAACGAAAGCTGGCGTCTTCGAGCAACTGGGCATGGCCCTGCTCCATGGCGACCCGGAGCGAAGGCCGCTGGCTGGCGTGCCGGGCCACGCCGGTGGCTTCAAACACCAGCAACTCGCCGCTGTCGACGCGCTTGCGAATCGCCTGCACATCATCGACCAGCACATCGGCAAAAGACGCCAGGTGCAGCCAGACGCCGACCCAGGCATGGCCTTCCTTCAGCAGGATGACCGGGCGCAGGCCGGCCTGCTCCAGACAGGAGGCAAACAGCATCGCCAAGTCCAGGCAGGTGGCGACGCGTGTCTCCAGAATGCGGTCGGGCGTGCGAATTTTCTGGCCGTCGCTGCCGAAGGAAGCCGGCGGCTCGACGTATTCGAGATTTTCCGCCGCGATCGTGCTGTAGATGCTGGACACCTGTTTCCAAACCACATCGCGGCTTTTCGACTGGTAGCCGTTCATCGACAGCTCGGGGTGGGTGGCGCGCAGCAGCCGGGACGCCTTGCCAATCAGGCCATCGACCGCTGGATGGTTGGGCATGCAAAAAGCCGCCAGCAGTTCGGGCAGCGCGCGCGTTCCGGCCCACTGGTCATAGGCCAGGACCTGGACCGGCTGAGCGGCAGAGGCCAGTTCCTGCCCGCCGGCCTCGGCCACAACACGGATGGACGCCTGGACCGATTCCTGCAAATTGGCCAGAAAGGCATGGTCCGGCTGCAGGTCCAGCGGCGCGATGCGGCGGGTTTCCCCGGCGGCCAGCTTGTCAAACCGCAGGCTCAAACCTCGGGCAAATGCCGGGCTGCATGAAATGACCACTTCCAGGTTGTGAACCGCGTCAGACACGCCGTTGGTCAGGCGCAGCGCCCGCACGACCGGCACGGCATTTTGTATCGAGGCATAGCCTACGGTGGCATCGGATTCGATATCGATGCGGATTGCGGGTTCCCGGAGGGCAGCGGGCGCAGCCGGCGCCATGGCGTCCAATGCCACAGGTTCATTGTGCAAATTACGACTCATCAGGGTTCAACTTTTCGGGGGATTTTGACGGGACGAATGTCCCGGTTCTAGAGGCAGCCCACGCGTGTGGGGACAGCGGAATTATGCTGCGAGTTGGCGCATGAAACCGGCTGCGCCAAATGCAACTGGAAGAAACACAGACCGGCTCCAGCCCCATGTGGCCGCTGTACGATGGCGGCGCACCCTTGCACGAATCGAGTCACGACGACAAAGGAAAATCAGATGTTCAAAGCCCTGCTACTGACCAAAAACCCGGACGGCGCCACGCTGGCGGAAATAACCGCCCTTGACGAGGCGCAGCTGCCTGAGGGCGAGGTGCTGGTCGATGTGGCGTATTCGACCGTCAACTACAAGGATGCCCTGGCGATCACCGGCACTTCGCCGGTGGTGCGCAAGTTTCCGATGGTGCCCGGTATCGACTTTGCCGGCAACGTGCTTGACAGCCGCGATGCCCGCTTCAAGCCCGGAGACGCGGTGCTGCTCAACGGCTGGGGCGTTGGCGAAAGCCACTGGGGCGGACTGGCGCAAAAAGCGCGGGTCAAGGCCGACTGGCTGGTGCCGATGCCCCGCGGCATGGACGCCCGGCAGGCCATGGCCATCGGCACGGCCGGCTACACCGCGATGCTGTGCGTCATGGCCTTGCAGGACCGGGGCGTCACGCCCTCGGCCGGCCCGGTCCTGGTGACGGGCGCGAACGGCGGCGTCGGCAGCATCGCCATCGCCCTGCTCGCCCGCCTGGGCTTCGAGGTGCATGCCTCGACTGGCCGGATGGCCGAGGCCGGGCACCTGAAGCAGCTCGGCGCGGCCGAACTGATCGACCGCGCCACGCTGAGCGCGCCGGGCAAGCCGCTGCAGAAAGAGCGCTGGGCCGCCGCCGTGGACAGCGTGGGCAGCCACACGCTGGCCAACGTCTGCGCCAGCCTGAAATACGGCGGCACCGTGGCCGCCTGCGGCCTGGCGCAGGGCATGGACCTGACGACCAGCGTGGCGCCGTTCATTTTGCGCGGCATCACCCTGGCCGGCGTGGACAGCGTGCAGGCGCCGATGGCGCGGCGCCTGACGGCCTGGGAGCGTCTGGCGCGCGAACTACCAGCCGATCTGCTGGAAGCCAATACCGAAACCATTGCGCTGGACCGGGTCGCCGCACTGGCGCCGCGCCTGCTCGCCGGCCAGGTGCGCGGCCGGGTCCGGGTGGATTTGTCCGCCTGAAAAAAGCGCAGAAACTCACGTGTAGAGATGCGCGTCCGCTTCACGAGCTCATGGAGTCGCTTTTTCACACAGCCGACACAAAATTCTTTTTAAATTTCGCTTCCAACAACAGGAGTTCGAAGCATGTCAGAAGTTACCAGCCGCCGTGAGTTTTTGCTGAAAACAGCAGCTGCCGTAGCCGCAGGCAGTTCAGTCGTGGCCTGCGGCGGCAGCGACGACAGCACACCCGTTCCTCCGGCGCAATTCTCCTATGGCGTGGCCAGCGGCGACCCGCTGTCTGATCGCGTGATCCTGTGGACATACGCCAAAGTCGATGGCAGCAATGCCGCCGTGCCGCTGACCTGGCAAGTGGCCACTGACAGCAGCTTCGCCAGCATCGTCAGCTCTGGCTCGGTCGAGGCGCTGCCGGCCAATGGCTTTACCGCCAAGGTCGATGCCACGGGCTTGACCGCTGGCGCGAGTTATTTTTATCGCTTTCGCGATGCGGCCGGAACCACTTCCACCGTCGGCGCCACGCGCACCTTGCCGGCCGCGTCGGTGGCAAGCGTCAAGTTCGCCGTGTTCTCCTGCTCGCTGTACTCGGAAGGCTACTTCAATGCCTATGCCGATGCGGCCAAGTCAGACGCCCAGTACGCCCTTCACCTGGGCGACTACATCTATGAATATGGCTCGGACACGGCCAAATACGGCAACCAGGACGCCGTGGCGCTGGGCCGCGTAGCGATTCCGGCCAATGACATCGCCAGCCTGGCCGACTACCGCCAGCGCCATGCGCAGTACAAGTCGGACGCCGACCTGCAGGCGCTGCATGCCAAGATGCCGTGGATCACGATCTGGGACGATCACGAATTCGCCAACAACGCCTATAAAGATGGCGCCGAAAACCACAACCCAGCCACCCAGGGCGACTGGGCCGTGCGCAAGGCTGCAGCCGCCAAGGCATACCACGAGTGGCTGCCGATCCGCACGGCCGACACGGCCAACCTGTTGAAGATTTACCGCCACTTCGATTTCGGCAAGCTGCTGTCGCTGCACATGCTCGACACCCGCATTGAGGGCCGCGACCGCCAGTACGACAACTTCGGCGACCGTGATGGCGGCATCACGCGCTACATCACGGGTCTGACCCCTGTGGGCGGCGTGCGGCCCGACGCCTCGCGCCGCATGATCAGCACCGCGCAGCAGGACTGGCTGACCGCCGGCTTGACGGCATCCACCGCCACCTGGCAGTTCCTGGGCAACCAGGACATCATGGCCCGCATGTGGTTTCCGGCGTCGGTGCTGAGCAAGCAGGCGGCCGCTTTCGCCTCGCCGCCCACGGCCACACTGGCCGATGTCACAGCCGCCATCAACGATTACCTGACCGCCAAGACCACGCGCGCAGCCGCTGGCCCGGGGGCGCTGACGCCGACGCAGGCCGCCCTGCTCAATCCGGCGATCAACCCGACCCTGCCGTACAACCTGGATGCCTGGGACGGCTACCCGACCCAGCGCGATGCGATTTTGACCACGGTGAAAAGCCTGAACAAAAACCTGGTGGTGCTGTCGGGCGACTCGCACAACGGCTGGTTTACCCAGCTCACCACGCTCGCGGGCGTGAAGGCGGGCGTCGAGTTTGCCGGCAGTTCGGTCAGTTCGACCGGATTTGAAGCCGCCGGCCTGGGCGAACTTGCGTCTTCGCTGGACGGATCCGCGCTGGTGCCGCTACTGGGCACGGCGGCCATCGGCGCCGGCCTGGGCCTGGTGGACGACCTTGCCTACGTCGACACGAAACGCCGGGGCTACCTCTTGATGACGGTGACCGCAGCCAGCGTCAAGGGCGAATATGTGTTCGTCAATACGGTCAAGTCAAAGACCTACACCGCCAGCATAGGCAAGACCATCACGGTGACGGCTGCGGGCGTTGTGACTTACGCCTGAACCGGGACGGGGTATCACGGCGAAAAGCCGGGTTCAGGCCGGCTCGATGGTGATGCTGACGGTCATCGATTCCGCGCCGCCGCCATGGCGCACGCCCTTGATCGGCGGACAGGCGTTGTAGTCGGTGCCCATCGCCAGGCGCACATGGCGCTCGTCGGTCAGGCAGCTGTGCGTCACATCAATGCTGGCCCAGCGCCGGCCGGCCACATCCAGACAGACATCGGCCCACGCATGGCTGGCCAGGTCGGGTTCGTTGGCAGCATAAAAATAGCCGCTGACATAGCGCGCCGGAATCCCCAGGCTGCGGCAAATAGCCACCATCACATGCGCCTGGTCCTGGCACACGCCGGCGCCGGCCTCGAACGCCTGCAGCGCCGTGGTGGTGACATTGGTACTATTTTTTTGATAGCTGACAGCGCCCGCCACACCTGCGGCCAAGGCCAATAACGCTTGTAAATCAGCTTTTCCGTCGCCTGTTTGCGCAGTGATGAACTGTCGCCCGAACACGGCCAGGCTCGGGTGCGGCTGGGCCAGCGGCGAAGGGCGCAGGTACAGCTGCGGCAGCGGCATGCTGGCCTCGTCGGTGAATTGCGCCACGCCAAAGGTTTCCACCGTGCCGGCTGCATTGACCAGACTCCAGCGCACGTTGTCGGCCAGTTCGCCGACAAAGGTATAGGAATGGATGCTGTTGCCAAAGGCATCGGTCTGGGCGAACAGCTTTTCAGGCGCGCCCAGGCTCCAGAAGTCCACCGTCTGCGCCGGCCCGCTTAGCGGCGTGAGCCACAGCGTCTGCAGCGCATAGCGCAGGGGCTCGGTGTAGCGGTAGTCGGTGGTGTGCTTGATGTGCAGCTTCATCGCAAGGCCTTTACAGAAGCGCTGGCCGCTACCGCCTTCAACGCGTGACCGGCACCAGGAACTCCCGGCTGATGTGCGCGCCCAGTTCGTTAACCCGGTCGAGGAACTGCATCAAAAAGGCATGCAGGCCAGCCGACAGGATTTCGTCGATGCGAGCGTATTGCAGGTCCGAGCGCAGCTTGCCGGCGCGGCGCTGGGTTTCGCTGAGCGGGTCGCTGGTGACCATCGACAGGTTGGTGATCAGCTCGTTCAGGCAGGCCAGCAGCGAGCGCGGCATGTCCGGGCGCAGGATCAGCAGCTCGGCCACGCGTTCGGGCTTGATGACGTCGCGGTACACCTTGCGGTAGACCTCGAAGGCCGAGACGCTGCGCAAAATGGCGCTCCAGTGGTAAAAATCGTGTTCCTGCTCTTCCTCGCCGGCAACATTCGGGAAGTCGCTCTGGATGGCGTGGAACTTCACATCGACCAGCCGGGCGGTGTTGTCGGCGCGTTCCAGGAAGGTGCCCAGCCGCAGAAAGTGGAAGGCCTCGTCCTGCAGCATGGTGCCGGCGGTCACGCCGCGCGACAGGTGCGAGCGGAACTTGACCCATTCGAAGAACTTGCCCGGGTCGCGCTCAAAATCCCCCGCGCGCAGCATGCGGATAACCTCCAGGTAAGTCTGGTTCTGGGTTTCCCAGACCTCGGTGGTCAGCGTGCCGCGCACGGCACGGGCGTTTTCCCGCGCATTCTTCAGGCAGGACACGATGCTGGACGGATTTTTTTCATCGCGCACCATGAAGTCCATCACATCCTGGGCATTGATGCTTTCGCCGTAGCGGGCCGCATACGAAGGCTTGAGTTCGCTGATGCTGAGCAGGCCGCGCCAGCCGGTCTGCACATCGGCGGTCGATTGCGGCAGCAGCGAAGTCTGGTAGTTCACGTCCAGCAATCTAGCGGTGTTTTCGGCGCGTTCGGTGTAGCGCGACATCCAGAACAGGTGGTCGGCGGTGCGTGACAGCATGTTCAGATTCCCTCGGTGACGGTGACGGACTGCGACTGCGACTGCGATTGCGATTCCGGCGGCAGGAAGGAAGCGGCATCGGCCTCCAGAATCCAGGTGTCCTTGGTGCCGCCGCCCTGCGACGAATTGACCACCAGCGAGCCGTCCTTGAGCGCCACCCGCGTCAGGCCGCCGGGCACCATCTGCACGTCCTTGCCGCTCAACACGAAAGGCCGCAGGTCGATGTGGCGCGGCGCCACGCCGCTTTCCACATAAGTCGGGCAGGTGGACAGGCTCAGCGTCGGCTGGGCGATATAGCCCGACGGATTGGCAATAATGGCGCGCCGGAAATCCTCGATTTCAACCTTGGATGCAGCCGGCCCGACCAGCATGCCGTAGCCGCCGGCGCCATGGACTTCCTTGACGACCAGGTCCTTGAGGTTGGCCAGGGTGTACTTCAGGTCTTCCGGCTTGCGGCACATGAAGGTCGGCACGTTCTTGAGGATCGGCTTTTCGCCGAGGTAGAACTCGATCATCTGGGGCACGTAAGGGTAGATTGACTTGTCGTCGGCCACGCCGGTGCCGATGGCGTTGCAGATCGCCACGTTGCCGCTGCGGTACACATTGAGCAGGCCGGCGCAACCCAGCGTGGAATTGGGCCGGAAGGCCAGCGGGTCAAGGAAGTCGTCGTCCACCCGGCGGTAGATCACATCGACGCGCTTGGGGCCGCGCGTGGTGCGCATGTAGACGAAGTTGTCCTTCACGAAAAGGTCCAGGCCCTCGACCAGCTCGACGCCCATTTGCTGGGCCAAAAACGCATGTTCGAAATAGGCCGAGTTGTGCATGCCCGGCGTCAACACCACCACGGTCGGCTTGGCGGTGGCGGGCGGCGCCATGGCGCGCAGCGTTTCCAGCAGCAGGTCGGGGTAATGCTCGACCGGGGCGACCCGGTTCTGGCTGAACAGCTCGGGAAACAGCCGCATCATCATCTTGCGGTCTTCGAGCATGTAGCTCACACCGCTGGGCACGCGCAGGTTGTCTTCGAGCACGTAGTATTCGCCCTCGCCCTGCGCATTGGGCGCGCGCACGATGTCGATGCCGCTGATGTGCGAATAGATGTTGCCCGGCACGTTCACGCCAATCATTTCAGGACGGAACTGCGAGTTCTGGAAAATCTGTTCGGACGGAATCAAGCCGGCCTTGATGATTTCCTGGTCATGGTACACGTCGTGGATAAAGCGGTTGAGCGCGGTAACCCGCTGGATCAGGCCTCTTTCCAGCGTGGCCCATTCGTGCGCCGGAATGATGCGCGGAATCAGGTCGAACGGAATCAGCCGCTCGGCGCCCGAGCCGTCCTCGTCCTTGTCGCCATAGACGGCAAAGGTGATGCCGACCCGGCGAAAGATCATTTCCGCTTCGGCGCGGCGCGCCTGCATGACGTCGGCCGGCTGCTGCGCCAGCCAGCGCTGATAGCCCTGGTAGTGTTTGCGCACGCTGGTCGCGCTGGCATTCATCTCGTCAAACATCGGTGGGCTCATAAGCTTGAATTTCCATCCAGGTTTGCAATCATTGAATAATTCTGTTCCTAGCTTAGCAAGTAATGCGCCACGGAAATGCAGGCCGGTAGATATTTAAGCCCCTCCTGGGGGTTGCCAATAGCGTTTTTGCGCCTGCCGCTGGCACGCAAGCTGCGCCGGCTTCCAGCTCTGCCAGGTCGCTGCGCCGCACTCGGCCGAGCGCACCAGCCGGATGCCGCGTTCGTCGTAGCGCGCCACCACCGAGGCGACCGGATGGCCGAAGCGGTTGCGGTAGCCCGCCTGGGCCAGCGCCAGCCGGGGCTGCACCGCGTCCAGGAAGGCCGGGCTTGACGAGGTCTTGCTGCCATGGTGCGGCACCAGCAGGAAGTCGGCCCTCAGGCGCGCCGGATCGCCGGCCACCAGCCGGGCCTCCTGCGGCGCTTCAATGTCGCCGGCCAGCAGGGCCGTCTGCACGCCATTGGAAATGCGCAGCACGCAGCTCATGGCGTTGGACTTGTTCGGCGCTTCGTAGTCGCCAGCCGCTGGCGCCAGCACCTCGAAATCGACGCCGTCCCAGGTCCAGTGCTGGCCGGCGACGCAGCGCGTTGACGGGCGCAGGGTCTGCAGTTCATGGCCGTCCTCGATGGAAGCCAGCAACCTGGCCTGCGGCTGCATCGCCAGCACGGCCGGGGCGCCGCCGGTGTGGTCACTGTCGCGGTGGCTGAGCACCACGATGTCGAGGCGTTCGCCCAGCGCCCGCAGCAACGGCACCAGCACCCGGTGGCCGGCATCGCTTTCGCGTGAAAAGCGCGGGCCGGTGTCGTACAGCAGGCTGTGGCCGGCGGTGCGCACCAGCACCGCATTGCCCTGGCCAATGTCGGCCCCGAGCAATTCGAACTGGCCCGGCGCCACGCGCGCCGGCTGCCACAAGAGCACCGGCAGCAGCAGCGGCACACCGAGCAGCCGCCAATGCCAGGGCAGGCGCAGGGCGATCAGCCCGCCGCCCAGCACGCCAACCAGCGCACACCACAACGGTGCAGTCGCAACGTTGACCGACGCCCATGACCAGCCCGCCAGCCCCTGCAGAACCCACGCCAGCAGCCCGACCGCCCAGGCGGCCACGTCCCATAGTGGTGCATACATGACGCCCATCAATGCCAGCGGCGTGACCAGCAGCGTGACCCATGGAATCGCCACCGCATTGGCCAGCAGGCCGACCAGCGAAACCTGGTTGAACAGCAGCAGCGACAGCGGCGTGAGCGCCAGCGTGACGACCCATTGCTCGCGCGCCATGCGCCACAGGCTGAAGAGCGGCCGGTGCAGCCACCAGGGCAGAAATTTTGAATGAAATACAAGCTCTGCGCTTTTCTGGCTTGCATCTCCAGCTCCTGAATCCGTAGCAAACAGCACGCCGACCGCCACAAACGACAGCCAGAATCCGGCCTGCAGCAAGGCCCACGGATCAAACATGACAACCACCGCCATCGCCAGCAGCCAGGCTTGCTGCCACGGCCACCGCCGGCCGCTTTGCCGCAGCAGCACGACGGTGGCGAGCATCCAGATGGTCCGCTGGGCCGGAACGCCCCAGCCCGAAAACAGTGCATACAGCACTGCCAGCAGCAGCCCGCCCAGCGCGCCGGCGCTGCTGGCCGGCAGCGCCAGGCACCCCCTAGGCGTCAGCCGCACCGAAGCGCGCCACAGCCGGCCGATGAGCAGCGACGCCACCCAGGCGAACATGGTGATGTGCAGCCCCGAGATGCTCATGAGGTGCGCGACGCCGGTGGCACGAAACACATCCCAGTCGGCGCGCTCGATGGCGTTCTGGTCGCCGACCACCAGCGCGGCCAGCACGCCGGCCAGCTGGCGGTCGGCCACCTGCCGGTCAATGGCTTCGCGAACCGACTGGCGGGCGCGTTCCACCGGATAACGCCAGCTGCTGGAAAGTCTGAGCGGCGGCGCATCCTTCGGCCCGGCGCGCACATAGCCGGTGGCCTGGATGCCCTGCTCCCAAAGCCACAGTTCGTAGTCAAAGCCGTGCGGGTTGCTGTTGCCGTGCGGCGCCTTGAGCCGCACCGTCATCTGCCAGCGCTCGCCGGCGCGCAGCAACTGCGGCTGGCGCTGCAGGTCCAGCGCCAGCTCGGACGCATCGCTGCTTTCGGCCGACGCGGCTTTTGTCTCGCGCGCCGCAAAACCCGCATACCAGCCGAGCTGTATCTGCAGCGGCAGCGCCACTGCACGGCCATCAAGGCGGGCCGACTCCACTCCCAGGCGAAAGCGCACCGCATCCTCGCTGATCTGCGGCATGGCCAGCACCGTGCCGGTCACGTCGATGTCGCGTCCTTCCAGCGACGGATTCAGCGCGGTCGCCTGGAAGGCGCCGGCGCGCCAGCCGGTCAGGCCAAAGCCCAGCAACACAGCCATGAGGAACACCAGCAGCACGCCAGCCATGCGGGGAGTTTGGCCTTGAAGGCGTTTTCGAGCCTGGAATGCGTACCAGCCAGCGGCCAGCGCAAGGGCCACCGCCGCCATCGCGGCATAGCGGTCGGCAGGCCACAGCGCGGGCTGGCGCAACTGCAAGGCCACACCCGCGACAAAGCCGGCCAGCGCAGGCCCGAAGCCTGTACGACGGGTGGCAGTCAAAGAGCGCAGGGTTGTCTTTCTTGACGGGTGATAGGCCCGGGCCGACCTGAAAAAAACCGGCCCATGGCAGAGCTTACCTTCCTTCAAACCCGCGAACGCAGTGCGTTAATATGCCAAGGCGCCGGGACCGCCAGTGCTTTGCTATTCATAGCATGGTACGCCCGTGGATAGTGCGCAAATGCCGTATTTGATCTGATTATTTCAATTTTCTGGCCTGAAAATTTTGTCTTTCGCGCAGGCAAAAATCCATCTATCGTTTTTCACTTTACACACACGGACCACCATGACCACCAGCACCCATCCCATTTACGCCAAGCTCCAGTCCCTGGGCATCACCCTGCCCGAGGTCGCCGCGCCGGCCGCTGCCTACCTGCCCTTCGTGCGCACCGGCAACCTGGTATTCCTGAGCGGCCATCTGGCCAAGCGTGACGGCCAGGTCATCGTCGGCCAGCTCGGCAAAAACGTGACGACCGAAGAAGGCAAGGCTGCGGCCCGCCTGATCGCCATCGACCTGATGGGCACGCTGCATGCCGCCACGGGCAACCTGGGCAAGATCAAGCGCATCGTCAAGGTCATGAGCCTGGTCAACTCGACCGGCGAATTCACGGAGCACCACCTGGTCACCAACGGCTGCAGCGAACTGCTTGGCGAGGTGTTTGGCGACGCCGGCAAGCATGCGCGCAGCGCCTTCGGCGTGGCGCAGATTCCGCTGGGCGCCTGCGTCGAGATCGAGCTGATTGCCGAAGTCGATTGATGCAGCGCAAGTGCAACTGAAATGGCAGGCCGCCGCCGCGCAAGGCGGCTGCTGCCCCGCTTGAAAGCACACCCCGCGCGGGTGTAGAGTGGGCGCCCACTCGTCAAAAGGGGCGCGCCATGCCGACACCCACCTTCCAGCGTTTGTCGCCGGCTCAGTTCGAGCAGCTTCTCCAGAAATTTCCCTTCACCCGGAAAATCGACGCGGTGCACATGCACCACACCTGGCGGCCCCGGCATGCCGACTTTCGCGGCCATGACACGATTGTCTCGATGTGGCGCCACCACACGCAGGTCAACGGCTGGAGCGACATTGCCCAGCACCTGACCATCGACCCCGAGGGCATGGTCTGGCTGGGCCGCAACTGGAACCTGCCGCCGGCCAGCGCCGCCGGACACAACGGCAACAAGGCCTTCGGCCCCTTCATGTTCGAGATGATCGGCGACTTCGACAACGGCCGCGACCCGTTCGGCGGCGCGCAAAAAGACGCCGCGCTGCAGGTCGTGGCGCTGGTCCAGTCGCGCTTTCACCTGCCGGCCAGCACGCTGCGCTTTCACAACGCCATGTCGCCCAAATCGTGCCCCGGCAGCGCGCTGGTGTATGCCGACATCGTGGCCGAGGTCGAGGACATGCGCCAGGAAATGCAGGCCGGTGCCTCGCGCGGCGCTGCCCAGCCGCAGCCCTTCCCCGATGAAACCGACCGCTTCGTCGCCGAGGCCATCCGCTCGCTGTCGCGCACCCTTGACAATGCCGGCGAGCCCGGCGATGCCGAGCTGTCGCATGACGAGCAGGAAGCCGGCCAGGCGGCCACCGCAAGCCGCGTGGCGCCCAGTGGCGATGCAGGCGACGCATCGGCCCCTGCGCAAAGCCGTGATTCGGGCTTGGGCACAGCGGCGCTCAACGCGATGCGGCCGCACCTGGTCAACCTGCGGGTCGGCCGCCTGTCGGGCGAAGGCGAGGCGGCCTCGACGCCCGGCGACATCGACGCCATCTTCGAGCAGCACCTGCCGCAGGCGGTCAGCGAACTGCCCGCCGGCCACAAGCTGCGCCTGGTGTTCTATGCGCATGGCGGGCTGGTGTCTGAATCGAGCGGCCTGCAAATCGCCCACAAGCACATCGACTGGTGGCGGCGCAACGGCATCTATCCCGTTTACTTCATCTGGGAAACCGGCTTTTTCGAGACCATCGGCCAGTTGCTCGGCCGCGCGCGGCAAGGCAGCCGTGCCCTGGCGCGGGACCTGGCCGACTTCACCACCGACCCGCTGGTCGAGATCGGTGCGCGCACCCTGCAGGCACCACGCATCTGGGGCGGCATGAAATCCAGTGCCGAGCATGCGATGGATGCGCCGGTGGCCGGCGGCGACATCGGCGGCGGCGCGCATTACGTCGCCCGCAAGCTCAAGGCGCTGTGCGACGAGCATGCCGAGCGGATCGAACTGCATGCCGTCGGCCACAGCGCGGGGTCGATCTTCCACAGCCATTTCCTGCCGCTGGCCCATGCCTTGGGCGCACCAAGCTTCAGGACCGCGCATTTCCTGGCGCCTGCGGTGCGCGTCGACACCTTCCGCCAGCGCCTGCTCGAGCACATCGGGCCGGGCCGCGCGGCCGAGTCGCTGACGCTCTACACCATGCGCCGGGACTTCGAGCGCAAGGACAACTGCGCGCAGATCTACCGCAAGTCGCTGCTCTACCTGATCTTCAATGCGCTGGAAGACCGGCGCGCCACGCCCATCCTCGGGCTGGAGGAAAGCCTGCGCGGCGATGCAGACCTCAAGCGCCTGTTCGGCCTGGCGGGCGCGCCGGCAACGCCTTCTAGCGTGGTCTGGTCGCCCACGCCGGGCGACACCGGCCGCTCGGCCAGCACGTCGCTGTCGCACGGCGGCTTCGACGACGACGCGCCGACGATGAACAGCATCGTGCGCCGCATCCTGGACAAGCCTGATGCGGCCGAGATCGTGGCATTTCCAGTTACCCGCAGCGCATCGCGGCCCTGGACCGAAGAGGTGGACTGGCCTGCCGAGTTCGGTTTCAGCGCACTGCCCGCTTCATCCGGCACCGCCTATGCGATGCCGCCGACCAGCCTGCCCGCGTCGATGCCGGGCGCCGCGGCGATGCCGCCTTATCTGCTTCCCCCGGCGGCGCCCGTGGCGGTGTCGGCCACCAGCACGGGCAGCAGCAGCGGCCGGCGTGTGGCGCTGTGCGTCGGCATTGACGCCTATCCGGCGCTAGAGCATCAGCTCGCCGGCTGCGTCAACGATGCCCGCAACTGGGGAAAAACCCTGGCGACGCTTGGTTTCGAGACCCGGCTACTGGTCAACCTTGACGCGAACCGCGCCACGCTGGACCGCGAACTGAACCGGCTGGTCGATGAATGCCGCGCGGGCGACGTGATCGTCTTCCAGTACGCCGGCCACGGCACGCAGGTGCCCGACTTGAACGGCGACGAGGACGACGCCATCGACGAGGCGCTGTGTCCGGTGGACTTTGCCAGCGGCGCGCTATACATCGACGACGACATTGCCGGGCTGTTCGCGCGCATTCCCGACGGCGTGAACATGACCTGCTTCATGGACTGCTGCCATTCGGGCACCAACAGCCGCTTCGCCGTCGGCTTGTCGCCCGGCGAAACGGCCATGCCGCCCGGCACCAAGGCGCGCTTCGTCAGGATGACGCCGGAAATCGCCGAGGCACACCAGCGATTTCGCCGGCAGTCGCGCGACACCACGCTTGCCATCAGCAGCGGCGGGCCGCAAGGGATGCGCGATGTGAAGTTCTCGGCCTGCCTGGACCACCAGGTCGCGCTGGAAAGCGGTGGCAACGGCGACTTCACGCGGCGTGCCACCAAGGTGCTGGCCGCCGGCATCCAGGGCATGAGCAACGAGGAATTCCTGCGCCGCGTGCTCGCCGAATTCGGCAGTGCGGCACGCCAGGCACCAATGCTCGACTGCGCCGATGCGTCGCGCCAGGGCGCCCTCATTCAGCCGCTGGCCACCGGCTGCCGCGCGCCCGCCACCCGGGAATCGCCCATGGCAACAGTTCCCGGCGACACCGCCTTGCTGCACGCCGTGAGCGAGCTGGCCCAGGCCGTGAAAGCGCTGGCGCCGGGCAGGCGCTGATGGCGTCCGAGCCTGCGGCCGGAGCAGCAACGGCAACGACCACCGAGGCCGTCGCCGCCGATGCCGCCAGCCGCGAGGAAGGCGGCGCCGCTGCCGCGCCCCAGATCGTCCAGCGACATCCGGGCGAGGGCGAAGACTATGCCATCGGGACCGGCGTGCGCCAGCCGCTGGTCGTTCCATATGAACGCCAGCACGGCGATCCGCTTTACCGCCCGCTGCGCATCTACACGGTCGATCCGTCGGTGTCGCGGCTCGAAGGCTCGATCGCGACGCTCAACGTTCCGTTCGAACCACTGGAACCCGGTCCGGTGGGCAAGCTGTTCGAGGTCGATCCCAACGACGGGCAACTGGGCATTCACTACCGCGAGGCTGACCTGGAAGACCGCAAGGTGCTGATGGCCAACGGCTACGACCCCTCGCCCTCGGACCCGCGCTTTCACCACCAGATGGTCTATGCGGTCTGCAGCAATGTCTATTCGACCTTCAAGACCGCGCTGGGCCGCAACCTGGGCTGGGGTTTTGGCGACGGCAAAACGCCGGCACGGCTGGTACTCAGGCCGCACCACGGCCTGGAAAAAAACGCCTATTACGAAAACGAAGTCACCCGTGGAGAGCTGCGTTTTGGCTATTTTCCGGCGAGCGACAGGCCAACCAAACGCACCATGCCGGGCGGCTACGTCTTCACCTGCCTGTCGCACGACATCGTGGTGCACGAGGTGACGCATGCGCTGCTCGACGGGCTGCGCGCGCATTTCATCGTGCCGACCAATTCCGACGTGGTTGCCTTCCATGAAGCCTTTGCCGACCTGGTCGCCATCTTCCAGCACTTCAGCTACAGCGAAGTGGTGCTGACGGCGATCCGGCGAAGCAAGGGCGCGTTGCAGCAGGCCGACCTGCTGACCGAGCTGGCTGGCGAATTCGGCCACACCACCGGCCAGAACGGCCCGCTGCGCAGCGCGGTTGAAAAAGACACCGGCAACCCGACCCGCTACCAGAGCGATCTGGAAGCGCACCAGCTCGGCTCGGTGCTGGTCAGCGCGGTGTTCGACGCCTTCGTGCAGGTCTACCAGCGCCGCACCGAGCGCTTCGTGCGCCTGGCCACCGGCGGCAGCGGCGTGTTGCCGCCAGGCGAACTCTCGCACGACCTGCAGGTCATCCTGGCCGAACGCGCCAGCAAGCTGGCCAGCCAGTTCCTGAGCATCTGCATCCGCGCCATCGACTACTGCCCGCCGGTTGGCATGACCTTCGGCGACTACCTGCGCGCCATGATCACCGCCGACTATGACCTGGTTCCCGACGACCCGTGGGACTACAGGGGAGCGCTGATCGACGCCTTCTGGCGGCGCGACATCTATCCGCGCAGCGCCAACCACCTGTCGCAGGACGCGCTGCTGTGGCGCCGGCCCCGGCTGGAACTGCCCCCGGTGCCGGGGCTCGATTTCGCGGCACTGCGCTTCAGCGGCGACCCGGCCAATGCCGCCGGGCTGGACGAGCTCTACCGCCAGGCCTGCATGCTCGGCCACTACGTCACGCGTCCCGGCCGCACCGAGGAATTCGGGCTGGTGGTCAATGGCGACGCACGCCTGGACGGCGACACGGTCGGCCTTCCCTGCGTCGAATCGATCCGTTCGGCCCGGCGCGCCGGGCCGAACGGGCAGATCGTCTTTGACCTGGTCGCTGAAATCACCCAGGAACGCCATGTGCGCGCTTCGGCGGAAGGACCGGCCTTCACCTACTACGGCGGCTCGACGGTGATCCTTGGGCCGACCGGTGACATCCGTTACGTGGTGCTGAAGAGCGTCGTCGGCGCAGGCCGGCTGGAAAGGCGGCGGGCATTTTTTGAGACTGCCTGCGGCCAGAAATACTGGCACCTGGCGGGTCAGCGCTGGCTGCCGCTTCCAAGTCTGTTTGCGCTGGTGCATGGCGGGCATTGAAGGCTTGCGTCGGTCTTGCAGCAATGGATGGCTGCGCTAGAACGCCTGACAGATACTTCGCTATGAAATAAATAGCGTCTTGCACCCATCCATATTGCGGAAACAGCCAATTCCATCAATAAATCCGGACAATTCACCCCGGCTTGAAGCCGGTAGAAAATTTGATCGTTCTACAACGCCGACAAATCAACCCGCTCGGACCCAATGCGCTCGGCCACGCCCAAAGCCAGGCCGGCGCTTTCCACCACATCCACACGAAACGGCAGGCGGCTGGCCTCAAAGCCGTCTGTCAATGCCGCACGCTGCGCCCAGTTGAGCGTTGGGGGTTGCGTGAGCAACAAGTCCAGGTCTGAAAATGGCCGTGCCTTGCCGGTGGCGCGTGAGCCAAAGACCCAGACCTGCGCGCCAGGAATGACTTGGGCAATGATTTGCCGCACATCGCGCAGTTGCTCCGGGCTCAGCGCCACCCCCAGGCGGAGTGGGTCAAGCCGTTGGGCAACTTGCGGGTCAGCGTCCAAGGCTTTTCTCCAGTTCGGCCAGCAAGGCCACGGCGCCTTCGGCAAATCGGTCAACCCCTGCGGCTACTTCCGCGGCTTTGGCTTCATCGTAGGTGTGGCTGGTGGCATTGCGCATTTCACGCCACTGCCGCCACAGGCCGGGGTCGGCCAGCAAACCTGCGTCGGCTGCCTTGCGCAGCAGGTCATTGAAGGACAGGTCAATGACCAGGTCCGCCGCCTCCGAGCGCTCGATCAACACGCGTCTGAGCATGCGCACGGACAACTCGTAGGTGAATTCAAACGACTGGATGACCGCCGAACGCAAATGCGGCTTGAGTGCGGCCCCTTGCGGCAGTTCATGCCAAAAGCGCAACGCCTCCTGCAACTGGGCAAGCGCTTTAACAAGCGACGACAGGTCGATGGGCTTGGCGGTCATGACTGGATTGTCTGATGGTTTGGCGGGCAATGTCAAAGATCAGCGCCTGACGAGACAGCTATGAAATAAATAGCTGCTTGTGCCCGCCCCTATTGCGAAAAAAGCTACTTTCATCACTCAACCCGGACAATTCCCGTCGGCTTGAAGCCCAGGTCGGCAGACTTGCCTTTTCGGGCGCGCACGGTGCGCGCGTTGTTCAGGCTGCGGATTTCCAGCGTTTCCTCGCGCGCCTTGGCGCCGCGCCCGATGCCGTCGATGCGCACGCTGCGGGTGTAGGCGGCCGCGCCGGCCAGCGCATCCTTGTCCTCCAAGTCGATCAGCATCAGGCCGCGCCCGCCTTTTTCCATCTGCTTGATCTCGCCGATGTCGAAGGTCAGGATGCGCTGGCCGGTCGAGGCGCAGGCCACGTGCGTCGCCGGCGGCAGCGGCTGGCTGCCAGACGTGCCCTTGACATGCGACGGGCGGCAGATCGTCTCACCCCCACCCTCACGCTCATTCAGCGTGATGAAGGCCTTGCCGCTCTTGTTGCGCGAGACCATGTTCTCCACCGTCGCCAGGAAGCCATAGCCGCCCGAACTTGACAGCAGCAGCATGGCCGATGCCGGCCCGGCAAAGTAATGCAGCAGCTGCGTGCCCGACTCCAGTTCGATCAGCGTCGTGACCGGCTGGCCGTCGCCGCGCGCGCCGGGCAGCATCGCCACCGGCACCGAATACAGCCGGCCGTTGCTGCCAAAGGCCAGCAGCGTATCGACGGTTCGGCATTCAAACGTGGCATACAGTTCATCGCCGGCCTTGAAGGCAAAGCTGGCCGGCGCATGACCGTGGCCGCCGCGCGCGCGCACCCAGCCCTTGCTGCTCACCACGACCGTGACCGGCTCGTCGAGCACCTTGACTTCGAGCACCGATTTTTTCTCGGCTTGGATCAGCGTGCGGCGCGGGTCGGCGAACTGCTTCGCATCGGCTTCGATTTCCTTGACCATCAGCCGGCGCAGCGCCGTCGGGTTGCCCAGGATGTCCTCCAGCTTGCTCTTTTCCTCGCGCAAGATTTTGAGTTCCTGCTCAATCTTGATGGCTTCGAGCCTGGCCAGTTGGCGCAGGCGGATTTCCAGGATGTCCTCGGCCTGCCGGTCGCTTAAGGAGAACCTTGCAATCAGCGCCGATTTCGGCTCGTCGGACTGGCGGATGATGGCGATCACCTCGTCGATGTTGAGCAGCACGGTCTGCCGCCCTTCGAGGATGTGGATGCGCGCCAGCACCTTGTCGAGCCGGTGCTGCGAGCGTTTTTCAATCGTCGTCTGGCGAAAGGCGATCCATTCGTTGAGCATCTGGCGCAGCGACTTTTGCGTCGGCCGGCCATCCAGGCCGATCATCGTCATGTTGATGGGCGACGAGCTTTCCAAACTGGTGTGCGAAAGCAGCGTGTTGATCAGTTCGGCCTGGGCGGTCCGGCTGGTCTTGGGCTCGAACACCAGGCGCACGGCGGCGTCCTTGCTCGATTCGTCGCGCACCACGTCGAGCACCGCCAGCATGGCCTGCTTGAGTTGCACCTGGTCCAGGCTGAGCGCCTTTTTGCCGAGCTTGATCTTGGGGTTGGTGATTTCCTCGATTTCCTCCAGCACGCGCTGGGTGCTGACGCCGGGCGGCAGCTCCTGCACGACGAGCTGCCACTGGCCGCGCGCCAGTTCCTCGATTTTCCAGCGCGCTCGCACTTTCAGTGAACCGCGCCCGGTGCGGTAGGCTGCGGCAATCTCGGCACCGCTGGAGATGATCTGGCCGCCGCCCGGGTAGTCGGGACCGGCAATCAGCGCGTAGAGTTCTTCGTCGGTGAGCTTGGGGCTTTTAATCAGCGCCACGCAGGCGTCGGCCACCTCGCGCAGGTTGTGGCTCGGGATTTCGGTCGCCAGCCCGACGGCAATGCCGCTGGCGCCATTGAGCAGCGTGAACGGCAGGCGCGCTGGCAGCTGGCGGGGTTCTTCGGTCGAGCCGTCGTAGTTGGGGATGAAATCGACCGTGCCTTCGTCGATCTCATCCATCAGCAGGCTGGTGATGCGGCTAAGGCGGGCCTCGGTGTAGCGCATGGCGGCGGCGCCGTCGCCATCGCGCGAGCCAAAGTTTCCCTGCCCGTCGATCAGCGGATAGCGCTGCGAGAAGTCCTGCGCCATGCGCACCAGCGCGTCATACGCCGCCTGGTCGCCGTGCGGGTGAAAGCGGCCGAGCACGTCGCCAACCACACGCGCGCATTTCACCGGCCGGGCGCCGGTCGCGCCGTTGGGGCCGCCAAAGGCCAGGCCCATGCGCGCCATGCTGTAGAGAATGCGCCGCTGGACGGGCTTCTGGCCGTCGCAGACATCCGGCAGCGCACGGCCCTTGACGACGCTCAGCGCGTATTCAAGGTAGGCGCGCTGAGCATAGGCTGCCAGCGAGTCTTCATCAGGCGTTGCAGGCATTGGTAGTTCAGCATCTGGCGTGAAAAGATCCATGGTTTTTTTAATCAGTCAGTAAGAAGTCAAGCATTGGAATGGGGCGCGAAGCAGCAACGGGTGCCCGCGAAGGCAAGGCGAAGGAGCGCACGGGGCGGATTGATTTGAAAACGGAATCGAGCAGCATTTTCCGGCTCATCGCGCGCCGCAACAAAAGTAACGAAACGCTCATTGTGGCGGATGAATGGCGAAAGTCAGGCGCGAGGCCTTTGCCGCCCGGTTTCAGGACACCCTCGGAACCGCGAAAAAATCCGGGTCCTATTCGCGTGCCAAGTCAGTGCGCGGCAGCGGATGTGTCGCATCGCCCAGCGTCGGCAGACCGGTGCGCCCGGTGCGTGGGCCTTTCAGCTCCACATGCACCCGGCCGGTTGGTGCCTTGAACCCGGGAGGCGTCAGGCCGCCGTAGAGCTGCATGACGGTCTTCACGTAGTTCTGGGTTTCGGGGTAGTTGGGAATCCGGTTGCCCGCCCGCTGCACCGCGCCTTCGCCGGCGTTGTAGGCGGCCAGCGCCAGTTCCAGCCGGCCCGGAAACATCTTGATCAGATCAGCCAGGTAACGGGCGCCGGCCCTGATGTTGGTTTTCGGATCGGTCAGCTTTTTTTCAATCGAGCCGTCCTTGCCTGCGGTGACGCCGTAGCGCTCGGCGGTCGGCGGTATCAGCTGCATCAGGCCCACGGCACCCTTGGGCGACACCGCAAAGGTGTTGAAGCCGGACTCGGTGGCGATCAGGGCCTTGAGCAGCGAATAGTCGATGCCATGCTTGGTCGATGCTTCGCGCAGCAAAGGGCTGGCCGCCTTATAGCCTGGCGAGCGGTCGAAAAAAGCCGCCATCCGGGGGGAAAGCATGACCGCGCCCGTCGCGCCGGCCACGGCAGGCACGGCGACCAGTTCCAGGCTGCTCTCCTGCGCCTTGCGGGGCACGTCCATCAGGCGGTAGGGTTCGACGTTGTCGCGCAGAAAAAGCTCGTAGCGGTCGTCAAGGCGGCTGGAGGCGAAATGCGGGATGCGGTCCTCGTCCACATAACCCCAGATGTCGGCCCGTGCCGGTGTGGTGTGCATGGCCAGCAGCACCAGCGTGGCCAGGATTCCCGCGCGCCTTTGCGGCGTTTTCCAGAACTGCCGGCCCTTGGCGGTTGTCGCGGTGGATGATGGGCGTAGTGGGTCAGTAATCATCAAATATCGATATCCACAGCATCTCCATGCAGTTCCATCAACTCCCTGCGCGCTGCGGCCTCTCCCTTGCCCATCAGTTTAGTGATCAGGCTTTCGGTCTGCAAGAAATCCTGGTTACCCAGCTGCACCGGCAACAGGCGCCGGGTGTCGGGGTTGAGCGTGGTGTCCCAGAGCTGCTCGGCACTCATTTCGCCCAGGCCTTTGAAGCGGCTGATGCTCCAGGCGTTTTCACGCACGCCGTCCTTGCGCAGCTTGTCCAGAATGGCGGTCAGCTCACCCGCGTCCAGCGCATACACCTTGGACGCCGGCTTCTTGCCGCGCGCCGGCGCATCAACGCGGAACAAAGGCGGGCGGGCGACATACACATGGCCGGCGTCGATCAGTTTAGGGAAATGGCGGAAAAACAGCGTCAGCAGCAGCACCTGGATGTGCGAGCCGTCCACGTCCGCATCGCTAAGGATACAGACCTTGCCGTAGCGCAGGCCGCTCAGGTCCGGCGTGTCGTTCGGCCCGTGCGGATCAACACCAATGGCGACGGCAATGTCGTGAATTTCGGTGTTGGCGAACAGCCGGTCACGGTCTACTTCCCAGGTGTTCAGCACCTTTCCGCGCAGCGGCAACACGGCCTGGCTTTCCTTGTCGCGGCCCATCTTGGCGCTTCCGCCGGCCGAGTCGCCCTCGACCAGGAACACCTCGTTGTGCGCCAGGTCCTTGCTTTCGCAGTCGGTCAGCTTGCCAGGCAGCACGGCCACGCCCGAGCCCTTGCGTTTTTCGACCTTCTGGCCGGCCTTCTGGCGGGTTTGGGCAGCCTTGATGGCAAGCTCGGCCAGTTTCTTGCCGTAATCAACGTGCTGGTTCAGCCATAACTCCAGCGACGGGCGCACGAAGCTGGACACCAGCCGCACCGCGTCGCGCGAATTGAGCCGTTCCTTGATCTGGCCCTGGAACTGCGGATCGAGCACCTTCGCGCTCAGCACGTAGCTGGCTCTGGCAAACACGTCTTCGGGCAGCAATTTCACGCCCTTGGGCAGCAGCGAATGCAGTTCGATGAAGCTCTTCACCGCCGTGAACAGGCCGTCGCGCAGCCCGCTTTCGTGCGTGCCGCCGGCGCTGGTCGGGATCAGGTTGACATAGCTTTCGCGGACCGGCGCACCGTCCTCGGTGAAGGCTACGGCCCAGCTGGCGCCCTCGCCTTCGGCAAAGGTTTCGTGCTGTGCATCGGCAAAGCCTTCGTTTTCGAACATCGGAATCACCAGGTCGGCGCTGAGCGTCTGCATCAGGTAGTCGCGCAGGCCGCCCTTGAAGACCCAGGTCTGCACGTCCTTCGTTTTCTCGTTCGTCAGCGTCACCGTCACGCCGGGCATCAGCACCGCCTTGCTGCGCAGCAGGTGCGTCAGCTCGGCCATCGGCAGCGCCGGCGACTCGAAGTATTTGGCGTCGGGCCAGGCGCGCACCGTGGTGCCGGTCTTGCGGTCGCCGTTTTCGCTTTTGCGCACCACCAGCGGCTCGATCACGTCGCCACCCGAAAAAGCCAGGCTCGCCGCCTTGCCTTCGCGATACGACGTGACTTCGAGCCGGGTGGACAGCGCATTGGTCACGCTCACGCCGACGCCGTGCAGGCCGCCCGAAAAGCTGTAGGCGCCGCCCTTGCCCTTGTCGAATTTGCCGCCGGCATGCAGCCGGGTAAAAACCAGCTCGACCACCGGCGCTTTTTCTTCCGGGTGCAGGCCGAACGGAATGCCGCGCCCGTCGTCCTCGATCGTCACCGAGCCGTCGATGTGCAGCGTGACCTTGATCTTCTTGCCGTGCCCGGCGAGTGCCTCGTCGGCGGCGTTGTCGAGCACTTCCTGGATGATGTGCAGCGGGTTGTCGGTGCGGGTGTACATGCCCGGGCGCTGCTTGACGGGCTCCAGGCCCTTCAAAACGCGGATCGAACTTTCGGAATATGCAGGGGAAGCGGTGATGTTTTTATCGGCCATGGCAGTTCAAGTGTTGCCTGAATTGTAGACCGTGGCAGCCAAGTAAACTGTACAAACATACAGCCTTCAAGGCCAGCCATTTCCTCAAGCAAATGATTGGCGAATCACCTTTTGCGCAGGCGACTGCCTTTGGAGAACATTTTCGTTAAAGTCCGTACATGACTTCCAGCGCCCTTTCGTCCCCCCCAAAACTGTCGATGTTCCAGGTCCTGGCCTGTGGCGCGGCCATTGTCACGCTGTCGATGGGCATCCGGCATGGCTTTGGCTTGTGGCTGCAGCCCATCACGCAGGCGCAAGGCTGGACGCGCGAAACCTTTGCCTTTGCGATTGCGGTGCAGAACCTGTCCTGGGGCGTCTTCGGGATTTTTGCCGGCATGGTGGCCGACCGTTTCGGCGCGTTCCGGGTGATCGCCGGCGGCGCCGTGCTCTATGCGCTGGGCCTGGTCGGCATGGCGCTGTCACCGACCGGCCTGCTGTTCACGCTGACGGCTGGCGTGCTGATTGGCGCGGCGCAGGCGGGAACGACGTATGCGGTGATCTACGGCGTGATCGGCCGGAACATTTCGGCCGACAAGCGCTCATGGGCCATGGGCGTGGCGGCGGCGGCGGGGTCCTTCGGCCAGTTCCTGATGGTGCCGACCGAAGGTTTCCTAATCAGCACGCTGGGCTGGCAGACCGCGCTCCTGGTGCTGGGCGGCGCCGTGCTGCTGATCGTGCCGATGGCGCTAGGCCTGCGAGAAAAAAGCTTTGCCGGCGGCGCTCCGGTCAAGCGCGACCAGAGCATCGGCCAGGCGCTGCGCGAGGCGCTCAAGTACCCGAGCTTTCAGATGCTGATGGCGGGCTACTTTGTCTGCGGCTTTCAGGTCGTCTTCATTGGCGTGCACATGCCCAGCTACCTCAAGGACAAGGGCCTGTCGCCGCAGGTGGCCGGCTACGCGCTGGCGCTGATCGGCCTGTTCAACGTGTTCGGCACCTACGCGGCGGGAGTGCTGGGCCAGCGCATCGCCAAGCGGAAGATTCTTGCGACGATCTATTTCTCGCGCGCGGTCGTGATTGCCGTGTTTCTGGCTGCGCCGCTGAGCCCGGCCAGCGTTTACATCTTTTCCAGCCTGATGGGCCTGCTGTGGCTGTCAACGATTCCGCCGACCAACGCGGTGGTGGCGCAGATCTTCGGCATCCAGCACATGTCCATGCTCAGCGGCTTCATCTTCTTCAGCCACCAGATCGGCTCGTTCATGGGCGTGTGGCTGGGCGGCTTCCTGTATGACCGCACCGGCAGCTACGACATCGTCTGGTACATCGCGATTGCGCTGGGCGTGCTGGCCGCGTTGGTGAACCTGCCGGTGCGCGAAACACCGATTCACCGCAGCAGCCCCGGCGGCTTGCCGCAGGGCGCCTGAGATGCTGCAGAAAACCCTGCTGTGGAGCCTTGCCACCCTGGCATCGCTGGGCGTGTTTTCCCTGTACATGCGGCCCGAGTTCCTGGTCACGCTGGCCGACCAGGTCTGGTCGTGCTTTTAGGTCCTCTTCTTCAAATTTCAAGCATTTTAGGCCTCCTGCGCAATCAGGACGTGCGTGGACAGCTATATAAATGATAGTAAATAAACCTGCTTTTGACGGACATCATGCGGACGCGGCAGCGCCTTCAGCCTGGGTGCAGCGCTGGTCGCACCTGGTCAAGCCGGGCGGCGTGGTGCTCGACGTCGCCTGCGGACATGGCCGCCATGCGCGCTGGTTTCATGAACGAAATCACCCTTTGGCGCTGGTGGACCGGGCGCAGGCAGCTATTGATTCCATAGCAATTCCAGCCCCGGCCTGCGAAGCCGTGGTGGCCGACATTGAAAATGGGCCCTGGCCCTTCGCGGGCCGCCAGTTCGATGCGGTGGTGGTCACCAACTACCTGTGGCGACCGCTGATGCCGACGCTGCTGGACAGCCTGGCGCCTGGCGGCGTGCTGATTTACGAAACCTTTGCGCAAGGCAATGAAACTGTGGGCAAGCCCTCGCGGCCTGACTTTTTGCTGCGCCCCGGCGAGCTGCTGGACACCTGCCGCATGCTGCGCATCGTTGCCTTCGAAGACGGCTTTCTCGAAGAGCCCGAAGGAAAATCGCCGCGTTTCGTCCAGCGCATTGCTGCCGTCCGTGAAGCGGCGAGTGCGGCGCGTTCAGGCGATGCGCTGCCGGTGACAGCGTCCGACCCGCCCAGATACACCCTGCGTTGAGCTCTGGGTAGAATGCGCATTTGGCTTTTTGGTCCGGCCTTCAACGCCTTGAAGCCTCTCCATCACTCCAGCCATGACGTTACAAGCACGACATGAACCCCATTACTGGCAGTATTGTTGCTCTGGCAACCCCCTTGCATGAAGACGGCAGCGTGGACTACGCCACGCTGCGCAAACTTGTTGACTGGCACATTGCAGAGGGCACCGACTGCATCGGCGTGGTCGGCACCACTGGCGAATCGCCCACGGTGAACGTCGAGGAGCATTGCGAGATCATCCGCGTTTCGGTCGAGCAGGCTGCCAAGCGGGTGCCGATCATGGCCGGCTGCGGCGCCAATTCCACCGCAGAAGCCATCGAACTCGCCAAATTCGCCAAACAGGTCGGCGCCGACTGCCAGCTGCAGGTGGTTCCCTATTACAACAAGCCGACGCAGCAGGGCCAGTTCCTGCACTTCAAGGCGATTGCCGAAGCCGTGGGCGACCTGCCGCTGGTGCTCTACAACGTGCCCGGACGAACCGTCGCCGACATGGCGCATGCCACGGTGCTGCGCCTGGCCGAAGTGCCCGGCATTGTCGGCATCAAGGAAGCCACCGGCAACATCGAGCGCGCCCAGTGGCTGATCAAGGAAGTGCCCCAGGGCTTTGCCGTGTATTCGGGCGACGACCCAACGGCCGTGGCCTTGATGCTCTGCGGCGGCCAGGGCAACATCAGCGTAACGGCCAATGTCGCGCCCCGGCTCATGCACGAGCTGTGCGTAGCGGCCCTTGCCGGCGATGTCAAGCGCGCCATGGAACTGCAGTTCGGCCTGATGCTGCTGCACCGCAACCTGTTCGTCGAAGCCAATCCGATCCCGGTCAAATGGGCCATGGCCCGTATGGGACTGTGTGGCCCCACGCTGCGCCTGCCCATGACGCCGCTTGAACCCGCCAACGAAGCCGCCGTCGAAAACGCCTTGCGCGCTTGCGGCCTGATCTGATTTTTAAGGGAACCCCACGTGAAGACATTGCCGAAATCCATCCAGCGCCCTGCCCTGCGCAAAGCCCGCAGCGCGGCCGCCCTTTCCGCACTGGTGGCCGCCAGCCTGCTGGCAGGCTGCTCCACGCTCCGGGATACCATGGAAGGCGAGCGCGTCGATTACAAATCGAGCGGCACCAAGGGCCCTTCGCTCGATGTGCCGCCCGACCTGACCCAGCTCAGCCGTGACACCCGCTACGTGGTGCCCGGCACGGCCGTCAGTGCCAGCAGCTACCAAGCTGCGCAGCCGGCGCAGACCGTCACCACGGCGGCCGCTGCGGTCGGCGATGTGCGCATCGAGCGCGCCGGCAACCAGCGCTGGCTGGTGGTCAACCGCCCGGCCGACAAGCTCTGGACGCCGGTGCGCGATTTCTGGCTGGAAAGCGGATTCCTCTTGGCGCAGGACCAGGAAAACCTCGGCATCATGGAAACCGACTACGCCGAAAACCGCGCCAAGTTGCCGCAGGACTTCATCCGCAATGCCCTGGGCAAGGTTTTCGACAGCCTGTACTCCACCGGCGAGCGCGACAAGTTCCGCACCCGCCTGGAACGCCGGCCTGACGGCGGAACCGAGATCTACATCAGCCACCGCGGCATGGAAGAAGTCGTGACTGGCGCCAAAGCCGGCAACACCAGCGGCGACGGCACGGTCTGGCAGCCCCGCGCGACCGATCCCGAACTCGAAGCCGAGTTCCTGCGCCGCCTGATGGTCAAGCTGGGCGTGACGCAGGAGCAGTCCAAGGCACTGATTGCCGCAGGCGCCACGGCGCAGACATCGCGCTTAGCCATGGTCAACAACCTGCCCGTGGTGCAGATCGACGAAGGCTTCGAGCGCGCTTGGCGGCGGGTCGGCCTGGCGCTGGACCGCACCGGTTTTACCGTTGAAGACCGCGACCGCAGCCAGGGCACCTACTTCGTGCGTTATGTCGAGCCGACCGCCAACAAGGGCGAACCGGGCTTTTTCAGCAAGCTCTTCAGCGGTTCGGCTGCGGCCGTCATGCCGCTGAAATACCGCATATCGGTTAAGAGCGAAGGTGAAAAGAGCACGGTTTCGGTCCTCAATGCCCAGGGAACGCCCGAATCGTCGGCTAATGCCCAGCGCATTGTCCAGGTGATTGCCGACGACCTGAAGTAAGCACCGAAGCGGCGGACCAGCCAACAGTTGATCGGCAGTGTTGCGATTCAGGAGCCTGGGCAGTGGTAGCGGCGGCAATGCTACCTTGGTGGAAGCCGGTGGCCTGTTGCCCTTTCGCCTGCTGGTGGACTGCGGCCTGGGCATCCGGCAACTCGGGGTGCGCCTGGCCCAGGCCGGGTTGCTACCTGAAGAAATCGATGCGATCTTTATCACCCATGAGCATGGCGACCACATCGGCTGCGCGCATGCGCTGGCGCTGCGCCACCGGATTCCGGTCTGGATGAGCCAAGGAACGCATTCGGCCATCGGTTCGCCTGACTTTGACGGCTTGCTGCATACTGCGCGGGACGGCAAGGCCATCGAACTGGGCGGCCTGCGGCTCATGCCGTTCACCGTTCCGCACGACGCCCGGGAGCCGCTGCAGCTCAGTTGCACTGACGGCTCGGCCAAGCTGGGGATTCTGACCGATCTGGGCCATGCAACGCCGCATGTGATGGCGCATCTGCAGGCTTGCCATGCCTTGCTGCTGGAATCCAACCACGATACCGATCTGCTGGACCAGTCGGCGTATCCACCTTTCCTGAAACGGCGGGTGGGCGGAGACTATGGCCATTTGTCAAATACAGCGGCCGCCGCCATTGCGAGTGCTGTGACCCATGGCGGCCTGAAGCATCTGGTGGCTGCGCACCTGAGCGCCAAAAACAACCGTCCTGGGCTGGTCCAGGACGTGCTCTCCAACGCCCTGGGCTGCCAGCCCGGTGACATCGTGGTGGCCGGACCGGCCAGCGGCACACCCTGGCTGGCACTTTGAAAATGCCATGAAAAAAGCCGCCCGAAGGCGGCTTTTTTGAAATCAGGAAGTCTTACTTCGCAGCGGATGCGGCAGCACCGGCGGAAGTGGCAGCGCTGGTGGCAGCAGAAGCTGCATCGGCAGCGGCGCTCACAGCGGCATTGGCCGAATCGGCAGCGGCGGAAGCGGCGCCGGTGGCGGCTGTAGCTGCGGCGGAAGCAGAAGGAGACTCTGCAGGAACGACAACGACTGAAGGAGCAGGTGCAACGACTTCTTCTTTTTTACCGCAGGCGGCCAGGGCAAGGGCGACAACGATGGCGGCCAGTACGAGGGATTTGTTCATTTTTACGATCCTTGATGATATTTAAGAAAACAATTTCCGGAAATTGTCAAAACCCAAGCTCAAACAAAAAATTTGAGTGATGTCCTGACCTGTGAGGAAAGGACTCGAGCTCTTTCTACCCAGCCTCAAATTATATGCTGCCACGCACAAGCATGAAAACCCTTAATCGCTTGAAATAAGTTGTATGACACCGGTCTGCAACCGTAAAACCACACTTACAGTCCGAGAACGGTCGCGGGGAATCCAGCCGAACTGCTTGACAGATGCTCGCTGAGGCGCTCTTTCAAGGCAATGCGCCGGACAAGGTCGGCACCGGCAACGCCTGTGCAGCGCGGGCTGTCCAGCCGCTCAAACACCCACGCCGGACTCCAGAAAGCGCTGGGCAGGCAGCCTCTTGAAGCCGCGCCACTCTTGCGGCACTCGACGACATGCGCCCAGGTGCGCCGCCAGGTGACGAAGCGCGCATGCTGCCGCAAAACGGCATCGTAATGCTCGGCCAGAAGCGTGAGCTTGCGGCCGCCTCCCGCCCAGTCATTGAGCGCCTGCGCCACTGCGCGCTCGCCCAGTGGCCAGTCGCCGAAGTCCGGATCGCACCAGATCATTTCACGCCAGCCCTGCGCCGCAGCTGCAGCCATGGCCTGGCGAACCAGACCGGCGAATTCGCTGCGGCCGCTGAAACGGCCGCCCAGCAGCATCGAAGGCGCAGCGCCTGCCTGTCCGGGTGTCATGTTGCTTGCTCCTTGCGTTCAGCGAAAGCCCAAACCGTCAAGCCTTGCCTGACAGCGCGGGCTCGTTTTGCCGGAGCCAGCCCGCTTCGTGCCAGTCGCCCAGCAAGGCAATCGCGCTTTTTCCCGCCTTGCGCAAATCGCGCGCCTCCAAGTGGCGCTGGTTGGCCAGGCGCTGCATCAGGGCGGCATCGGCGCCTTTGGCCCGGTAGCTTTCGCCGTTGATGAAGATGTGGTCGCTGTCATACATCATGCGGGTTCGCCCATCGAGCGCAATGCCTGTCTGGCCGGCCTTGGCGGCTTCGCCATCCCAGGCCTGTTCGGGTTCGTCAAACCAGATGCCCGGCTTGGGCTCGGACATGGATTCCCCCAGGGCGCACCCCAGCGCCAGCGGGTCTTTCAGCGCTTCAAGCACCGCCTGCCGGGCAAAAGCCGCCAGACCGGCCGGCATGGCGGCCGGCATTTCGGTGGCGGGCTGCGCGGGGTCGCGGTACATGCGCTTGGGAACGGCGCGCGCACCTTCGCTTTCTTCTTCACATGATTCGGCGGCATCCTCGCCCATTTCAGCCAGCCGGTGCAGCAGGTCGGAGGTCAGTTCGCCCTGCACCGGGCAGCGAAAGCCAATCGAATACGTCATGCAGTCAGCAGGTTTTCCATCCGGCCCGACACTGGCCTCGGCAATGCCGTCATGTGCATAGCGCGGCGGCAGGTAAAGCATGTCGCCGGCTTCCAGCACGAATTCCTCGTCGGCTTCGAAATTCTGCAAAATTTTCAGCGGCACGCCCGGCTGCAGTGAAAAGTCTTTCTGCTTGCCGATTTTCCAACGTCGGCGACCGCTGGCCTGGAATAAAAACACGTCGTAGCTGTCAAAATGTGGCCCGACGCCGCCGCCTGGCGTGGCAAACGAGATCATCAGGTCATCCATGCGCGCATCGGGAACAAAACGGAATTGCTGCAGCAGCGCGTGGCCGGCAGGCTCATGCAGATCAATGCCCTGAACCAGCAAAGTCCAGCCTTCCTGGCCCAATGGCGGCAGGCTTCGGGCGGCAAACGGCCCTTTCTTCAGTGTCCAGCCCTTGTCCTGCTGGACAATCAGGCGCGACTCGACCTCTTCCCGGGAAGCGAGCTTGGCCAGGGCCGCGCGACTGAGAAAAGGCTGGAAACCGGGAATTGCCTGGCGAACCAACAAGGGCTTTTTTTGCCAGTGGCGGCGCATGAACTGGGCGGGGGTAAAACCGGCGAGAAGGGAGAGGGGCAAATTGACATCCATGGGACAATTGTCCGATGAAAATCACCCCGCAATGCGTCGTTGCCCTGACCTGGACGCTGAAAGATACTTTGGGCGATGTGCTGGACGAACTTGACGAGCCGGTCGAGTTTTTGCTCGGCGGCAAGGACCTGCTGGCCAGCATCGAGGAAGCGCTGCTCGGCCATGCGGCCGGCGACACGCTGGAGTTGCACCTGGAGCCTGAAAACGCCTTTGGCGACTACGATGAAAACCTGGTGTTCCTTGAGCCGCGCAGCATTTTCCCGGCTGAACTGGAAGAAGGCATGACGTTTGACGGCGCGGCCATGCCAAGCGGCGCCACCGCGCAGATTCCGCCCGAGCACATCTACACCGTGACCGACATCTACCCCGAGCATGTGGTGCTGGACGGCAATCATCCGCTGGGCGGCATTGCCATCCGGCTGGCGCTCAAGGTCGAGTCGGTGCGCGAAGCCACAGAGCTGGAAGTCGGCCAGGGCTCGCTGGGCACCGGTTTCTTCAAGCTGGAGTCCACGGCGGCCGGCAACGACACGCTGCACTGAAAACGGCCGCGAACATCCGCCCATGAAAAAAGCGGCGCCGCAGATCAAACTGCGGCGCCGCTTTTTTCTCAAGCTGCCTGCGGATCAATAGCGGAACAGCTGGTTGTTCTGGATCCTGACGCGGTCACCGATGCGCAATTCGCCAGTGGCCGGCACGTCGTAGGCGCGCGCGCCGCCATTGTCAAGCTGGACCGTGACCCGGTAGGTCTGGCTGACGTTGGCAGTGCGGTTGTTGTTCTGGATCGCATTGCCGGCCACGGCACCGCCGACGGCTCCCGCTATCGTGGCAATGTCACGGCCGGTGCCGCCGCCAATCTGGCGGCCCACCACCGCGCCTGCAACACCGCCCAGCACAGCGCCGATGCCGGGTCCCTGCGCCTGCTGCTGGTTCTGGAACACTTCGATGTTGTTGACGCGGCCGTATTCCACGTAATTGCCCTGCTGGTTCTGGGCGGGGTACTGGGTTTGCGCCGGATATTGCGATTGCGTCGGGTATTGGTTGGGATACTGGCTCGGGTACGGGCTCTGGCCTGGATACGCTGGCGCCGGGTACGACGACTGGTTGTCCATGGGCACGGTACCGCAGGCAGCGAGACCGGCCAAAATAAGCACTGAAGCGGTCACTGAGACAAAGCGGGAAATACGGCGCATGAAATTCTCCTGGATGAAGTCATTGAGATTGCGTCCTGACTGAGCTTTTCTTTTTAATTCAGCCAAGGGTAAAGGAATCTGAAGCCCTGATTTGAAAGGCAGGCCACCGGCTTTTAGGTCAGGTCCAAAGCTCAGCGTGCGTAGGATGGCGCAAGCAATACGCGTAGGACAGACCTCACGCATCCCATGGGCCTGGCACGAATGCGTGCTCAGGCTTTCCCTGTCGAGCCGTAACCGCCCTCGCCGCGTTCGGTGGCGACAAATTCGCTGACCACCCTGAATTGCGCCTGAACCACCGGAACGATCACCAGTTGGGCAATGCGCTCCATCGGCTCGATGGTGAAGGGCACGTCACTGCGGTTCCAGGCGCTGACCATGAGCTGGCCCTGGTAGTCACTGTCGATCAGCCCGACCAGGTTGCCCAGCACGATGCCGTGCTTGTGGCCCAGCCCCGAGCGCGGCAGGATCATCGCGGCATAGCCGGGGTTGTGCAGGTAGATGGCCATGCCGGTGGGAATCAGTTGCCAGGCGTTGGCGCCCAGCATCAGGGGCGCGTCCAGGCAGGCGCGCAGGTCCAGGCCGGCGCTGCCAGGCGTGGCGTAGGCGGGCAGCTTGTCCTGAAGGCGCGGGTCGAGGATCTTGAGGTCGATGTTCATGGCTTGTTTTTGGGAAGGGTTGACGGGATTTTTCGGGCTTCTTTGGCTGCGCGCCTTGCCAAGGCGCCCAGTTCCAGAATGAAGGCGCCCGGCGGTCTGGACCTTAGGTTGTAAATCGCCCAGGCGGCATACACCGCGAGCAAGGGAATGAACAAAAACCCGGCGCCCGGGACGAACCGGGCCAGGATTTGCGTGCCGACCCACAGACCGACGGCCCATTTGACGTGCCGCAGAAAAGGAATGCGCGCCACCGATTGCAATCCCGCCTGCCCTAAGGGCGCAGTTGCAACCGCAATCGGCGCGCCAGCCGCCACCCCGTCCCTTGCTACCGCCTGCGCGGCCGTCAGGCGTTCCACATAGCGCACAAAGTCACCGTCGGGCGGGGTATTCGAAGGCTGCATCATGAGGACGTGGCTTTCTGCCCGGCGGGCGCATGGGTTTGCATCCGGCCGGCTATTTCGCCGACCAGCCGGCGCGCCAGCGACAGCTTGGACGCCCGGGGCAGCGCATGGCTGCCCTGCGCGTCGATCAGCAGCAGGGCATTGTGGTCCTGGCCGAAGGTGTCGGGGCCGATGTTGCCGACCAGCAGCGGCACCTGCTTGCGCAGCCGCTTGGCCTGCGCATTTTCCAGCAGGTCATGGCTTTCCGCCGCAAAGCCGACGCAAAACAGCCGGCCCGCCTGCGCAGCCGGCGACTGGGCGACGCTGGCCAGGATGTCGGTGTTTTCGGCGAAGGCCAGCTGCGGCGCCCGGCCGGAGCCGTCCTTCTTGATTTTCTGCGCCGACGGGTCGGCCGGCCGCCAATCGGCCACGGCCGCCGTTGCTATGAAAATACTAGCTGACCGCGCCCGTCCAGCAACCGCAGAGAGCATATTTGATGCTGATTTCACGTCGATGCGCGTGACGCCGCGCGGCGTGGCCAGTCCGACCGGCCCGGCGACCAGCGTGACCTCGGCGCCGGCTTCGCGCGCGGCGCGTGCAATGGCAAAGCCCATCTTGCCGCTCGACAGGTTGGTGATGCCGCGCACCGGGTCAATCGCTTCATACGTCGGTCCAGCGGTGACCAGCACGCGCTGGCCGCGCAGCACCTTGGGCGTAAAAAAGGCAATGATGTCTTCGAGCAACTCGCCGGGCTCCAGCATGCGGCCATCGCCGGTTTCGCCGCAGGCCTGGAAACCCGTGCCGACGCCAAGCACCGTGGCGCCATCCTGCGCCAGTTGCGCCAGGTTGCGCTGCGTGGCCGGATGCGCGTACATCTCGCGGTTCATCGCCGGCGCCACCAGCAGCGGCACCCGGTCCACCGGGCGTGCCAGGCACAGCAGGCTGAGCAGCTCATCGGCCCGGCCCTGGACCAGCCGGGCGATGAAGTCGGCGCTGCATGGCGCAATCAAGATCGCGTCGGCTTCGCGCGACAGGTTGATGTGCGCCATGCCGTTCGGCTCGCGGCCGTCCCACTGGCTCAAATACACCGGCCGGCTGCTCAGCGCCTGCATCGTGACCGGCGTGATGAACTGGGCGGCCGCCTCGGTCATGACCACCTGGACCGTGGCGCCGGCCTTGATCAGCAGCCGGCACAGTTCGGCCGACTTGTAGCAGGCAATGCCGCCCGACAGGCCGAGCACGATGTGTTTGCCCGCCAGGTCGGGGGCGTCGATGCCAGGCTCGTTTGCTAGATTTGTCATGGCTGGCAATGTATCAGCTAAGCACGGCGGGCCGGCGTTCCCTTGAACTTTGCATCAACCGGGAAGACCCGCCGGCGGCAGTTTCGACAAAACGGCCAGCGGTTTCTTCAGGGATGCCGCCGTCTGCGCCCGACAGCCAACCCCTATAATCTTTGTTTCCACCTCAGCGAACTTGCAGGTTCGCACTATGGCATGACCAAATTTGTCTTCGTCACCGGCGGTGTGGTGTCTTCCCTGGGCAAGGGAATCGCCTCAGCTTCCCTGGCTGCGATCCTTGAATCGCGCGGCCTCAAGGTCACCCTCATCAAGCTCGACCCCTACATCAACGTAGATCCGGGAACCATGTCCCCTTTCCAGCACGGCGAGGTGTTCGTGACCGAAGACGGCGCGGAAACCGACCTGGACCTGGGCCACTACGAGCGTTTCGTCGAAACGCGGATGCGCAAGGCCAATAACTTCACCACCGGCCAGATCTACCAGAGCGTTCTGGAAAAGGAACGCCGCGGCGACTACCTCGGCAAGACGGTGCAGGTGATTCCGCACATCACCAACGAAATCCAGGACTTCATCAAGCGCGGCGCGCGCTTGGGCACGCCGGACGCGGTGGATGTGGCGATTGTCGAGATCGGCGGCACGGTGGGCGATATCGAGTCCCTGCCCTTTTTGGAGGCGGTTCGCCAGATGAGCCTGCGCATGGGGCCGAACAACACCGCCTTCGTTCACCTGAGCTACGTGCCGTGGATTGCCGCCGCCGGCGAACTCAAGACCAAGCCGACGCAGCACACCGCCAAGCAGCTGCGCGAGATCGGCATCCAGGCCGACGTGCTGCTGTGCCGCGCCGACCGCCGCATCCCCAACGAGGAGCGCGAGAAAATCTCGCTGTTCTCCAACGTGCCGGAATGGGGCGTGATCTCGATGTGGGATGTGGACACCATCTACAAGGTGCCGCGCATGCTGCACGAGCAGGGGCTGGATGGCCTGATCTGCGACAAGCTGCGCCTGAACACGCCGCCGGCCAACCTCAAGCGCTGGGACGACCTGGTCTATGAAACCGAGCATCCGAAGTCTGAGGTCAGTATCGCCATGGTCGGCAAGTACGTGGAGCTGAGCGACAGCTACAAGTCGCTCAACGAAGCCCTGCGCCACGCCGGCATGAAAAACCATGCCAAGGTGCGCATCACCTACTTCGATTCGGAAACCTTGAGCCCCGACAGCGTGTCGTGCCTGGCAGCATTCGACGGCATCCTGGTGCCCGGCGGCTTCGGCATCCGTGGCGTCGAAGGCAAGATCTGCGCCGCCCGCTTTGCCCGCGAGAACAAGATTCCATACCTGGGCATCTGCCTGGGCATGCAGGTCGCCACCATCGAATTCGCGCGCCATGTCGCCGGGCTGAAGGACGCGAACAGCACCGAGTTCGACCCGGCCACAAAACATCCGGTGATTGCCTTGATCACCGAATGGAAGGACGCCGACGGCACCATCAAGACGCGCCACGCCAAGTCCGACCTGGGTGGCACGATGCGCCTGGGCGCGCAAAGCTCCGACGTGGCGCCGAACAGCCTGGCGCACCAGATCTACGGCGACGTGGTAACCGAACGCCACCGCCATCGCTATGAAGCCAATGTCAACTACCTCGATGCGCTGCGCAAGTCCGGCCTGGTCATTTCCGCGCTCACACAGCGCGAGCACCTGACCGAAATCGTCGAATTGCCGCAGGCGGTGCATCCCTGGTTCGTCGGCGTGCAGTTCCACCCCGAATTCAATTCGACGCCGTGGAATGGCCATCCGCTGTTTAACGCCTACATTGCCGCCACGCTGGAACACCGCAATGCGGCCAGCCTAGCCCAGACGGCGGACGCGGCCAAACCCCTCAAAGTGGTGGCATGACCAGGAAAAGCGGTTTTACTGAAAATAATTTTGGTTTGTAATTTTTGATTGAAAGAGAAAAATGAGCGCAATTGTTGACATCGTCGGCCGCGAGATTCTTGACAGCCGTGGCAACCCCACCGTCGAATGCGACGTGCTGCTGGAATCCGGCGTGATGGGCCGCGCGGCCGTGCCTTCGGGCGCCTCCACCGGATCGCGCGAAGCCATCGAACTTCGCGACGGCGACAAGTCGCGCTACCTGGGCAAGGGCGTGCTCAAGGCCGTCGGCCATATCAACAACGAAATCTCCGAAGCCGTGCTTGGCCTGGACGCGAGCGAGCAGGCTTTTCTCGACCGCACGCTGATCGAACTCGACGGCACCGAGAACAAGTCGCGCCTGGGCGCCAACGCCATGCTGGCCGTTTCCATGGCCGTGGCCAGAGCCGCCGCCGAGGAAGCCGGCCTGCCGCTGTACCGCTACTTTGGCGGCATGGCGGCGGTGCAAATGCCCGTGCCGATGATGAACGTCATCAACGGCGGCGAGCATGCCAACAACAACCTGGACATCCAGGAATTCATGATCATCCCGATCGGCGCACCGACCTTCCGCGAAGCCCTGCGCTACGGCGCCGAGGTATTCCACGCGCTGAAGAAAATCCTGCACGACAAGGGCATCAGCACCGCCGTCGGTGACGAAGGCGGCTTTGCGCCCAACGTGCCCAACCACGAAGCGGCGATCCAGATGATCCTGGAAGCCATCGACAAGGCCGGTTTTGTCGCCGGCGAGCAGATCGCGCTGGGCCTGGACTGCGCCGCCTCGGAGTTCTACAAGGACGGCAAGTACGAACTGTCCGGCGAAGGCCTTAGCCTGTCCGCGCAGGAATGGACCGACATGCTGGCGACCTGGGTCGATAAATACCCCATCATCAGCATCGAGGACGGCATGGCCGAAGGCGACTGGGACGGCTGGAAAATCCTCACCGACCGCTTGGGCAAGAACGTGCAGATCGTCGGCGACGACCTGTTCGTCACCAACACCAAGATCCTGAAGGAAGGCATCGACAAGGGCATCGCCAATTCGATCCTGATCAAGATCAACCAGATCGGCACGCTGACCGAGACCTTTGCCGCGATTGAAATGGCCAAGCGCGCCGGCTACACCGCCGTCATTTCCCACCGTTCGGGTGAAACCGAGGACTCGACGATTGCCGACATTGCCGTCGGCACCAACGCCGGCCAGATCAAGACCGGCTCGCTGTCGCGCTCGGACCGCATGGCCAAGTACAACCAGTTGCTGCGCATCGAGGAAGACCTGGGCGAAGTCGCTGTATATCCCGGCCGCGCCGCTTTTTACAACCTGCGCTAAGGCATTCGCCAGCCCATGGGCAAGCGCTTAGTGGTTCCTGCCGTGCTGGTCGTGCTGCTCGGACTGTTCCAGGCCCAGCTTTGGATGGGGCGGGGCAGCATTCCCAACGTGCGCGAGATGCAGCAGCGCCTGGAGGAGCAGCTGGCGAACAACAAGCTGCGCCAGGCCGGCAACGACCAGGTGGCCAGCGAGATCAAGGATCTGCAGGAAGGCCTGGAGATGGTCGAGGAAAAGGCGCGCAGCGAGCTCGGCATGGTCAAGCCCAATGAAATATTCGTGCAGTTCACCGATTAAGCCGCCTGCTCGCCGGCTGGCGCGCAACGCGCCCGTTCAAGTCGGGCTGCACCCGCATCGATCGCCATGCTGAACATTGCGCTGCTGGGCGCCTGCCCAGTCCAGCTGTCCGATTTCGCCGCTGCCCTCGACCCGGTCGCACACGCCATGGGTCGCCAAATCGTGCTGGTCACGGCTGGCGGGGCCGACGCCCTGCCCGCAGGCTTGCCCGGATTTGACCTGGTGTTGCTGGCAGGGCTTGAAGCGCCTTTTTCCGCGAATTCTCCCGCACCGTGCAAGGCGGGGCCTGACGCTGCGCCCGACCTGGAAACGACTGATCATTCGATTCGCAACGCGCTGGCGCTGGCTGCCGTTTCCTACCGGGTGCTGTACGGCACTGCCGACGAGCGACTCGCCCATGCGCTGCAGGCGGTGGAAAGCCTGCTGCCGGCAGCCGGCCGGCCCAGGCAGGCCAGCCGCCCGGGCAGCCTGAAAAACCCGCCCTGGGTCTGGATGTGCGAAAAATGCAGCGACCCGCAGTGCGAGCACCGGCTGCTGACCGCCTTGCTGGCCCAGCGTGACAGCGCGGCTTCCACGCCCGGCCAGCAGGCGCCTCCCTTATTGAACCGTTGACGTCGGCGGCGGCTGCTGGACCGGGTGCGTGAAAATCTGCGCCGCATCGACCGGATCGAATTCGTACTGCGCGCCGCAGAATTCACAGGCCACATCGACCTGGCCGCGTTCGGCAATGATGCTTTCAATCTCCGCCGTTCCCAGGCCGCGCAGCATGTTCCCCACGCGTTCGCGTGAGCAGTTGCAGGCAAAGCTCGGCGTGAGCGGCTCGAAGCGCGTGACAGGCTCTTCCCAGAACAGCCGGCGCAAGATCGTGTCGACATCCAGGGTCAGCAACTCCTCGCGCTTGAGCGTTCCGGCCAGCAGGGCGATGCGCTGGTAGTCCTCGTTCGCGCCAATCTGGTCTTCATTGGCCTGGCGGTCCAGCTGGCCTTCGAGGTTGCCCTGGCCCTTGACCGGCAGGCGCTGGATCAGCAGACCGGCGGCCACGTTGCCGTCTGCTGCCAGAATCAGCCGGGTGTCGAGCTGCTCGCTTTGCAGCATGTAGTGCTCCAGCACCTCGCTGAGTTTTTCGATTTTTTCATGCTGATCGCCAAACAGCGGCACCACGCCCTGATAAGGCTGCTGGCCCGGGAACTTGTCCTTGGGGTCGAGCGTGATGGCGCAGCGGCCTTCGTTCTTCACATTGACCAGCTGGCTCAGGGAACTGCCGGCCTCGACCGCGCCGGTCACGCTGGCGGTGGCGCGCAGGCTCAGGTCGGGCTGGACCTCGGCCACGGCCAGCTTGACTGGGCCGTCGCCAAAAATCTGCAGGATCAGTGCGCCGTTGAATTTGATGTTGCTCTGCATCAGCGCGCCGGCCGCCGTCATTTCACCCAGCAGTTGCATGACCTCGGGCGGGTAGCCGCCGGCGCTTTCCCGGCGCTTGAGGATTTCCTGCCAAGAGTCGGTCAGGCGCACGATCATGCCGCGCACTGGCAGGCCGTCGAAAATAAATTTGTGGAGTTCGGACATGGCTGGAAAATATAAAAGTGGCTGGCGGGCTTTGCCCAAAAAAAGCAAAACCGGGCGTTCAGCCCAGTTTCTTGAGGCCGGCTTTGTAACGCCGGGCATTATCCATATAGTGCTGCGCGCTCATTTTTAAACCCTCGATCTGCGCTTCGGACAATTGCCGCACCGCCTTGGCCGGGCTGCCCAGGATCATGCAGCCATCGGGGAACTCCTTGTTCTCGGTGACCAGCGCGCCGGCGCCGACCAGGCAGTTTTTGCCGATCCGGGCGCCATTGAGCACCACCGCCTGGATGCCGATCAGCGAGCCGTCGCCAATCGTGCAGCCGTGCAGCATGACCTGGTGGCCGATGGTGACGTTTTCGCCAATCACCAGCGGCATGCCTTCGTCGGCATGCAGCACGCTGTTGTCCTGGATGTTGGAGCCCCGGCCGACGCTGATGGCGGCGGTGTCGCCCCGGGCCACCACGCCGAACCAGACGCTGCTGCCCTTGGCCAGCGTCACATCGCCCATGACCTGCGCGCTGTCGGCCACCCAGGCCGATGCATGGATTGAAGGTTGCAGATCGTCCAGCTGGTAAAGGGCCATGGGGTTCCTTGGGAATACTTGGGAATAGCGGGTGGTGAAAACGGCTTTCGATTGTAGGCAGGCGCCGGGCGATGCGTTCCAGACAGGTTTCTGCCCCTCGTATTGCATCAACGACAATCCGCGCATGACCGTCACGCCACCCGCGCCCGAACTGCGCCAGCTCGCCCTGCAGGCGCTCCTGGAGCCTGATTCACAACAAAAAATGCTTCTCACGCAAGCGCTGCAAGCGCAAGCAGCTACACTTTTAATAGCAATTGACCAAACCATCACAGCACCCACCGGTGTGCCGGGTTGCCCGCCTCGGCCCGAATTGCGTACGCATCTGAACATGCCCCGGCGCTCGCCCTTCACGCCAGACGGGCTGGCCGCGCTGCTGCATGCGGTGACGCACATTGAATTCAACGCCATCAACCTGGCGCTTGATGCGGTCTGGCGCTTTGCCGGCATGCCGCGCGCCTATTACCTCGACTGGCTCCAAGTGGCGGCCGAGGAGGCCGAACATTTCAGCCTGCTGCGCGGCCACCTGCAAACCCTGGGCTACGACTATGGCGACTTCGCAGCGCACACCGGCCTGTGGGACATGACGCAAAAAACCGAGGTCGATGTGCTGGCGCGCATGGCGCTGGTGCCGCGCACGCTGGAGGCGCGCGGGCTGGACGCCACGCCGCCGATGCAGGCCAAGCTGCGCAAGGTCGGCACGCCGCAGGCCCTGCGCGCAGTCAGCATCCTGGACATCATCTTGCGCGATGAAATAGGGCATGTGGCCATCGGCAACCACTGGTACCGCGTCCTGTGCGCCCAGCGCGGACTGGAGCCGTTGGCCACCTATGCGCTGCTGGCGGCGCAATACGGCGCGCCACGACTGAAAGGGCCGCTGAACCTGCAGGCCAGGCGCCAGGCGGGCTTCAGCGATGCCGAACTGGACGAGTTGAATGCCAGCGCATGAGGGTGCCCGGCCCTAGTCCAAACGGCTCATTCGCCTTTTTACACAGCTGGACAGGACGGCGATATATTTAAAACTGTTGGTAGCAATCGATTGGGCGACTGAAAAACAGGAGACTCGCGATGATGATGAAGCAACTGATTCAAAAGGCAAAAATCAAATTTTTTGAACCCGATGAAGTCAGCGGACCCGCCGTCCGTCGCGTCGTCAGCGCGCCTGAGGGAAACATGTTGAACCGGCTGAGCGCCGAGCAGCAGCGCATCCAGCATCTCGAAAACCAGATACAGCAGCTGCGCGCCGACGTCGCCCGGTGGAAAAACTCGTCGCTGTGCCTTGCGCATGAAGTGCGCGACCTGCTGGCCGACTGAAGCGCGGGTTCACCCGCAGCTTCCCGCACGCCCAGCCGGCCCCGGGCATTTCAGGTGATGGCAGAGCGCTCTACAGAGCGCTAGACTTTTCGGACCCCCCCAAGGAGTCGCTCATGCCACAGTCCCTGGTTTCCGGTCCTTTGTCCGCCCTTTCCGGCCTGCCCAAAGAGATTGCCGTGCGATTGCCACAGGGCCAGCAGCTGGGGGCGGCGGACGCGCCGGTCAGGCTGTCGCTGTCCCGGTGGTCAAGCATTGCCCGCCTCAAGGCGGGGCAGATCGGCGCTCTGGCCGAAGAGTATGTCGAGGGCAAGCTGCAGTTCGAAGGCGCCATGCGCGATGTGATGGGCGCCATGCTCAAGCTGCTGCCCGACAAGCCGGTGCAAAGCGACACCCGCTGGTGGTCCCGCTTGACGACCCGGGCACGGTCGGCAGCGACGCACACGCGCGACAAGGACTCGGCGCAGATACAGTTTCATTACGATGTTTCAGATGCTTTCTACGGACTGTGGCTAGACCCGCTGCGCGTTTATTCATGCGCCTATTACCGCGACAGCAGCATGACGCTGGCGCAGGCGCAGCAAGCCAAGCTCGACCACATCTGCCGCAAGCTGATGCTCAAGCCGGGCGAGCGTTTCCTGGACATTGGCGCCGGCTGGGGCGCGCTGCTGCTGTGGGCCGCCGAGCATTACGGCGTCGATGCGACCGGCATCACGCTGTCGGCCAACCAGTATGCGCATGTTCGGCAACTGATCGCGGGCAAAGGCCTGGAGCGCCGGGTGCGCATCGAACTGCGCGACTACCGCGACCTGCCGCAAGCGCAGCCGTTCGACAAGATATCGTCAGTCGGCATGTTCGAGCATGTCGGCCAGGCCAATATGGCGGCCTACTTTGGCAAGATCATGCGTTTGCTGGCGCCCGGCGGCCTGGTCCTGAACCATGGCATCACCGCAGGCGACCTGCAGCACCGGCAGATGGGCGCCGGCATGGGCGACTTCATCGGAAAATATATTTTTCCGGGCGGCGAGTTGCTGCATGTCAGCGCCGTGCTCGGCCACTTGGCGAATGCCGGCCTGGAAATGGTCGACACCGAAAACCTGCGCCCCCACTACGGCCGCACGCTGTGGGACTGGTCCGATGCGCTGGAAGCGCACCTGGACGAAGCGCGCCAGGCGCTGGAAACCGAAACCAGCGCCGAACGCGCCGAAAAGATTCTGCGCGCCTACCGCCTGTACCTGGCGGGCAGCGCCATGAGCTTCGAGCAGGGCTGGATTGCGCTGCACCAGGTGCTGGCAACGCGGCCGGCAGCGGCTTTTCAGGGCGAGGCCCTCCGGGGCGCGATGTCGGCCTACCCCTTCAACCGAGAATTCATGTACGGCTGACGGTGCCGAAAGGCGGCACTGAAATCGGCGATGGACCGGTCAGCCGCGCGGATGATGCTCCGCATGAATCGCCTTCAGTCGTTCGCGCGCGACATGGGTGTAGATTGTGGTGGTCGAGATGTCGGCATGGCCGAGCAGCATCTGCACCGCTCGCAGGTCGGCGCCGTGGTTCAGCAAGTGCGTGGCAAAGGCATGGCGCAGCGTGTGCGGCGACAGCGGCGAATGGATGTCGGCCAGCCGCGCATACTTTTTCACCAGCATCCAGAACATCACCCGGCTCATGCCGTGGCCGTGGCTGGTGACGAACAGGTCGTCGGTCTGCTGGCCGCCCAGGATGGCCGGCCGCGCCTCGGCGATGTAGCGAACGATCCATTCGCGCGCCACTTGGCCAAACGGCACCAGCCGCTCGGTGCTGCCCTTGCCCAGCACCCGCAGCACGCCCTCGTTCAGACCGACGTGGAAAGTCTTGAGCCCGACCAGTTCACTCACGCGCAGGCCGCTGGCATACATCGTCTCCAGCATGGCGCGGTCGCGCAGCCCGAGCGACGTGCCGTCGTCGGGCGCCGACAGCAAAGCCTCGACCTGCGCCTCGGACATCACCTTGGGAACACGCAGCGCCTGCTTGGCCGACTCCAGCTTGAGCGTGGGATCAAGGGCCACCAGGTTTTCGCGCAGCGCCCAGCGAAAGTAGCGCTTGAACACCGTCAGGCAGCGGTTGGCCGAGGTGGCCTTAGTTACCGCATGGCGAAACCCGAAATAGGCTTTGATGTCGCTTTCCGCCGAATCGTCGAGCCTGCGCTGCTGCTGTTCCCTGGCATTGAGCCAGACCGCATACAGCGACAGGTCGCGCCGGTAGGCCGCCAGCGTGTTGCGCGACAGGCCGTCTTCGAGCCACAGGGCGTCGATGAACGCGTCGATCGCCGACTGGCTTTGCGGGTGCATGCCGGGCGCCGCAGCCATGAGCAAGGTGGGCGAGGCAGCCGACGCATCGTCAGCTTGCGGCGGTGGCGACGATGGCAGGGGCTTACTCAAGCTTGAGCTTCGAGGTTTCGACGACCTTTTTGTACACGTCGAATTCGGCCTTGATCTGGGCGGCGAACTGCTCGGGCGTGTTGGCGACGATCAGCGAGCCGGTGTCCTCGATGCGCTTGCGCACCGCCGGGTCTTCCAGCGCCTTTTTCACGCCGGCATTGACCTTGTCCACCACCTCCTGCGGCAGGCCTTTGGGACCGACCAGGCCATAGTAGGCCATGCGGTTGACCGGCTCCAGCCCGACTTCCTTGAACGTCGGCACATCGGGCAGCGCGGCCAGGCGCTGCGGCGCGGCCACGACGATGGGAATCAGGCGCTTTTGCTGCACGAACGGCAGGGTCGAAGGCAGGTTGTCGAAAATGATGGGCACCTGGCCGGCCACGGTGTCGTTCAGGGCCGGGCCTGAGCCGCGGTAGGGAATGTGCGTGATGAAGGTGCCGCTCAGGCTTTTGTACAGTTCCATCTGCAGGTGCGCAATGCCGCCGGTGCCTGACGATGAAAACGAGTACTTGCCGGGGTTTTTCTTCAGCTCGGCGACAAACTCCTGGTAGTTGCGCGCCGGAAAGCTCGGATGCACCGCGATGATGTTGGGCGTAGCGGCAATGTTGATGATCGGCGTGAAGTCCGTCAGCGGGTTATAGGGAATTTTCGGGTTGATGGCCGGGTTGGCCGCCGTGGTGGACACGGTGGCCATGCCCAGCGAATAACCGTCAGGCTGCGCGCGCGCGGTTTCGGTCGCGCCGATCACGCCGCCACCGCCGGCCTTGTTTTCAACGATCACCACCTGGCCCAGCGCCTTGCCCAGCGGATCGGCCATGACGCGGCCGATGATGTCGGTCGTGCCGCCCGGCGCGAACGGAATCTGCAGCTTGATGACCTTGTTCGGATAGCCCTGAGCCAGCACGGTGCCAGAGACTGCGCCTAAGGCAAGCGCGGAAAAAGCCAGCAGGTAGCGACGTTTCATGATCAATTCCTTGGGACAGTAAGAAACGTAAATCGTAAACGCTGCCGTGGGCGCGGTCACCTGTGGAATATACATAAGTGCTAACCCTGAGCCATTGCGGTTATTCTTCGCCCGGTGATCTACGCCCAGCTGCTTTTGCCCGACTTTTCGCTCATTTTGTGCGGCTTCCTGCTGTGCCGCCACACGCCGCTCAACCGCACGGTGTGGGGCCCGGTGGAAAGCCTGGTCTATTATTTTTTATTTCCGCTGCTGCTGTTCCAGTCCATCGTCAAAAGCCCGCTCGACCTGGCGGCGACATCCAATCTGATTGGCGCCGGCGTGACGCTGGGGCTGGCCGGCATCGCCATGGCCTACAGCCTGCCTTACCTGCCCGGCCTGCGCCGACACATTGACCTTCGCGAACATGCGGCCAGCGCCCAGGTGGCCTTTCGCTTTAACTCCTTTATCGGCCTGGCACTGGCCGAGCGGCTAGCGGGCAGCCAAGGGCTGCAGCTCATCGCCGTGCTGATCGGCGTGTGCGTGCCGCTGTTCAATGTGGCGGCGGTGTGGCCGATGGCCCGGCATGCGGGCAGCGGCTTTTTGCGTGAACTGGTGCGCAACCCGCTGATTCTGGCCACGGCTTCGGGCCTGGCGGCCAACCTGCTGGGTTTCAGCCTGCCCGCCTGGTCGGTGCCGACGCTGTCGCGCCTCGGAGCCTCGGCCATCGTGCTGGGCCTGATGGCTGCCGGCGCCGGCATGCAGTTCGGCCATCTGACGCAGGCTAAGACCCTGGCGGCGGCCGTGTTGTCGATCAAGCATTTCCTGATGCCCCTGGCGGCCCTTGGCCTGGCACGGGCCTTTGGCCTGGATGCCGTGCAAAGCAGCATTTTGCTGGCGTTTTCCGGCCTGCCGACGGCGTCGAGCGCCTATGTGCTGGCCGCGCGCATGGGCTACAACGGCGGCTATGTGGCTGGCCTGGTCACGCTGTCCACGCTGCTGGGCGTGGTGAGCCTTCCGTTCGCGCTGGGCCTGCTGCCCTGAGGCCGGCGGGCAGCAATCACCAATCGCTATTAATTTTGGGGCTTCTAACGTTTATGCAGCATGCGCAAATGGCATTTTTTAATGATAAAAACGGTGACTGCTAACTTATCCGGTTTGATCGCTGCGTCGTTTGTCGTTTGTCGTTTGTCGTTTGCCTTTGGCTTGGCGGCTTCTTCTGTGGTTTGAGGGGTGAGCGCCTTCCCGGCGGGGGGTAACTTTCTTTTCTGGCAAAAAAGAAAGTCACCAAAGAAAGTTGCCTTGGGAGCGGGTTAGAGCTGAACGCTCTGTCGGGCCATCGCTGCGCTGGGCCCTGGGTGCTTGATCTGAGGGCTGTTAGCGATGCCGGTGGCCGACTGGTTCGACCGCTCGTTCGCCAACAGCTTCACGCTCTGCTTGTTCTAGCTGACTGGCTTGCGCTGCGCGCGTCGCTGTCGGCTGCGCCATTTATTTGTGCCCTTACCCGCTGGGTGTGGAACCACGATGGCCCTTTTCACTGTCCGCTGTCATCCCTCCACAGCCTGCCTTAGCCGGGAAAAAAGGCAAGAAACCGCCAGCACTGTCTGAAGCACAAAAGAACCGATCAAGCAGAGCGTGAAGCTGTTGGCGAACGAGCGGTCGAACCAGCCAGTCACAGGCATTGGCTACTGGCTGCCGATCAAAGAACCAAGGGCCCAGCGCAGCGATGGTCCGACAGAGCGTTCAGCTCTAACCCGCTCCCGCCCCCAGGGCAACTTTCTTTGGTGACTTTCTTTTTTGCCAGAAAAGAAAGTTACCCCCCGCCGGGAAGGCGCTCACCCCTCAATCCACAGAAGAAACCACCCAAAGCCCAAGAACAAAAGCAGAGAACAGAGGGCAGAGAACGCAGCGATCAAACCGCTATTGAGCGGCCTCACTGGCCCAGCGCCCAGGCCACCTGCTCGCGCACCACCTCGCTCGGATGCTCGGCGCGGCCCTGCAAGCTGGCGCGCAGGCCGGCCTCGTCCGCCGGGTTTGTGATGCCGCCGCGCAAGGCATTGCCCATGGCCAGCGCGATGTTGCGCAGCCAGCGCGCGTGGCCGATGCGCCGGATCGGGCTGCCTTCGGTCAGGCGCAGGAAGTCGTCCTCGCTCCAGCCGAAGAGCAGGACCAGCTGCTGCCCGCTCAAACCCTGGCGTTCGTCGAAATCGCTCAAGCTGCTGCGCTGGGCGAACTTGTTCCACGGGCAGGCCAGCTGGCAGTCGTCGCAGCCGTAGATGCGGTTGCCCATCAAGTGGCGCAGTTCCAACGGAATCGGGCCAGCGTGCTCTATCGTCAGGTAAGAAATGCAACGCCGCGCATCGAGCTTGCCGGGTGCCACGATGGCCTGCGTCGGGCAGATGTCGATGCAGGCCTGGCAGCTGCCGCAATGGGGCGTGACCGGGGCGCTCGGCGGCAGTGCAATGTCGACGTAGATTTCGCCCAGGAAAAACATCGAACCCGCCGCGCGGTTGAGCACCAGCGTGTGCTTGCCGCGCCAGCCCTGGCCGCTGCGCGACGCCAGTTCGGCCTCCAGCACCGGCGCCGAGTCGGTGAAGGCGCGGTGGCCAAAGGGGCCGATCTGCTCGCCCATGCGTTCGGCGAGCTTTTGCAGCCGGGCGCGCAGCACCTTGTGGTAGTCGCGCCCCCGAGCATAGCTTGACACAATACCTTCGGCCGGTCGCTGCAGCCGGCTGAGCTCCATCGCTTGCCATTCGCCGGGCTGGCGGGGCGTGGAGGCCGGCAGATAATCCATGCGCGCGGTGATCACGCTGACCGTTCCCGGAACCAATTCAGCCGGTCGCGCTCTTTTAAGGCCATGCGCCGCCATGTAGTGCATGCTTCCATGAAAACCGGCAGCCAGCCAGGCCGATAATCCTGGTTCGGCTGACGACAAGTCAACATCCGCGATGCCGGTTTGCGAAAACCCCAGCTCGCGCGCCCAGGTTTGAATTTGAGAAACGAATTGATGACTGTTCCACTGATTGCAGGTCGGCATGCGCTGATTGTAAAAAACATCGCCTGGCCCGATGAGGCGGCCACGCAATCCTTTGCGCGGGCGCTGGCCGGCAAGCCGGCGATCAAGCGCGCGCTGGTCGAGCTGCACGGCGACCTGGGCGCCGGCAAGACGACGTTCGTGCGTCACCTGCTCGGCGCGCTCGGCGTGCAGGGGCGCATCAAAAGCCCCACCTATGCGGTGGTGGAAGCTTACACATTGGCTGCCCCACGCCTTGACTCGGGCCACAATCTGGAATTGTCAATCTGGCACTTTGACTTTTACCGTTTCAATGATCCGCATGAGTGGGAAGAAGCCGGGTTTCGCGACATTTTTGCCAGCCCCGGGCTCAAGCTGGTCGAATGGCCGGAAAAGGCGGGCGATCATCTGCCCTTGCCTGACCTGGTGATTGCCATCGAGATGCAGCTTGATGAATCGCGGCGCATCACCCTGACGGCCCATACCCCCACGGGGGCGGAGTTACTGGCATGAACAACAAGAAGTCTTCCAAGGGTCCAAGTCGCCGCCATGCGCTGCAGATGGGCGGCATCGTGCTGCTGCTGGGCACCCAGCACATCGCGCGCGGCGCCTCGATCATCGCGGTGCGCGTCTGGCCGTCGAAAGACTATACGCGCCTGACCATCGAGTCCGACACCGCGATCAAGGCGCGCCAGTTCTTCATTCCCGAGCCGCCCCGACTGGCCGTCGACATCGAGGGCATCGACCTGATCCCGGCGCTGCGCGAACTCGTCGCCAAGGTCAAGTCCGACGACCCGAACATTTCGGGCATTCGCGTCGGGCAGAACGCGCCCGGCGTGGTGCGGCTGGTCATGGACCTGAAAAAGCCGATGCTGCCGCAGGTCTTCAGCTTGACGCCTGTCGCTGCCTACCAGCACCGGCTGGTGTTCGACCTGTATCCGGCGCAGCCGGTGGACCCGCTCGAAGCCTTGATTGCCGAACGCCTGGCCGACCCGGTCAAGCCGGCCGCGCCTGTTACCACCGCGCCAGCGGCGCCGCCGGTCAATGCCGCCGGCCTGGCCCATGACCCGCTGGGCAGCCTGATGGCGCAGCAATCGGGCAAGGCCGCCTCCGCGCCTGCCCCTGCCGCGCCGCCCGCCAGCGTTGCGGCCAACGCCGGCCGGCCGGCCGCCCCCAGGCCGCCGGTGGTCGCGTCCTTGGAACCGCCGGCCATCAGGCTGCCACCTTCCCGGCCGCAGGCTGCCACCACGCCCTTTTCAAGGGGCGACACAGCGCCCGAGATTGAAAACAAGACCGACCGCCTGGTCATCGTCGCCCTCGACCCCGGTCATGGCGGCGAAGACCCCGGCGCTATCGGCCCGGGCGGCACGCGTGAAAAAGACGTGGTGCTGCAGATCGCGCACCGCCTGCGCGACCGCATCAACCAGCAGCCCAACATGCGCGCCTACCTCACGCGCGATGCCGACTTTTTCGTCCCGCTGCAGGTGCGGGTGCAAAAGGCGCGCAGCGTGAAGGCCGACCTGTTCATCAGCCTGCATGCCGACGCTTTCTTTACTGAAACACCTGCGGGCGCCAGCGTTTTTGCCCTGAGCGAAAAAGGCGCTTCGAGCAGCGCCGCCCGCTGGCTGGCCAATAAGGAAAATTCAGCCGACCTGGTCGGCGGCGTCAATGTCCAGGTCAAGGACGCGCAGGTGCAACGCGCCCTGTTCGACATGAGCACCACGGCGCAGATCAACGACAGCATGAAGCTGGGCAGCGCCATGCTCGGCGAGATCGGCAATGTCGGCAAGCTGCACAAGCCCCGCGTCGAGCAGGCCAGCTTCGCCGTGCTCAAGGCGCCTGACATTCCCAGCGTGCTGGTTGAAACCGCCTTCATCAGCAACCCGCTGGAAGAAGCCCGGCTGCGCAGCGACGGCTACCAGATTCAGCTGGCTGATGCGCTGATGCGCGGCATTTCGCGCTACTTTGCCAACAACCCGCCACTGGCGCGCAACCGCGCCCTGTAAAAACGGCTGACCTGGCAAGCGACCGGCCATATGACACAGGCCGGCGATTTTTTCCTACAGTCCGGCTTCAATACGTACGCTAGACTGAAACTACAGGCTGCGCCAAGATGCCCCGATGTGACGGGCTCTGGTGAATCAGTCTGGATCCAACAGAAAAGGTGAAAACCATGATCACGAAAATTTTGATGTCCGCCGCTGCCGCTTCCCTGATTGCCCTGACCGGTTGCGGAACCAACCCGACCAATGCGCAAATTGGCACCGGCGCCGGCGCAGTGCTGGGCGGCGTGGCCGGCAATGCCGTCTTTGGCGGCACGCTCGGAACCGTTGGCGGCGCCGCTGCCGGCGCCCTGATCGGCAACGAGGTCGGCAAGCGCAAATAAGCTTTCCGGCCTGAACGCCGCCCTAGGCGCTGCCGTGCGAGCGGCTTTCAGCCAGAGCGGCTGAAACAAAAAAGACGATTCCTGATTGATTTCAGCGAGCCGTCTTTTTTTTTGCGCCCACGCAGAACCGCCAGTCCGGTGGATGTCCATGAATATCTACGCGCGCACCTTCACCTGGTGCACTTCCGGGTGATACATTGCCTCGATCTCGCCCGCATAGCGCGCCATCAGGTTGTTGCGCTTGAGCTTGAGGGTGGGGGTCATCAGGGTGTTTTCTACCGTCCACGGCTCGCGCATCAGGAAGATCGCGCGGGGCATGGCGTAGCGGGCAAAGTCGCGGGTCTGGGCGGCCACGCGCACCAGCGCCTCCCGGTGGACGGCCGGCTGGTTCAGGCTGGCGTCAGCATCCATGCCAAGAGAAGCCGCCAGACGCTGCCATTCAACCGGGTTGACCACCGCCACGCAGGCGATGAAGGGCTGGTTCTCGCCGACCACCAGCACCTGCGCGAACAGCGGATCGACCGCAATCGCCAGTTCCAGATCGCCAGGCGGCACCTTTTCGCCGGTCGATGTCACGATGATTTCCTTGATCCGGCCCATGATGCGGATGCGGCCGTCCTGCATGTCGGCCTGGTCGCCGGTGGACAGCCAGCCGTCCGGCGTCATGACGCGGGCCGTGTCGTCGGCGCGCTTCCAGTAGCCTTGCATTACCGACGGGCCGCGCACCTGCAATTCGCGGTTGCCTGCGATGCGCACCTCGACACCCGGCAACGGGCGGCCGATCGTTGCCGGGTCGTTGTCATCGACGCCGTTGGCCGCCACCACCGGTGAGGTTTCCGTCATGCCGTAGCCCTGCAGCAGCGGCAAGCCCAGCCCCAGAAAGCAGCGCGCCACAGCATGCGACAGCGGCGCACCGCCACTCACCGCCACGCGCACCCGCCCGCCGAACTGCGCCCGCAGCTTGCCAGCTACCAGCCGGTCGAGCAAAGGCCACAGCAGCGGGTCCAGCACTGACCAGACGCTGCCTTCGCCGTCGGCCAGTTTAAGGCGCTGGGCCTTGCAAAAGCGCCGCCAGCCCACGGCCTGCGCGGCATGAAACAAGCGCGTTTTGAACACCGAGCCGGCCAGCGACTCCTGTAATTTGCCGAACACCCGCTCATAGATGCGTGGCACCGAGACCAGCACTGTCGGCCGAACCGTCTTGAGGTCTTCGGCCAGCAAGGCCACCGAACGCGCATAGGCCACGCAACTGCCGGTGGCCAGCGGCAGGTAATAACCGGCCGTGCGCTCGAAGGTGTGCGACAGCGGCAGGAAGGACAAAAATACATCATCCGACGTCGGCACCACGCGCGCCAATATGGCAAGCACGTTGGACACCACGTTCGCATGCGTCAGCATCACGCCCTTGGGCTTGCCGGTGGTTCCCGAGGTGTAGACGATGGCCGCCAGGTCGCCGGCATCGGGCGGCTGCACGGCATGCGGCAGGCCCTGCCCCGCCGCGAGCCAATCAGCCAGCGAAACCACCGGCACGCCAGCGCCGGCGGGACCAAGCGGCAAGGCATCAAGCGCCGTCACGACCACCTGCCTGAGCGCCGGCAGCGCCAGGCCGACGCCTTCGATGGCGCGCCACTGGGCCAGGCTGGACACCATTGCCACCGACGCCTCGCAGTCCGACAGGATGTAGGCAATGCTGCCAGGGTTGTCGATGGCATGCAGCGGCACCGGCACCAGGCTCAGTGACAGCGCGGCCTGGTCGATGCAAACAGCGTCCAGGCCGTTGGGCAGCAAAATGGCAATGCGCGCCTGCCGCTCCAGTCGCATCGCCGCCAGCGCACTAGCCCACTGCGCGATGCGCGCGCCGGCCTCGGCCCAGCGTGTCGTCTGCCATTGGCCGGCGGCCTCGTCAAATTCGCGGTAAGCCGCTCCCCCGGGGCTCTGCGCCAGCCGGAAAGCGAGCAGTTCGGGCAGGGTGCGCACGGCGCAAAGGAGCATCGTCATCGTCATCGTCATCGTCATCGTCATCGTTATTATTCAAAAAAGCGCAGCGCGGCCTGGCGGGCACGGCGCGCAAGGCCGTGCCCGCCAGAACGACGCGCAGGATTCAAGGCTGGACCGGCGAGCTGCCAGCCTGGCGCCGTGCCCGCCAGGCGCCAAAAAGCACGAGCAGTCCGGGCACCAGGATCATCGCCCAGATGATCTTGTCCAGGTTTGCCTTGACAAAAGGAACATTGCCAAACGCGTAGCCGACTGTGACGATGCCGCCGACCCACAAGGCCGCGCCGACGACATTGAACAGCGAGAACTTGCCACGGCTCATGTGCGAAATGCCGGCAACAAAAGGCGCGAAGGTGCGCAAAAAGGGCATGAAGCGCGCGGCGATGATGGTCACGCCGCCATAGCGCTCGTAAAACGCATGCGCCTGGTTGAACGCCCGCTTGTTGAAAAAGCGCGAGTCTTCCCACTGGAACACCTTGGGCCCGATGTAGCGGCCAATCGAGTAGTTGCACTGGTCGCCCAGCACCGCCGCCACAAACAGCAGGCCCACGGCCAGCGGATAGCTCATCAGGCCGACGCCGCACATCGCGCCGACCACGAACAGCAGCGAATCACCGGGCAAAAACGGCATCACGACCACGCCGGTCTCGACAAAGATGATCAAAAAGAGCAGCGCATAGACCCACAAGCCATAGCTGGCCACGAAGGTTTCCAGGTGCTTGTCGACATGAAGGATGAAATCGATGAGAAAGGCGGCTAGTTCCATGGTCGTGATTTTGACAGGTCCGCCACGGCTTTTTGCCGCTGTCCTGATCAGCCGCGCGGAAAACCGCCCGCGCGGCATGCGCCTTCAGCAAAGCCATGCCCTGCAGCCAAGGGGGGCCAACGGGCTGCTGCGCCTAAAATCGGCGCCTCATGACGCCTCAAGACCCGGCCGCGCGCCGCCCCATCCGCGACCTTCCCGATGAACTGATCAGCCAGATTGCCGCCGGCGAGGTGGTGGAGCGCCCGGCGTCAGTGGTGCGCGAATTGCTCGACAACGCGCTCGATGCCGGCGCCACGCAGGTCACGGTGCGCCTGTCGGCAGGCGGCGTGCGGCTGATTGGGGTCGAGGACGACGGCCAGGGCATTGCCAGAGAGGAACTGCCGGTGGCGCTGCGCCGCCATGCGACCAGCAAGATCGCGTCGCTGCAGGACCTGGAGGCCGTCGGCACCATGGGTTTTCGGGGCGAGGCGCTGGCCGCGATCAACTCGATCGCCGACATGAGCCTGATCTCGCGCACGCTGGACACCGAGCACGCCTGGCAGTTGGACGGCCGCACCGGCGAGCTGAAGCCGGCGCCCCGCGCGCGCGGCACCAGCGTCGAGGTGCGCGAGCTGTTCTACGCCACGCCGGCGCGGCGCAAGTTTTTGAAAACCGATGCCACCGAACTGGCGCACTGCATCGAAGCCGTTCGCCGCCATGCCCTGGTGCGACCCGATGTCGGCTTTGCCATCTGGCACGAAGGCAAGCTGGTCGAGCAGTGGCGCGCCTGCACCGGCGCATTGGCCAGCGAGCACAGCCTGGCGCACCACGAGCAGCGGCTGGCCGATGTGCTGGGCGCCGAATTCGTCGAGCAGTCGGTGGCGGTGCATTACGAAAGCAGCGCGCTGCGGGCCGATGGCCAGCCCGCCGTGCGCGTCTGGGGCCGGGCCGGCATTCCCGACGCTGCCCGCTCGCGCGCCGACCAGCAGTTTGCCTATGTCAACGGCCGCTTCGTGCGCGACAAGGTGCTGGCCCATGCCGCCCGCAGCGCCTACGAGGATGTGCTGCACGGCCACCGCCAGCCGGTGTATGCGCTGTATGTCGAGATCGACCCAGCGCGGGTCGATATGAATGTGCATCCGACCAAGATCGAGGTGCGCTTTCGCGACAGCCGCGAGGTGCACCAGGCGGTGCGCCATGGCGTGCAGGATGCGCTGGCAGCGCCCCGCGCCGGTGCGGCGCCCGCCGAGGCATCGCATCAGCCTTCGCTGAACCAAAATTTAATGCCAAAACAGGCTTTTGCGCAGCAGGGGTGGGCGCAACCAGCTATTAAATTCGGAGCAAACCAGACAAACCGCGTTTCGGACTTTGAAGCCTTGTGGCCGGTGTCGCCCGGCACGGCACGGCCCGCTGCACCCGAGCGTGCCGCGCCCGGAGCGCCAGCCGCCAGTGAAACCCAGCCGTCCGGCCCGCCGCTAGAACCCGCCCTGCCCCACGGCGACTGGCCGCTGGGCCGCGCCCTGGCGCAGTTGCAGGGCGTCTACATCCTGGCCGAAAACGCCCAAGGCCTGGTCATCGTGGACATGCATGCAGCCCACGAGCGCATCGTCTATGAACGGCTGAAAAGCCAGTTCGACAGCGCGCGCATCGCCAGCCAGCCGCTCTTGATTCCCGCGACGTTTGCCGCCACGCCGCACGAAGTGGCGACAGCCGAAGCCTGCATCGACACGCTAGCCCTGCTGGGCCTGGAAATCACGCCGTTTTCGCCCAAAACGCTGGCGGTGCGCGCCGTTCCGACCAGCCTGGCGGCCGGTGACGCGGTGGAACTGGCTAGAAGCGTGCTGGCCGAACTGGCGCAGGTGGAGGCCAGCACCGTGGTCGAGCGGGCGCACCACGAACTGCTCGGCACCATGGCCTGCCACGGCGCGGTGCGCGCCAACCGGCGGCTGACCGTCGATGAAATGAATGCACTTCTGCGCCAGATGGAAGCGACCGAGCGCTCCGACCAGTGCAACCACGGCCGGCCGACCTGGCGCCAGGTCAGCCTGAAGGAACTCGACAGCCTGTTTTTGCGCGGACGCTGAAGTCCTCAACCCGCCAAGTTGGCTTAACGCGCCACCCAGGCGCCGGCCAGGCAACTCAAGGTGGCCACGCTGGTGAGTTGCAGGCGAAGGCCCAGCCAGCCCGACAGCCCGGCGCTGGCATACAGCGTTCGGTCCACCGCATAGCAGGCCGCCAGCAGCGCGGCCAGCAGCCCCAGCCCCAGATTGACCGGCAACAGCAGGGCCACCCACGCCAGCAGGCTGGGCGAAACGCCCCAGCCCAGGCGCACGCTGACGGGCTGCACGCCCCGCATCGCCAGCCCCCAGTGAATGCCACCCAGAAAAGTGGCGATCAGCGCGCCGTAGGCCACCAGCGCCGTTGCCGCCCAGGCGCGAAGGCCGGGCGCTTCCAGTCCAGCCAGCGCAGCGGCGCCCGCGATGAAAGGCAGCAAGCCGGCCAGGCCCAAGACGCGGGCGGCAGTGGAAGGGGTGGCAAAACCGGTGATCATCATGGCTGAAGTGTAGGACAGCGGCTCCCTGGCAGCCGGTTGTTGAACAGGCCTCCCAAGCGCTGCGGGCAAGCCGCTGGATGCGATTGCAGACTGCTTCTGACCTTGCCGCCGGCAGCCGGCTTTACCGGAACTTCGTCAGTTTCAGTTTCACAGGCCAGAACTTTTTGTTTCAAGGCGGGTCAGTTCAAGTCAATGAAACACTGGCCCCTCATTTCCTCCCTCGCATTGGCATTGGCCGTTCTGGCCGGATGCACCACCCTCGACGAAAAACAGCGCGGCTGGATCTTTCAGCCCAGCGACCGCAGCTGGGGCGCCAGCGCGTCGCTGAGGCAGGACATGAAGGACGTCTGGATCGACTTTGATTCAGCCGCCACGGGCCAGCCGGTCAAGCTGCACGGGCTGTGGCTGCCGGCAGGCAACGGGCAGCGCGGCTGGAACGGCGCCAAGGCGCCCTTGATGCTGTACCTGCACGGCGCCCGCTGGAACGTCGAAGGCTCGGCGCCGCGCATCCGCCGCATGCAGGAGCTGGGCTTTTCGGTGCTGGCGGTCGATTACCGGGGTTTCGGCAAAAGCTCGCCCGGCCTGCCCTCGGAAAACATGGCCGCCGAAGACGCCAGAGCCGCCTGGGACTGGCTGGGCGCGCGGCAACCCGGCCAGCCGCGCTACATCTTTGGCCATTCGCTGGGCGGCGCGGTCGCCATCGAACTGGCTTCGCAGGTGGACAGCGAGGCCGGCACCATTGTCGAAGGCACCTTCACCTCGATCGCCGATGTGGTCGGCACCATGAAATGGGGCTGGCTGCCGCTGCGCCTGCTGATCACCCAGCCTTTCGAATCGGTGGACAAGGTGACCCGCCTGGGCTCGCCGCTGCTGGTGGTGCATGGCTCGGACGACCGCTTGATCCAGCCGGCGCTGGGCCGCAGGCTGTATGAAGCGGCGCAGCAACCCAAGGCTTTTGTGCTGGTGGAAGGCGGCTCGCACCACAACACCAACGCATTGGGCCAGGCGCAGTACCGCGTGGCGCTGGCCGGCTTGTTTGGCGCGCGTCCCGGCAGCGCTGAAATGCTCGCCGTGCACTGATGGGCCCGGCGCCTTTCTGGTAGCCTAGCCCGCATGTCTGTTTCTTTTGAGTCGGCGCGCACCGCGCCCCCCCCGAGCCTGCGCTGCATCGCGCTGGCTGGCCCCACCGCATCGGGCAAGACGGCGGCCGCGCTGGCGATTGCCCGGCACTACGCCGACACCTGCCCGGTCGAGATCATCAGCGTCGATTCGGCGCTGGTCTATCGCGGCATGGACATCGGCACGGCCAAGCCCAGCATGGACGAGCTGGCCGCCGTGCCGCACCACCTGATCGACATCCGCGACCCGCTCAACGCCTACAGCGCCGCCGAGTTCGTGCACGACGCCCGGCGGCTGATTGCGGAGATCAGCGCGCGCGGCCATCTGCCGCTGCTGGTCGGCGGCACCATGCTGTACTTCAAGGCGCTGTTTGACGGACTGGACGACATGCCGCCCGCCGACCAGGCGGTGCGCGCCGTGCTGGCGCTGGAAGCGGCTGACAAAGGCTGGCCATCGCTGCATGCCGAGCTGGCGCGGGTGGACCCGCTCACGGCGGATCGGCTGGCGCCGAACGATTCGCAGCGCATCTCGCGGGCGCTCGAAGTGTTCCGGGTGTCGGGCCAGCCGCTGTCTTTCTTTCACCAAAGAAACGCTGCTAAAAACATAGCTGACAACGCAGGCGGGATAAGCGGAACTGCACTTATTTCCCTGGAACCGGCGGATCGCGCCTGGCTGCACGCGCGCATTGCCCGGCGTTTCGATGCCATGCTGGCTTCGGGCTTTGTCGAGGAAGTCAGGGCGCTGCGCGCGCGCGGCGACCTGACGGCCGACCTGCCGGCCATGCGCTGCGTCGGCTACCGCCAGGCCTGGGAAATACTGGACGCGCACGAGGCGCGCGGACTGGACGGCAGCCTTTCTGCCCTCGAATGGACCGAGTTGCGCGACAAGGGCATTTTTGCCACGCGCCAGCTGGCCAAGCGGCAGATCACCTGGCTGCGGTCGATGCCGCAGCGCCGCGTCGTCGCCTGCGATGACCCCACGGCGCTCGAACAGGTGCTTGCGCTGGTCAAGGTCGAAGCCAGGGCCTTCGCATGAGCTTGCGCATCAACAATCTCTGCAAGCGCTACGGCGACACGGCCGTGTTCAGCCAGGTCACCCTTGACGTGGCGCCCGGCGAATTCGTCGCCATCGTCGGCGAGTCGGGCGTGGGCAAGTCCACGCTGCTCAACTGCATGGCCGGGCTCGACAGCTGGGACGAAGGCACGGTCAGCCTGGGCGGCGCCGACCTGGGGCAAATGAGCGACGACCAGCGCGCCCTGCTGCGCCGCCGCCAGGTCGGCTTTGTGTTCCAGGCCTTTCATGTGCTGCCGCACCTGGACGTGGCGCAGAACGTCGCCCTGCCGCTGCTGCTGCTGGGCGAGCCCGACGACGCGCGCGTCGAGGCGCTGCTCCAAGCCGTCGGCCTGGGTGGACTGGGCCAGCGCCTGCCGCAGCAGCTGAGCGGCGGGCAACTGCAGCGCGTGGCGATTGCCCGGGCGCTGGTGCATCGGCCCGGCCTGCTGCTGGCCGACGAGCCGACCGGCAACCTCGACCCGGCCACCGCCGCCAAGGTGATGGACGCGCTGATCGCCCAGACCCGCGAACATGGCGCGGCCATGGTGCTGGTGACGCATTCGGTCGCCGCCGCCGCGCGCGCCGACCGGGTGCTGCACCTGAGCAGTACCGGCATCTCGGCCTGAGGCATGGCAAGCACCCAGCCCATGCGCGCCCTGCTGCAAACCTTTTCCTGGCAGGAGCTGCGCCACCACCCGTGGCGCAGCGTGGCCGCCGTCGTCGCGGTGATGCTGGGCGTGGCGCTGGCGTTTTCCGTGCACCTGATCAATGCCTCGGCGCTCAGCGAGTTCTCGCAGGCGGTGCGCGCGGTCAACGGCCAGCCGGACCTGGAACTGCGGGCCGTGCAGGGCAGCTTTGACGAGGCGCTGTATGCCCAGGTGGCCAACCATCCGCAGGTGACCATGGCCAGCCCGGTGCTAGAGCTGTCAACTTATGCGCTCGATGAAAACGGCGACCGGTCCAAACGCCAGCCCTTGCGCATCATCGGCATCGATGCGCTGGCCGTGGCGTCGGTGGCGCCCAGTCTGATGCCGGTGCCCGCGAAGGACGCCGACCGGATGGCGCTGTTCGCGCCCGCCACGGTGTTTCTGAACCCTGCAGCGCGCCGGGTCTTCGCCAGCGACCGGCTGCAGCTGCAGGACGGCCTGCAGCTGCGCGGCGTCAGCGTGGCGGGCAGCGTGAACGCCGGCGGCGGGCCGCTGGCGGTGATGGACATTGGCGCGGCGCAGGAGCTGTTTGGCCGCAGCGGCCAGCTGTCGCGCATCGACGTGCGGCTCAGGGCGGGCGCCGACACCCGCCGCTTCATCGACAGCCTGCAGCTGCCGGCCGGCATCACCGCCACCGCGCCCGGCGACGCCGCCGAGCGCGTCAGCAACCTGTCGCGCGCCTACCGCGTCAACCTCACGGTGCTGGCGCTGGTGGCGCTGTTCACCGGCGCTTTTTTGGTGTTTTCGGTGCTGTCGCTCAGCGTGGCCAAGCGGGCGCAGCAGTTTGCGCTGCTCGGCGTGCTCGGACTGACCGGCCGCGAGCGCCTGCAGCTGGTGCTGATCGAGTCGCTGGCGCTGGGCATCGTCGGCAGCCTGGCCGGCATCGCGCTGGGCGGCGGACTGGCGGCGCTGGCGCTGCGCCTGCTGGGTGGCGACTTGGGCGGCGGCTATTTTTCCGGCGTGGCGCCGACGCTGCAGTGGAGCAGCGGCGCCGCGCTGGGCTACGGCGCGCTGGGCGTGGCGGCGGCCGGCGTGGGTGGCTGGTGGCCTGCACGGGCGGCGCAAAAGCTGCCGCCGGCGCAAACCCTTAAGGGTCTGGGCCTGGCGCCTGCTTCGGGTGCAGGCCGCTGGCTGAGCATTTTCCTGATCGCGGCCGGCTCCCTGCTGGCCATGCTGCCGCCGGTGTTCGGCATTCCGCTGGCGGCTTATGTTTCGGTGGCGCTGCTGCTGATCGGCGGCATCACCGCGCTGCCCTGGCTGATCACGCTGCTGTACGACCGGCTCAGCCCGTGGGTGGCGCATCGCCTGCTGCCGCTGCTGGCGGTCGAGCGCGCGCGCCGGGTGCGCGAAAGCGCGGCCGTGGCGGTCAGCGGCGTGGTCGCGTCGCTCAGCCTGGCCGTGGCGCTGACGGTGATGGTGGCGAGTTTTCGCGGCTCGGTCACCCACTGGCTGGACACGGTGCTGCCGGCCGACCTGTACGTGCGCTCCACGCTGAGCGCCTCGGCCAGCGACACCGCTTATTTTTCGCCCGGGTTTGTCACGGCGCTCGGCGGCCTGCCCGGCGTGGCGCGGGTCAGCACGCTGCGCAACCTGCCGCTGCTGCTCGATGCTGCCAAGCCAGCGGTCACGCTGATCTCGCGGCCCATCGACAACCCGGCCACCGACCTGCCGCTGGTCGGCGCGGCGCTCGCGGTGCCCAGCGGGCAGATCGGCATTTACGTCAGTGAGGCGATGGTGGACCTGTACGGCGCCACACCCGGCACGGTGTTTGCGCCGCTTTCACAGGCTTTTAGTGCTTTTGCGCAAGCGGGACGAGCGCAAGCAGCTACGGATTTAATAGCAAACCAGCAATTCTTCGTCGCCGGCGTGTGGCGCGACTATGCAAGGCAGTTTGGCGCCATCACCATAGCCCAGCGCGACTTTGAACGCCTGAGCGGCGACATGCGGGTCAACGACCTGGCGCTGTGGATCGACGGTGCCGTGCCAGACGCCGAGGTGCAGCTGTCGATTCGCGGCCTGGCCGACCGCCAGTCAGGCGGCAGCGGCGCCTTGCTGGAAATGGCATCAAGCAGCCAGATCCGCGCCATTTCCCTGAAGATTTTCGACCGCAGCTTTGCCGTGACCTACTGGCTGCAGGGCGTGGCGATTGCCATTGGCCTGTTCGGCGTAGCGGCCAGCTTCAGCGCGCAGGTGCTGGCGCGGCGCAAGGAGTTCGGCCTGCTCGCGCACCTGGGCCTGACGCGGCGGCAGATCCTGAGCGTGGTGGCGGGCGAAGGCGCTGCCTGGACGGTGATTGGCGCGCTGGCCGGACTGGCGCTGGGCCTGGCGGTGTCCACCGTGCTGGTGTTTGTCGTCAATCCGCAAAGCTTTCACTGGACCATGGACTTGCAGGTGCCGTGGGGGCGGCTGGTGCTGCTGTGCACTGCAGTGGTGCTGGCCGGCACGCTGACCGCTTGGCTGGCCGGACGCGCGGCCGCCGGCAGGGACGCGGTGTTGGCGGTGAAGGAAGACTGGTAAGGCAAATTGGCCAGCCCGGCGGATGGTGCGCCGGGCCGCCAATTCTCAATGGTTGCAGGCGATCTGCCTGCTGCGCAAGCAGGACGCAGGCTTAGATTCCCAGGAGCTTCTTGGCGTCGCCCAAGGCCTTTTCAGACTCTGCATGCTTGCCCGCCTTGTGGAATGCCTCGCCATCGGCGCGCAGCTTTTTGACTTTCTCCATGTCAGTGGCCGCAACCGATGGGCTGGTTGCAAGCTTGGCGTCGATTTCTTTCATGTGCATGGGGCAGCTGCTGGCAAAGGCCAGTGACGAGGCGGCCATGGCCATTACGGTGATGATTTTTTTCATGGGAATCTCCGGTAAATATCAAAAAATATTGACGAGAAATATTATCAAATTGGAGCGGAGGAAGCGCACTGCTGGCTGCGATAACCCTCACAGCCAAAGCCATGATTTCGCCCTGCTGCGGTTGCGCAAGACGCTGAGGGCAGTACACAAGCATTTTTCAAACACCCGGTTTCTTGATGCTTGAGTGCTGGCGAAAGGCCAGCCATGAATAGATGGCGATGTTGATGCCGGCCACCACGGCGGCCAGAACCCACTGGATGTCACGCGTCAGGCCTGGCGGATAGATCAGGGCCAGCAGATAGTGTTCGACAAAGCTCTCGGCATAACCCGATTGGCCGGCGCTGAGGCGAAAACTGTTTTCCACAGACGTCAGCGGGCAGAGGCCACCCGTCAGCTCCACATAAACAGCCCAGGCCACGGTAGGCAGATGAATCAGCGGCAGCCAGCGCCACCTGAAGGCCAGCAATCCGCCGAAGACGGCAAACCCGATGAAGGCCAGGTGAAGCAGCAAGACGAAGTCGGCGGCCAGGCGAAAGTGCATCGCGGTTCACCGGCCGATTGGCGCTTACTGCCAGGAAAAATCCGCCAGAAGCCCCAGCTCAGAGCTTGGGAAAGCGGATGCGGCTGACCATCAGCGAGCCGGACAGCGCGAACAGCAGCACCAGCGGATGCAGCGTGAAGCCGCCGAACTCCACCTGCCCAAACCACAGCGAACCCTGCACCGCGCCTTGCCAGGCGGCCACCAGCATCACCATGACCAATACCAGCGATGTCGGAATAGGCGTTCCCTCGAAATACTTGACCTTGTCGCCGTCGCCGGTCAGCGACTCGGCCGTGACGTTGTAGCGTGCCAGCCGGGAAACGCCGCAGGCGACGAAACCGGCCAGGATGATGCGGTCGTAGAGCCCTTGCATGCCGCAGCCGTAGGCAATCACCGCCGGGGCGACGCCGAAGGAGATGATGTCGGCCAGCGAGTCGAGTTCCCGGCCCATGGCCGAGGTTTTCTGCCGCCAGCGGGCAACGCGCCCGTCCAGCACATCGAAAATCAGCGCGGCCACGACCAGCCAGCAGGCAAAGTAGATGTGCCGGACGTCGTTCACCTGGAGGTAGGTCATCATAGAAAACAAGGCCCCGATGCCGCAGATGGCATTGGCCAGCGTGAACCAGTCGGCCAGGTGAAATTCCCGGATCATGGCGAAAGGCTTGTTTATTTTTGGCAGGTTCATGGAAGAAAGCGTACCTGAGTTTTGAAAAAATGAAATCGTCCATCAGGACGGATGCACTGATGATGATGGTGTTTTCAGCGCCGCCGCCCGGCCCGGCGGCCGGACTCATTCAAAAATCAGCAAGCTGACCCAGCAGGCCGTCGCGGCCACGGCCAGCGCACACCGCACACCACACGCAGCGGGGAAAGCCGGAACCTGCCCCCTTCACCCGCCCGTGCAAGCTCCGGCCACGGAACTGGCTTTGCCAAGCCGCAGGCGGGGCGGCCCCCTCGGGGGGCAGCGAACCACATGCAGCAGGGAAAGCCGGAACCTGCCCCCTTCACCCGCCCGTGCAAGCTCCGGCCACGGAACTGGCTTTGCCAGGCCGCAGGCGGGGCGGCCCCCTCGGGGGGCAGCGAACCACATGCAGCAGGGAAAGCCGGAACCTGCCCCCTTCACCCGCCCGTGCAAGCTCCGGCCGCGGAACTGGCTTTGCCAGGCCGCAGGCGGGGCGACCCCCTCGGGGGGCAGCGAACCACATGCAGCAGGGAAAGCCGGAACCTGCCCCCTTCACCCGCCCGTGCAAGCTCCGGCCGCGGAACTGGCTTTGCCAGGCCGCAGGCGGGGCGACCCCCTCGGGGGGCAGCGAACCACATGCAGCAGGGAAAGCCGGAACCTGCCCCCTTCACCCGCCCGTGCAAGCTCCGGCCGCGGAACTGGCTTTGCCAGGCCGCAGGCGGGGCGGCCCCCTCGGGGGGCAGCGAACCACACGCAGTGGGGAGCGTGGGGGCCTAACTTCCATCATGTCGTTCACTCTGGCCCGCTGGTAGCACAGTCGGCGCAAACGCCGCGCACGGCAAAGTCCAGGCTCATGCCCTGGTAGCCCAGGGCCGTGAGCGCCTCGATGGCGGTCTGCGCCGCCCGATCCAGGTCCAGCGCATTGCCCTTCAAGGCGCTCCCCAGAGGGCTGTCGCGGTGGCAGCTCTGGCATTGGAAGTGCGGCATGGCCTGCACGCTGGCCGGCATCGCCTGGTAGCGGCGTACCCGGCTGGCATCGACACGGCACAGCAGCAGGCCGACCTGCGTCAGCCGGTCGATCAGCCGGTACAGCGTGACACGGTCCAGCACCAAAGGGCCTTCGCCGCTGAGTGCCGTCTGCAGCTGCGCGTGGGTATAGCTGGTGTCGGGATGCGCCAGCAGCCAGCCCAGCACCAGCCGCGCCGCCGCCGTGCGCCGCAGGCCGTGGGCCGACAGCAGCGCGTCGATAGGGTCGAGCCGGGCGGATTCGGGAGACTGGAAAGAGGCCATAGATGGATGTTCACTCGCTTGTAATTCGCTTTTAATGCAATTCAGTTGCGTTACAATCTACCGCAATCTAGTTGCATTATTACCGCAACCTGCGGCTCGCCCGCCTTCATTTCTGGAAAGCCATGACTTCGCAAACAGTTTCCGCGCACCGCTCCACCCCTTCCCGCGCCGCCAGCGTGCTGGCCTGGCCGGCCTGGCTGCGGGTGCTGGCCGTGCTGCCCGCCGTGGCGCTGCTGTGGCTGGCGGTGGCCTGGGCGCAGGTGGAAGTCGCCCCGTGGTAGCGGCCGGCCCGGTGGTGTCGCTGCGCGACCTCACGGTCAGCTACCGCAGCCATCCGGCGCTGCACCACATCAGCGGCTGCTTTGCACCGGGCTCGCTGACCGCCGTGGTCGGGCCCAATGGCTCGGGCAAAAGCACGCTGCTCAAAAGCATCGTCGGCCTGCTGCCGATTGAAGGCGGGCGCTCCGGCGGCGCGCTGACGGTGCTGCCGCCGCGCGAACGCATCGCCTACCTGCCGCAGGTGGCCGACATCGACCGCAGCTTTCCCATCGACGTGCGCGACTGCGCGCTGCTGGGCTGCTGGGGCAGCACCGGCGCGTGGGGCGCCGTCACCCGGCGCATGCTGGAGCGCGTCGATGCCGCGCTCCAGGCTGTCGGGCTGGAGGGCTTTGAGCGCCGCACCATCGGCAGCCTGTCGAGCGGACAATTGCAACGGGTCATGTTTGCCCGCATGCTGGTGCAGGACGCCGAGCTGATCCTGCTCGACGAGCCCTTTAACGCGGTCGATGCCAAAACCACCGCTGCCCTGCTGGCGCTGGTGCGGCAGTGGCACCAGCAGCGGCGCACGGTGGTCGCCGTGCTGCATGACGATCACCTGGTGCGCGAGTATTTCCCCAGCACGCTGCTGCTGGCGCGCGAACTGGTCGGCTGGGGCGCCACCGGCGAGGTGCTGACCGAGCCAAATCTGCGACGCGCCCGCGCCATGGCCGAAGCCTGGGACGAGAACGCCGATCTTTGCGGCGCCGACACGCTGGACGCGCGCAAGGTGGCTGCACCGAAAGCGGCCGCATGATGGCCGCCTTGGCCGCCTGGCTGTGGGACACGGCGATTTCCCCGTTCGCCGAATTCGCCTTCATGCGCCGCGCGCTCGTCGCCACGCTGGCGCTGTCGCTCAGCGCCGCGCCGCTGGGCGTGTTTCTGACGCTGCGGCGCATGAGCCTGCTGGGCGACGCGCTCAGCCACGCGGTGCTGCCGGGTGTGGCCATCGGCTTCATGCTGAGCGGCCTGTCGCTGACCGCCATGGCCATGGGCGGCGTGGCGGCGGGCATGGCGGTGGCGGCCCTTGCCGGGCTGGTCACGCGCTTCACCGTGCTCAAGGAAGACGCCAGCCTGGCCGCGATTTACCTGGTGGCGCTGGCGCTGGGCGTGACGCTGATCTCGGGCCACGGCACCCAGCTGGACCTGCTGCACATTTTGTTTGGCAGCGCGCTGGGCGTGGACCGCGAGGGCTTGCTGATGGTGGCCGGCGTTTCCTCGGTCAGCGTGCTGCTGCTGGCCGCGATGTACCGGGGCCTGGTGCTGGAAAGTTTTGATCCGGTGTTCCTGGGCGCTGCGGGGCGGCGCGGCTGGCTCTGGCAGCAGGGTTTCTTGATGCTGGTCGTGATCAACCTGGTGGCGGGTTTCCAGACCTTGGGCACGCTGATGGCGGTCGGGCTGATGATGCTGCCCGCCGTGTCAAGCCGGCTCTGGCACGACACGCTGCCCGCGCAGCTGGTCAACGCCAGCGTGCAGGCGATGCTGGCCAGCAGCACCGGGCTGCTGCTGTCCTACCACCTCGACGCGCCTTCGGGCCCGACCATCATTGGTTGCGCTGGCGCGCTGTACTTCATGTCGCTGCTGGTGGCGCCGGGCGGCTGGCTGCCGCGCGTGTGGGCCAGCCGGCACCGTGTGGCGTGAGGCGTGAGGCGTGAGGCGTGAGGCGTGAGGTCTCCGTTCATTTTTTCTCTTTTTTCAAAGGTCACCCCATGAACCGTGTATTTCGCAAACTCCTGCTAGCCGGCATTGCCAGCGCCGCCCTACTGTCGGGCGCCAGCTTTGCCGCCGAGCCGATCCCGGTCGTGGCCAGCTTCAGCATTCTGGGCGACCTGGTGCGCGTGGTCGGCGGCGACCGGGTCAGCGTCTCCACGCTGGTCGGACCTGACCAGGATGCCCATGCGTTCACCCCCAAACCGGCCGATGCCAGGGCCATTGTGCAAAGCCGGCTGCTGGTCACCAATGGCCTGGGCTTTGAGCCCTGGGCGCAAAAGCTCGCCAAATCAGCCGGCTACAAGGGCGAGACCGTGGTGGCATCGAAAGGCGTGAAGCCACTCTTGATGGCTGAAGAAAAAGGCCATAAAGACAAAGGCCGTCAGCATGACGAGGCCGACCCCCACGCCTGGCAAAACCCGAACAACGTCGTGCTGTACGCACGCAACATCGTCGCGGGTCTGTCCAAGGTTGACCCGGCAGGCGCTGCCATCTACCAGGCCAACGCCAGCGCCTACGTCAAGGAGCTGCAGACGCTGGACGCCTGGGCCAAGGTGCAGTTCGCAGTGATTCCTGCCGACAAGCGCAAGGTGATCACCTCGCACGATGCGTTTGGCTACTTTGCGGTGCAGTACCAGATAAAATTTTTAGCCCCTCAAGGCGTATCGACCGACGCCGAGCCCAGCGCCAAAGAAGTGGCGCAGCTCATCAAACAAATCCAGCGCGAAAAGATCAAGGCCGTGTTCGTCGAAAACATGAGCAATCCCCGGCTGCTGGCCCAGCTTAGCAAGGACGCGGGCGTGAGCGTCGGGCCTGCGCTGTATGTGGATGCGCTGTCAGCCACAAGCGGACCGGCGGACAGCTACCTCAAGCTGATGCGCCACAACGTCACGCAACTGGCGGCGGGAATGCGCGGCAACTGATACCGCTTCATGGGCCATGGACAGGCAGGCATCCGCCTTTTGTTTGCGCCACCTCAAGTCAGGCCGCGCAAGCCTGCCTAAAGTGGTGGCTTGAAGACAGCAGGAATTTCCGCCCGTCAAAACGTCCAGACGCCGCCCGAGTCCAGGCCAGGCGTCTGACCCAAAGGAGAGTTCACATGCCTACCCGCTTGAGAGACTTTGCGACGGTCATGGTGGCCGTCGCGGAACCCGAAACCACCGCGCTGGCGGCCGCCCAGCTGATGCGAAAGCACCATGTGGGCGCGCTGATCGTGGTCGATGCACTGGAAAAGGTCAGGCCGCTGGGCATCGTCACCGACCGGGACCTGGTGCTGGCGCTGATGGCCGAAGGGCTGGACCCGGCGATATTCACCGCCGGCGACATCATGTCGGCCCCACTGGTCACGGCCAGCCCCGAGATGGACGCCATGGACGCCGTGCGGCTGATGCGCAGCAACCGCCTGCGCCGCCTGGTGATCACCGATGACGAGGGCCGGCTGGTCGGCATCGTCACCATGGAGGACATACTCGAAATGCTGACGCGCGAACTGGCCGATCTTGCCGCCGGCGTGATAGGCGCCAGGGACCGGGAGTTCGAGCAGCGCGCCTGATTGACAAGCACAGGCGGCCAGCCGCTGCCTGCCACCTCGGCAATAGAAATAGGAAACCCTCGCATGGCCAAAAAGCCTTTTTTCCTTGTCCTGCTGGCCTGCCTGACAAGCTGGGCGCCTGCACAAGCCCAGGCGCCGTCCGAGCCTTCGCGCGGCGAGTTGCTGTATTCGACGCATTGCCTCGCCTGCCACAGCACCCAGCTTCATTGGCGGGACAAGCAGGCCGCGCAGAGCTGGACCGGCCTCAAGACGCAAGTGCGTCGCTGGCAAACCACCACCGGCCTGAGCTGGAGCGAGGACGACATCACGGAAGTCGCCACCTACCTCAATGCCCGGTTCTACCAATTCCCACTGCCGCAGGCCGACCGGATTTCAGCAAAAAATGAACGCCAGCCGCTGAAATAAAAAAACCGCTGAAAGCACCGAACATGCGTCAGCACTGAAAAGCTCTCGCTGCATGGCGTCAGCCCTGCGCTGGGTTTTCGTGCATCCAACAGGCTTTTTGCGCAATGAGCGCGGGCACGGACAGCTATTTATTCAATAGCATGTCAAGTCTGGCGCCGCGTCCGGTTTTTCAGTCTTTCACCCGCGACGCAAACGTCTTGCGAAATTTCTCGACCTTCGGTCCGACCACGAAGGCGCAGTAGCCGCCGTTCGGGTTGTTCTCGAAGTAATCCTGGTGATAGTTTTCGGCCGGCCAGTAATTCGCCAGCGGCAGCACTTCGGTCACGATGGGCTTGCCAAAGGTCTTGTCCTGGCTGGCTTCGCGGATGAAGTCGTCGGCCACCGCTTTCTGTTCGGGCGTCTCAAAATAGATGCCGCTGCGGTACTGCGTGCCGGCGTCGTTGCCCTGGCGGTTCAGGCTGGTCGGGTCGTGGATGACGAAAAAGATTTCCAATATCTCGCGCAGGGTGATCTGCGCCGGGTCATAGGTCAGCTTCACAACCTCGTTGCAGCCGGTGCGGCCGGTGCAGACATCTTCATAGCTGGGCCGCGCCGCCTGGCCGTTGCTGTAGCCCGACTCCACGTCAAGCACGCCGCGCACCTTGACGTAAACCGCCTCGGTACACCAGAAGCAGCCGCCGCCCAGGGTGATGGTTTGTGATTCGCTCATGAGAATGGTTTCCTTTTTGCTGACCGGCCACTTTAGCCGCTTGGCTGCGCACTTGCATCGCGCACGGCTTTCACGAAGGATGCCAGCGCGGGATTGTCGCGGGCGGTTTTCCACAGGCAATGCGTGTCATAGGGCGTGGTGGCGCGGTCCAGCGGCATGAACACCGTGCCCGCCATGGCCGACTGGCTGAGCGCCGCCGGCACCAAGGCCACGCCCATGCCCTGCGACACCAGCGACACCACGCTCAGCCAGTGGCGCAGCTCAAAACGAATCTCGGGGTGAAAGCCAGCATCAGTGCAAATACCGAGGATGCGCTCATGGTAATCAGGCGACACCGCGCGCGACACCACGGCAAACGGCTCGCCCTGCAGCGCCGTGAGCGACAGCGTCGCCTGCTGCGCCAGCCGGTGGCCGGCCGGCAGACAGCCGACCAGCGCCTGACTGGACACCAGGATTTGCGACAACTCGGGCGGCACGCGGGTGGTGTGGACAAAACCGATGTCGAGCCGGTCATGCGCCAGTTCGATCAGCTGCTCGCTCGAACTGAGTTCCTTGAGCATCAGCCGCAGCAGCGGATGCTGCGCCTGAAAACGCTCCAAAATGCCGGGCAGGCCGCTGTAGAGCATAGTGCCGGCAAAGCCGATCGCCAGGCTGCCGGCCATGCCCTGCCCCACGTCCCGCGCATGGTTGGCCGCCTGCGCCGCCTGGTCGAGTAGCGCCCGCGCGGCCGGAACAAAAGCCAGGCCGGCGGCGGTCAGCGCGACAGATTTGCTGCTGCGCGTGAACAGCCGGGCGCCAACCGACGCTTCGAGTTGCTGGATGTTCAGCGACAGCGGCGGCTGCGAAATGGACAGCCGGCGCGCAGCCCGGCCAAAGTGCAGCTCTTCAGCCAGAGTCAAAAAATAGCGCAGGTGTCGGAATTCCATAGATACAAATAATATATCGTTGCATTGCTAATTGATATTGGACAAGTATTCATGATGGCCTAACAATGCAGGCGCGAGGCAGGCAGAAAATCATTCCCCCTACACTTTGCCCACGCCCCTTTATCCACCCGCCCCACCGACCTTCAAGGACCGCACCATGAAAACCAAATTCAACTGGGAAGACCCGTTTTTTCTGTCCGAGCAGCTCACCGACGACGAGCGCGCGGTGCAGGAGGCGGCCAACGCCTTCTGCCAGGAAAAGCTCCAGCCGCGCGTGCTGATGGCCGCGCGCCACGAAAAGTTCGACCGCGAGATCATGAACGAAGCCGGCGCCATGGGCTTTCTGGGCTCGACGATTGAAGGCTACGGCTGCGCCGGCCTGAACTACGTCAGCTACGGGCTGGTGGCGCGCGAGGTCGAGCGCGTCGACAGCGGCTACCGCAGCGCCATCAGCGTGCAGTCGTCGCTGGTCATGCACCCGATCAACGCCTACGGCAACGAAGCGCAAAAGCAGAAGTACCTGCCAAAATTAGCCACCGGCGAATGGGTCGGCTGCTTCGGCCTGACCGAACCGAACCACGGCTCCGACCCGGCCAGCATGCTGACGCGCGCCAAGCCGGTCGATGGCGGCTTCATCCTGAATGGCGCCAAGATGTGGATCACCAACAGCCCGATCGCCGACGTGTTCGTGGTCTGGGCCAAGCTTGAAGACGAAGACGGCAAGGTCGGCGGCCAGGAAGCAATCCATGGCTTCGTGCTCGAAAAGGGCATGAAGGGCCTGAGCGCCCCGAAGATCGAAGGCAAGATGAGCCTGCGCGCCAGCATCACCGGCGAGATTGTCATGGATGGCGTGTTTGTGCCCGCTGAAAACCTGCTGCCCAATGTGAGCGGCCTCAAAGGCCCGTTCGGCTGCCTGAACAAAGCGCGCTACGGCATCGCCTGGGGTGCACTCGGCGCGGCCGAAGACTGCTGGTTCCGTGCCCGCAACTACACCATGGACCGCATCCAGTTTGGCCGTCCGCTGGCGCAGACCCAGCTGATCCAAAAGAAGCTCGCCGACATGCAAACCGAAATCACGCTCGGCCTGCAGGCTTGTTTGCGCGTCGGCCGGCTGATGGACGAAGACCGGGCCGTGCCCGAGATGATCTCGCTGATCAAGCGCAATTCCTGCGGCAAGTCGCTCGACATTGCCCGCATGGCGCGCGACATGCACGGCGGCAACGGCATCCATGACGAATACCACGTGATCCGCCACATGATCAACCTGGAAACCGTCAACACCTATGAAGGCACGCATGACGTGCATGCATTGATCCTGGGCCGCGCGCAGACCGGCCTGCAGGCATTTTATTGATCATTCAGGCATCTAGCGCAGGTACAGCGGGCACATCCAGCTATTATTTTTATAGTAATTGATGGAACTGGGCGCGCTCAAACCGCTGCTGACCAGCCTGCTGATGCCGCCGCTGGCGCCGCTGCTGCTGGCGCTGCTGGGCGTGCTGCTGGCTTTCAGGAAAAAGCGCGGCGGCTTGGCGCTGGTCGCGCTGTCGCTGCTGGCGCTGTGGGGGCTCAGCTGCCACGGCACGGCGGTGTGGCTGGCGCGCCATGCGCTGCCGCAATTTGCACCGGCTTCCGTCGCCCAGCTGCAAGCCCGAAAAGTCCAGGCCATCGTCGTGCTCGGCGGCGGCCTGCTGCCTGAAGCGCCCGAATACGGCGGCACGGCCCAACCATCCCCTTCCACAGCGGCCCGGCTGCGCTATGGCATCTGGCTGGCGCGCCAGTCCGGCCTGCCGCTCGCCTTTACCGGCGGCGCAGGCTGGGCGGCCGATGGCATGCAGCAGGCGTCGGAGGCCGACGTCGCCGCGCGCGTGGCGCAGCAGGACTTTGGCTTTGCGCTGCGCTGGAGCGAAGCCGTGTCGCGCGACACTTCAAGCAATGCGCGCCTGCTCGCGCCCGTGCTGATGCGCGAAGGCGTGCAGCGCATTGCGCTGGTCACCGATGCCTGGCACATGCCGCGCTCGGTGGCCGCTTTTCAGCGCGCCGGCTTTGTCGTGACGCCCGCGCCGATGGCGTTCACGCTGCCCTTCGAAAGCCGGTTGCTGCAATGGCTGCCTTCCGCGCAAGGACTGCTGGCTTCGCGGCAGGTGCTGCGCGAATGCCTGGGCCTGGCGGTCGGCCGGTTCACGCCGATGTAATGGCCAGGCCTTGCGGTTGACGGCGCAAAGGCGAAAAGCTATATTACTAACCAGTCAGTCAGTAATATACAAACGATCCTTTGCCCACCGACACCCTACCCACCCTTGGCGCCAAACGCGAGCGCCGCAAGGAAGCCCGGCCGGGCGAGTTGCTCGATGCCGCGCTGGACCTGTTTGTTGAAAAAGGCTTCGCCGCCACCCGCGTGGAAGAAGTCGCGGCGCGCGCCGGCGTGTCCAAGGGCACACTGTTCCTCTACTTTCCCAGCAAGGACGAGCTGTTCAAGGCGGTGGTGCGCGAAAACATCGCGGGCCGGCTGGTCGAGTGGAACAGCGACTTCGAAGCGTTCAAGGGCAGCAGCCGCGACATGCTGAGCTACTGCATGCACAGCTGGTGGGACCGGGTGGGCGCGACCCGGGCCTCCGGCCTGACCAAGCTGATGATGAGCGAGGCCGCCAACTTCCCGGACATTGCCGCTTTTTACCAGCACGAAGTCGTCCAGCCCGGCCATTCGCTGATCCGCCGCATCCTGCAGCGCGGCATCGACCGTGGCGAATTCCGCCCCATGGACCTGGACTATGCGGTGTACAGCGTGGTCGCGCCGATGGTCTTCATGATCCTGTCGCGGCATTCGACGGGCGTTTGCATGCCCAACGATTTGGCGCTCGATCCTAAAAAATACATCGCGTCGCAGCTGGGCATTCTTCTGGACGGCATGCGCGCCGCGCCAAGCGATGCGCGCCAGGGCGACCCGAAAGCCTGAGCCATGAAGCGCAGTTTGCAGGGCCATCCGTCGCCGCCAGCGCGCAATCCGCGTCAGGATGGCAAAGCGCGCGCCGTCTAAAATCAGCGCCTGCACTGCACGCCGTCTACTTTTAATACCACCGCCCCACAACAGGTCCGCCATGAACTACGAACAAGCCCGCTTCAACATGATCGAGCAGCAAATCCGCCCCTGGGAAGTGCTGGACAGCCAGGTCCTTTCCCTGCTCGCGCTGGTCCGCCGCGAGGACTTCGTGCCGCCGGCCTGCAAGGCGCTGGCCTTCGTGGACATGGAAATTCCGCTGCCGCCGCAGCACAACCCCAGCCAGTGCATGCTCGCGCCCCGGGTCGAAGCCCGGCTGCTGCAGGACCTGGCCGTGCAAAAGCATGAAAAGGTGCTGGAAATCGGCTCCGGCTCGGGCTACATGGCCGCGCTGCTTGCGCACCGCGCGCAGCAGGTCATCACCCTGGAGATCGAACCGGCGCTGGTTGAAATGGCCCGCCGCAACCTGCAAAAGGCCGGCATCTACAACGCCGAGGTTCGCCTGGCCGACGGCGCAGCCAACCTGGCCGAGGCCGTGTCCGAGAACGGCGCGCTGCGCGGCCCGTTCGACGTGATCGTGCTCAGCGGCTCGGTGGCCGAAGTGCCGCCGGCGCTGCTGGATCTGCTCAAGGTCGGCGGCCGGCTCAGCGCCATCGTCGGGAACGAGCCGATGATGCGCGCCACGCTCATCACCCGCGTCGGCAAAGACTCGTTTCGCACCACCCAGGCGTGGGACACGGTCGCGCCCCGGTTGCTCAACTTCCGCGAACCGTCGAAATTCACGTTCTGAGCTCCTAAACCCACCGCAAGGCCAGCCGAATGATTCCTCAACTCCATCCCGCCGACTTTGCCGCCTGGCGCGACCGTGCCGCCGCCGGCCTGGCGCCGACCGTCCTTCCGGTGGTGCTTGATGTGCGCGAACCCTGGGAAGTGCAAACCGCATCGGTCCGGGAAGACGGCTTCAGCTTGCTGGCCCTGCCCATGCGCGAGATGCCGGCCCGCCTGGCCGAACTGAAGGACACGCTCGGCGCCGACCATCCGGTTGCCTGCCTGTGCCACCACGGCATGCGCAGCCTGCAGGTGGCCAACTATTTGGCACAAGGCGGTTTTGCCGAAGTCGTCAACCTGCAAGGCGGCATCGACGCCTGGACGCAACAGGTCGATCCGTCGGTTCCGCGCTACTAGCCGGCCGTGGTCCGAAGCGGTGAACCCGCCCGGGCCGCCCTGCGTGCGTGGGCCACGCGCTAGCCGGTTTAATTTTTGATGCATTCAACTTCAAGCAAGACCTCTATGAACCTGCTCCCCAAACTGTCCCTCTCCAGCCTGCCGATGCTGCCCGTTTCGGTCGCATTCGCGCTGGCAAGCCTGGCGCCGCTGGCGCGGGCGCAGAGCCTGGTCGAGTTGTATGAATCAGCGCGCGCCTTTGACGCCACGTACCAGTCGGCCAAGCTGCAATACGACGCCAACCTGGCGCGCGCCGACCAGGCCAGGGCCGGCATTTTGCCGACCGCCGGCCTGTCGGCGGGCGCCTCGCGGGTCAATGTTGACAGCACCCTATCCCCGGCGGGCGGCAGCACCAGCTTCAACACCCGCAGCGCCACGCTGAGCGCCAGCCAGCCCTTGTACCGGCCGGGCAACTGGGCCAATTACGAGCAGGGTTTCCGGCAGGTCGATCTGGCTAGAGCCCAGCTGGAAGCCGCCTCGCAGGACCTGATCGTTCGCACCAGCCAGGCTTACTTTGACGTGCTGGCCGCGCAGGACACGCTGGCTTTTGTGCGCGCACAAAAGGAAGCGGTGAACGAGCAGCTGGCGTTTGCCAAGCGCAATTTCGAGGTCGGCACCTCGACCATCACCGACACCCGCGAAGCCCAGGCGCGCTTTGACCTGGTGAGCGCCCAGGAAATCGCCGCCGAAAACGACCTGCGCGTGCGCAAGATCGCGCTCGACCAGCTGGTGGGCATCACCGAATCGCAGCCCCGGCCGTTGGCCTTTCCGGTGAATCTTCCCGACATCAGGCCGGCGGAAATCAGCACCTGGGTCAGCCAGTCCGAGCTGGTGAATCCCGCGATTCGCCAGGCCCGCAGCAATGCCGAAATTGCCGATCTGGAAGTCAAAAAAGCCGAAGCCGGCCACCAGCCGACGCTGGACGCGACCGCCAGCTACAACGTCACCAAAAACCCGTCGAATACCACCGCGCAAGCCGGCATTTCCTCGCGCGCCAACACCGGCAGCGTCGGCCTGCTGCTCAATGTGCCGCTGTTCGCCGGTTTCTCGACGCAAAACCGCATTCGCGAAACGCTGGCGCTGCGCGACAAGGCACTGAGCGACCTGGAAGGCGCGCGCCGCAGCGTGTCGCAGAACGTGCGCACCGCCTATTTCGGCGTGCAATCGGGCCAGGGCCAGGTCCGCGCGCTGGAAGCCGCCGAGCTGTCGAGCCAGAGCGCGCTCGACGCCAACCGCCTGGGCTACCAGGTCGGCGTGCGCATCAACATCGACGTGCTCAACGCGCAAAGCCAGCTGTTCCAGACCAAGCGCGACCTGGCGCAGGCGCGCTACAACGTGCTGCTCGGCGGGCTGCGGCTGCGCCAGGCCAGCGGAACGCTGACGCCTGAAGATTTGCAGCAGGTCAATGGGCTGCTGGCACGCTGAACCGGTATAAAAAACTGCGGGGAAACTGATGCTGATGCTGCTGCTGAAATCTGCCAATGACAAAGTTTGAGGGCAAGGCGTAGCTTTCGCCATGGCCAAGGCGGGTGTATATCTTTTTGTACAGGGTGACGGGTGACTCAAGAAAACAACCCGGGCTTCATGGTCAGCCGATGGCGCGGCGAAACCGCACTGGCCGTGCTGTACTGGAAGGACATTGTGGTCGTCGGCAGCGTCATCAATCTGGTGACCGGCTTTGCCGCGTTGATGCTGGCGGCGCAGGGCGTTCACCTGGCAATTGCGGTGGCGGTGCATTTCGCCCTGTTGCCTTACAACGCTTTTTTGGTCGTGGCCTTGTGGCGCACCCCCCGATGCAGCCGGGCCATGGCCTGGACTTCCGCACTGTGGCTGGTCGTCATGACGGTGGTTTAAGGCAAGGGCGCCAGCAGGCGCGGCCGTGCGGCCAGTTGACTGGTTTTTTTAATCTGTTCACCCTGGCTGCAAATATTCCCGCAACGCCTGCACCGTCCGCGCTGTCGCCCCCTGGTTCCTTGCCGAAAACGCCAGGCCGGCTGCGACCGCTTTCGCCAGCGCAGCCGGATCTTCAGCCAGCACCAGTCCGGCACGCACCGCTTCTTCCATGTCCGCCACGCGCCGCGCCGCGCCCTCGGCCTCGGCCAGCGCCGCCGCTTCGGTGAAATTGAAAGTGTGCGGCCCCATCACGACCGGGCAGCCGCAGGCGGCGGCCTCGATCAGGTTTTGCCCGCCCAGCGGCGCAAAGCTGCCGCCCAGCAGGGCCGCATCGCTCAGGCCGTAATACAGCGCCATCTCGCCCAGCGAATCGCCGAGCCAGACATCGGCGTTCATCGCCTCAGCGCTGTCGGCCGGGCTGCCGGTCCATTGCGAGCGGCGCGACACGCGCAGGCCGTGCTGCGCGGCGAGCGCGGCCACTTCGTCAAAGCGCTGCGGGTGGCGCGGAACGATCAGGGCCTTGAAACCAGCGGAGAGCTTATTTGCTACTGAATTCATAGCTGCTTGCGCAGGTGGGACGTGCGCAAAAGCCTTTATTTGCTTAAAAAGCTGGTCTTCCTCGCCTTCACGCGAGCTGGCGAACATCAACACCGGCTGCGCCAGCGACTGGCCCCAAGCCTGCCCTTTGGCCAGTTGGACGGCGTCCGGCGTGGCGTCGAACTTCAGATTGCCAAACACGCCGGCGACCGGCGCGCCCAGCTGGCGAAAATGCTCGGCGTCGCCTTCGGTTTGCGCGAACACCGCCGACAGCGCGCCATAAGCGGGCAGCGACAAGGGCGCCAGGCCCTGCGCCTGCTTGAGCGACTTTTCAGACAGCCGGCCATTGACCAGCACCAGCGGCATGCCACGCGCCCGGGCTTGGGCAACGAGGTTGGGCCAGATTTCAGTTTCCATCAGCAGGCCCAGGCGCGGCTTGAAGTGGCTGAAAAAGCGCTTCACCGCCGCCGGGCTGTCCCACGGCTGCCAGACCTGAATGTCCCCGGGCCGGCCCATGGACTTGAGCAGCACCCGCCCCTCTTCGCGGCCGGTGGCAGTGCCGTGGGTGAGCAGCAGCCGCAGCGCCGGATGCTGCGCGCGCAGCGCCTTGAGCAGCATGGCGGCGGTGCGGGTTTCGCCCAGCGACACGGCATGCACCCAGACCAGTTCCGCTTGCGTTTCAGGCGGCTGGCTGTAGTGGCCGAAGCGTTCGCCCACGGCTTCGAGGTAGCCGGGTTCCTGCCGCCCGCGCCGCGCCAGCTTGCGCCGCAGCAGCGGCTGGCCGAGCGTCATGAGCGCCGAATACAGCGCGCGCGCCCAGCCGCTCATTCGCCATCAGCCCCGGACGCCGACCATTCCAGGGCTTTGGAAGTCCGCTTCGGCGGCTCCTGCACGGTTTCCAGGCAACCGAGCCAAGCCTGCCAGACATCATCCACGCCAGGCTCGGGCGCGCCGTACACGCTGACCTGCCGCCCGCTGGCCGCGTCGGGGCCGGTGCGCCAGGCGGTATCGAAGTTGTAGAGCTGCACATGCGGCAGGTCCAGCGCCACGGCAATGTGGCTGACGCCGCTGTCCACGCCGATGACGCCGGCGCACTGGGCCAGCTCGTGCGTCAGCGCATCGAGCGGCAGCAGCGGCCAGACGATGGCATGGCCGGGCGCGCTTTCATTCAGCGCGCTGGCAATCGCCTGGCTTTTGCGCTGTTCTTTTTCATTGCCGTGGGGCAGCACGACCTGGTAGCCGGCGGCATTCAGGCGATGGCCCAGGGCCGTCCAGTGCGCGAGCGGCCATTCCTTGTCGGAGCGCGACGTACCATGCACGAAAGCCACCCTGTTTGCTATTATTTCAGGAGCATATACCTCCCGTCCTGCCTGGACAAAATGCCTTTTCAGCCCAAAGTCCGGGCTGGGCGCGAGGGAATAGCCCAGCGCCCGGGCCGCCAGTTCGCGCGAGCGCTGCACGGCGTGGATGTGCGGTGTGATGCGTATCGCCACGTCGGCCACCCAGCGCGTGGGGGCTTCGTAGCCGGAGCCGTCGGTCTGGTTGCCCAGCGCGTAACGCTTGCCGCCGGGCGCCAGCCGCGCCAGCCGCGCCACCACGGCGGATTTGGTCAGGCCCTGCAGATCGATGACCGCGTCGTAGTCGGTTTGTCGAAGGTCAGCCTTGAAGGCGTTCCACTGCTGGCGCGTGACCGCCGACAGCGGCGACTTGCTCCAGCGCCGGATTTCGCACGGAATGACACGGTGCAGCCCATGGTTCAGCGCCAGCACGGGGGCAAACGATTTCTCAACCACCCAGTCGATGCGCGCGCCAGGCAAGGCCGCGAGGATGTCCTGCACCACCGGCAGGGCATGCACCACATCGCCCAGGGACGAGAGCTTGACCAAAAGAATGTTCACGCGGGTTTGCTGACTTCCTCCTTCCCGCCTTTGGGGGAAGGTTGGGATGGGGGCTCCTGGCCGCGCTCGCCCAGGCACGTAGCCCAGCGACTCTTCTCAGAGCCAGCCATGGCACCAGGCAGCGATTTTCGTGCGGCCTCCGCGAACCCCCATCCCGGCCTTCCCCCAGCGGGGGAAGGAGCAAAACCAGGCACCATCAATGCGCAGGCGCGGCGAACACCGCATCGGGCTTCACGCTGCGCAGCAGCACCAGCATGGCGGCCTGGATGCGGTCCAGCGCCGCCTGCGTCTGGCCTTCAAAGCGCAGCACCAGCACCGGCGTGGTGTTCGACGCGCGGATCAGGCCAAAGCCGTCGGGCCAGTCCACGCGCACGCCGTCGATGGTCGAAATCTTGGCGGGCGCGTCGAAATGCGCGGCCTTGATCAGCGCGGCCACCGCCGTGTGCTGCTCGCCTTCGGCGCAGGGCACGTTGATCTCGGGCGTGCTGAAGCTGGTCGGCAGGCTGTTGAGCAGCACGCCGGCATCGGGCGCCTTGCTGACGATTTCGAGCAGCCGGCAGCCGGCATAGGTGCCGTCATCAAAACCGAACCAGCGTTCCTTGAAGAAGATGTGGCCGCTCATCTCGCCGCCCAGCGGGGAGTTGACTTCCTTCATCTTGGCCTTGATCAGCGAATGGCCGGTCTTGAACATCAGCGGCACGCCGCCGGCGGCTTCGATGTCGGGCGCCAGGCGCTGCGAGCATTTCACGTCATAGACGATGGTGCCGCCCGGCACGCGGCTCAGCACGTCGCGCGCGAACAGCATCATCTGGCGGTCGGGGTAGATGTTCTGGCCGTCCTTGGTGACGATGCCCAGGCGGTCGCCGTCGCCGTCGAAGGCCAGACCGAGTTCGGCGTCGCCGGCCTGCAGGGCCTTGATCAGGTCCTGCAGGTTCTCGGGCTTGCTTGGGTCGGGATGGTGGTTGGGAAAGTTGCCGTCGACCTCGCTGAACAGCTCGGTGACTTCGCAGCCGATGGCCCGGAAAATGTCGGGCGCGGTTGCGCCGGCCACGCCGTTGCCGCAATCGACGACGATCTTCATGGGCCGGGACAGCTTGATGTCGGACACGATGCGTGCCTGGTAGGCGGCCGTCACATCCTCCTGGCGCACCGAGCCGCCGGCCTTCAGGCGCCAGGTTTCTTCTTCCATCATGGCGCGAATGGCCTGGATGTCGTCGCCATAGATGGCACGCCCGGCCATGACCATCTTGAAGCCGTTGTAGTCCTTGGGGTTGTGGCTGCCGGTGACCTGGATGCCGCTGTTGCACAGGGTGTTGGCCGCGAAATACAGCATCGGCGTGGTGACCATGCCGACATCGATCACCTCGATGCCAACCGCCACCAGGCCGCGCACCAGCGCGGCGCTGAGCGCCGGGCCGCTGAGCCGGCCGTCGCGGCCGACCGCCACTGCCGTTTCGCCCTGCGCCAGCGCAATGGAGCCAAAGGCCTTGCCGATGGCCTCGGCAACCGCTTCGGTCACCGTGCTGGGGACAACGCCCCGGATGTCATAGGCCTTGAAGATCGAAGCGGCTACTTGCATGGTGAGGCTCTTTTCAAAGGGGTGATGGCGCTACAGGGCCGGAGTACAGGAAAGAAAAAAACAACGACCGGGAATTCTATACAGCGCCTGTAACCGCGAGGAAACATGAGGCGACCCGGCTAAACGGGCCTTGTTCATACACGCGCCTCAAGCTGCTGCCCTGGCGCTCTGGTACAGCGTCATGTACTGCGCGGCGGCCGCTTCCCATGAGAAATTCTGCGCCATGCCGCGCAGCATCATCTGGCGCCAGAGCGCGGGCTGGTCGTGGGCAGCAACCGCCTGGCGCAGCGCCTGCGCCAGCGCGGCGGGCGTGGCCGGGCCGAAACTGAAACCGGTGGCCGAGTCGTTCAGCACGGCGGCCTGCGTGGCGCCGACCACTGTGTCGGCCAGGCCGCCAACATGCCGCACCACCGGCACCGTGCCGTAGCGCAGGGCGTAAAGCTGGGTCAGGCCGCAGGGTTCGAAGCGCGACGGCACGAGCATTGCGTCGGCACCAGCGATCATGCGGTGCGCCAGCGCCTCGTCATACACCAGCCGCACCGCGACACGGCCCGGATGCACGGCCGCCGCCTGGGAAAAGGCGGCTTCGAGCGCCGGGTCGCCATTGCCCTGAACGGCCAGCTGGGGGCCGCCCGCCGCCGGAAAATCGAGCAGCGCGGGCAAGGCGTCAAGCAACAGGTCCAGTCCCTTTTGCGACGTCAGCCGGCTGACGACGCAAAACAGCGGCGCGCCGGCATCGACGTTCAAGCCCAATTCGCGCTGCAGGGCCGCCTTGCACAGCGCCTTGCCGTCCAGCCTGTCGGCCGAATACGGCGCGGCGATCAAGATGTCGGTGGCCGGGTTCCAGACGGCGCCGTCCACCCCGTTCAGGATGCCGGACACGTCCGCGCCCCGGGCACGAATCACGCCGTCCAGGCCGCAGCCAAACGCGTCGGTGGCAATTTCATGCGCATAGGTCGGGCTCACCGTGGTGATGCGCTGGGCATATTTCAAGCCGGCTTTCATGAAGGACAGCTGGCCATGGAATTCGAGCCCGACCGGCACCATCAGGCGCGACGGCAGGCCGAGCAGGTGAAAGTCGCCCTCGTCGAACAGGCCCTGGTAGGCCAGGTTGTGGATCGTGAACACCGTGGCCGCGCGGGTGCCGGGATGGCAGGCGGCATAGGCGCAGGCCATGGCCGCGTGCCAGTCGTGGGCATGCAGCACGTCGGGCGTCCAGTCGGGGTCCAACTCGCCGGCGGCCAGGTGCGCAGCCACCCAGCCGAGCAGTCCAAAGCGCTGCAGGTTATCCAGCCACTCGCTGCCGTCGGGCGCCAGGTAAGGGTTACCCGGTCGCTGGTAAAGATAAGGCGCGTCGATCACATAGGCGGCGACGCCGTTGTGTGCCAGCCGGCCCAGGCGCAGGGTGACGCGGCCGGCGCCAAACATGGCGCCCAGTTCGCAGATCGCCTGCTGGTCGGGCACGCCCGCCAGAATGGCCGGCAGGCCGGGCAGCACCAGCCGGACATCGGCGCCTTGCGCCATCAGTGCCTCGGGCAGCGCGCCAACCACGTCGGCCAGCCCGCCGGTCTTGATGAGCGGAAACACCTCGGCGGCAGCATGCAGGATTTTCATATTGCAATCTTCTCCAGCATGCTCCGGGTGACCAGCGTGATGCCGTTCGGGCTGCGGTGAAACCGCTGGCTGTCAAGTTCAGCGTTTTCGCCAATCACCATGCCGTCGGGAATGGTGCAGCCCCGGTCCACCACCACGCGGTTCAGGCTGGCGCCTTGCCCCACCTGAACGCCGGGCAGCAGCACCGACCACTGGACCCTGGCGTGGGAGTGAACCCGCACGCTGGAGAACAGCACCGAGCGAAACACATAGCCCGACACGATGCAGCCGCCCGACACGGTCGATTCGATCGCCATGCCGCGCCTGTCCTCCTGGTTATGCACGAACTTGGCCGGCGGCAGCTGTGCCTGGTAGGTCCAGATCGGCCAGTGCTGGTCGTACAGGTTGAGTTCGGGGTCGGTGGCGGTCAGGTCGATGTTCGCCTCCCAGTAGGCGTCTATGGTTCCGACATCGCGCCAGTAGGGCTCTGCCACGTCGCTGGACGGCACGCAGCTCAGCGCGAACGGATGCGCCGCCACCTCGCCGTTCTTCACCGCGCGGGGAATGATGTCCTTGCCAAAGTCATGGCTCGAATCCGCATCAGCCATGTCGCGCGCCAGTTCCTTGTAGAGGTACCCGGCGTTGAAGATGTAGATGCCCATGCTGGCCAGCGCCATGTCAGGGCGGCCCGGCATGCCCGGCGGGTCGGCGGGTTTTTCGAGGAATTCAGTGACCATGCTGTGCTCGTCGACCGCCATTACGCCAAAGGCGCTGGCTTCCATGCGCGGCACGGCGATGCAGCCGACAGTGCAGTCACGGCCCTTGGCTACATGGTCGGCGAGCATCAGCGCGTAGTTCATCTTGTAGATGTGGTCGCCGGCCAGCACCACGATGTAGTCGGCGCCGTAGCTTTCCAGGATGTCGTGGTTCTGCTGCACCGCGTCGGCCGTTCCCCGGTACCAGTGTTCGTTGTCGTTGCGCTGCTGGGCCGGCAGCAGATCGACGAACTCGTTCATCTCGGTCTTCAGGAAGGCCCAGCCGCGCTGCAGGTGCCGCAGCAGGCTGTGGCTCTTGTACTGGGTGATGACGCCAATGCGCCGTATGCCCGAATTGAGGCAGTTCGACAGCGCGAAATCAACGATCCGGAACTTGCCGCCGAAATAGACTGCCGGCTTGGCCCGGCTGTCGGTCAGGTTCATCAGGCGGCTGCCGCGTCCGCCGGCCAGCACCAGGGCAATGGCGCGTTTAGGCAAGTCAAGGCTTTGTGCAAGTTCGTTGGGTTTCATTTTGTCCTTGACACAGAGGTGGTTTGGAAAGGGCTTCGCCATCTTAATACCGGGCCTTCAAAGGAACGCCGGTCAGCGTTTGCCGCATGCGAGAATCAGCGGAATTTGACGGCTGGCCCACTCCTTGCAGGTAGCCTGCCTGTCTGCCGCACCTCAAAGGATACCGCCGTGAACTCACTCCCACCGATCGCCAAACATGCCCTGGCGGCGCAAATCGAAGATCATTTGCTGTGCACTGTCGGCGTGGCCTCCGAAGACGCCAGCCGCACCGACCTGATGCAGGCCGTGGCCCAAGTGGCGCGCCAGCAACTGTCCCGGCGCTGGGTCGAAACCCAGTCGCACCAGCACGCGGCCAAGGCGCGCCGGGTGGTCTACCTGTCGATGGAATTCCTGATGGGCCGCACGCTGTCGAACGCGCTGGCCGCGCTTAACCTGACCAGCGGCGCGGCTCAGGGCTTGATCCAGCATGCCCAGACCCTGGAAGACGTGGCCGACCGCGAGGCCGACGCAGCCCTGGGCAACGGCGGCCTGGGCCGGCTGGCGGCATGCTTTCTCGACTCGATGGCGACGCTCGGCCTGCCCTCGTTCGGCTACGGCATCCGCTATGAATACGGCATGTTCGCGCAGGAAATCCAGGATGGTTCGCAGGTCGAATACCCCGACCCGTGGCTGCAGGACGGCACGCCGTGGGAATTTCCGCGCGCCGGCATCAGCTACCCGGTGCGTTTTGGCGGCTGGGTCGAGCACCTGAACGGTACGCCCGTCTGGCGCCACGCCGGCGAAGTCGCCGCCAAGGCCTACGACATGGTCGTGCCCGGCCACGGCACGCCGCTGGTCAGCACATTGCGCCTGTGGAAGGCCGTGGCGCCGGCGCACATCGACCTGAACGCCTTCAACACCGGCGACTATGCCCGGGCGGCGACGGCCAAGAACGAGTTCGAGAACATCTCCTGGGTGCTTTACCCCAACGACAGCACGCCGGCCGGACGCGAGCTTCGCCTGAAGCAGGAATATTTTTTCGTCGCCGCGTCAATACAAGATTTGGTCAAGCGCCACCTGGACGAGCACCCGACCCTTGGCAACCTGGCCGAACAGGTCGCGATTCACCTGAACGACACGCATCCGGCCATCGGTGTGGCCGAACTCATGCGGCTGCTGTGCGACGAACACAAGATGCCGTGGGCTGACGCCTGGGCGCTGTGCGGCAAGACCTTCTCGTACACCAACCACACCCTGATGCCCGAGGCGCTGGAAACCTGGCCGGTCGCCTTGATACAGCATGTGCTGCCGCGCCACCTGGAAATCATTTTCCGCATCAACAAGGAATTCCTGGAAATGGCCGCGCGCCACCGCCCGGGCGACAACGCATTTTTGGCGCGGCTGTCGCTGATCGACGAGCACGGCGAGCGCCGCGTGCGCATGGCGCATCTGTCGGTGGTCGGCAGCCACAAGGTCAACGGCGTGTCGGCGCTGCATTCGGATTTGCTGGTGCAGACCATCTTTGCCGACTTTGCCGACCTCTGGCCCGAGCGCTTCACCAACATGACCAACGGCGTCACGCCCCGGCGCTGGCTGGCGCAGGCCAACCCGGGCCTGTCTGCATTGCTGGACAGCACGCTGGGCAGGCAATGGCGGCTGGACCTGGACCAGCTCAAGCGGCTGGGCGAACACCGCAGCGATACCGAATTCCAGGGCAAGTTCATGGCCATCAAGCGTGCCAACAAGGCCCGGCTGGCGGCCTACATCGAAAAAACGACAGGCATCGCCGTCAGCCCCGACACTTTGTTCGACGTGCAGGTCAAGCGCATCCACGAATACAAGCGCCAGCTGCTCAACCTGCTGCATGTGGTGACGCGCTACCAGGCCATCCTGGCCAACCCGAATGCCGACTGGGTGCCGCGCACGGTGATTTTTGCCGGCAAGGCGGCATCGAGCTACCACACGGCCAAGTCCATCATCCGGCTGATCCACGATGTCGGCAGCGTCATCAACCAGGACAAGCGCATCGGCGGCAAGCTCAAGCTGGTGTTCGTGCCGAATTACGGTGTGTCGGTCGCCGAGGTCATCATGCCGGGCGCTGATTTGTCCGAGCAGATTTCCACCGCCGGCACCGAAGCCTCGGGCACCGGCAACATGAAGCTGGCCCTGAACGGCGCGCTGACCATAGGCACCGACGACGGCGCCAACATCGAAATCCGGCAGAACGTGGGAGATGACAACATCTTCATCTTTGGCTTGACCACGCCCGAGGTGCATGCGCTGCGGCAAAACGGCTACCAGCCGATGCGCTATTACGAAAGCCTGCCTGCGCTTAAAAGCGTGCTGGACGCGATTGCCGGCGGCCAGTTCTCGCCTGGCGAGCCGGGGCGCTACCGCGCGCTCGTCGATTCGCTGCTGTGGGGCGGCGACCATTACCTGCTGCTGGCCGATTACGAGGCGTATGTGGCTACCCAGCTGCGCGTGGACGCGCTCTACCGCCAGCCCGCGCAGTGGTGCGAGCGGGCGATTGCCAACGTGGCGGGCATGGGCGTGTTTTCATCGGACCGGACGATCCGCGACTACGCCCGCCAGATCTGGAACATCGAACCCGCTGCGCACTGAGCGCGCTTTTTTGACCGCACCCGAGGACAGTTCCATGCTGAACCCGCAAGAGATAGAACTGATTTGCAATGCCCGCCACGGCGACCCGTTCTCGGTGCTGGGGCCGCATGCGGACGATGGCGGCGTGTCGATCCGCGCTTTTTTGCCCAGCGCCCGGCGGGTCGAGGTGCTCGATGCCGATTCAGGCCACCCGATCGGCACGCTGGAACAGCAGCATCCCGACGGATTTTTCGAAAGCCTGCTGGCGCTGCCGACCCTAGGCGCCTACTGCCTGCAGGTGCAGTGGGACAACTACCAGACCGCCGTGATCGAAGACCCCTACCGCTTCGGGCCGGTGCTGGGCGAAATGGATGTCTGGCTGCTCGGCGAAGGCACGCATTTGCGGCCCTATGAGATCCTGGGCGCCAACCAGCGGGTGATGGATGGCGTGGATGGCACCAGCTTTGCCGTGTGGGCGCCGAATGCCGCGCGCGTCAGCGTGGTCGGCGACTTCAATGCCTGGGACGGCCGGCGCCACCCGATGCGCCTGCGGCGCGAGTGCGGCGTGTGGGAAATCTTCCTGCCCGGCGTCGAATTGGGCGCCCGGTACAAGTTCGAAATCCTCGCGGCCGACGGCCAGCTGCTGCCGGCCCGCGCCGACCCGTATGCGCGCCAAGCCGAACTGCGCCCCGCCACGGCCAGCATCGTCTCAAGCATGCCGGCGCGCCAGCCCGCGTCAAGCGCGCGCCAGCAGGCCAACGCGCTGGACGCGCCGCTGAGCATCTACGAAGTCCACCTCGGTTCCTGGCGGCGCATCGACGATCCGGCCAGCGGCCTGCAACGCTGGCTGACCTGGGACGAGCTGGCCGCGCAACTGGTGCCCTACGCCCTGGACATGGGCTTTACCCACCTGGAGCTGCTGCCGATCAGCGAGCATCCGTTCGACGGCTCCTGGGGTTATCAGCCCGTTGGCCTGTACGCGCCGACGTCGCGTTTCGGCGATGCCGAGGGCTTGACGCGCTTTGTTGCAAGCTGCCATGCGGCGGGCATCGGCGTGATGCTCGACTGGGTGCCGGCGCACTTTCCGACCGACGCCCACGGGCTGGGCAATTTTGACGGCACGCCGCTGTATGAATACGCCGATCCGCGCGAAGGCTTCCACAACGACTGGAACACGCTGATCTACAACCTGGGCCGCACCGAGGTGCGCAACTTCCTGATCGGCAATGCGCTGTACTGGCTGGAGCGCTTCGGCGTCGATGGCCTGCGCGTCGATGCGGTGGCGTCGATGCTCTACCGCGACTACAGCCGCAAGCCCGGCGAATGGATTCCCAACCGGCTAGGCGGGCGCGAAAACCTGGAAACCATTGATTTCCTCAAGCGCATGAACGAGGTGATTGGCCATGAGCGGCCGCAAGCCGTCACCATGGCCGAGGAATCCACCTCGTTTCCCGGCGTGTCGCGCCCGACCTTTTCAGGCGGCCTGGGCTTTCATTACAAATGGAACATGGGCTGGATGCACGACACGCTGCAGTACATGGCGCGCGATCCGGTATACCGCCGGCATCACCAGAACGAAATGACTTTCGGCCTGGCCTATGCCTTCAGCGAAAACTTCGTGCTGCCCATCTCGCATGACGAGGTAGTGCACGGCAAGGGCTCGCTGCTGGGCAAGATGCCCGGCGACCCCTGGCAGCAATTCGCCAACCTGCGCGCCTACCTGGGCTTCATGTTCGGCCACCCCGGCAAGAAGCTGCTGTTCATGGGCTGCGAATTTGCGCAGATGCGCGAATGGAGCCACGACCGCAGCCTGGACTGGCACCTGCTGGACGATGAACGGCATGTGGGCGTGCACCGGCTGGTGCGCGACCTGAACCAGTTCTACCGCACCACCCCGGCCCTTTTCGAGCTCGACTTCGTGCCCGCCGGTTTTGAATGGATGAACCACCAGGATGCGGCGCATTCGGTGCTCGGCTTCGTGCGCCGTGGCCTGGAGGCGCGGCGCTTGATTCTGGTGGCCTGCAACTTCACCCCCACGGTGCAGACGGCCTACCGCATCGGCGTGCCGCAGCCCGGCGAATACCGCGAGCGGCTCAACACCGACTCGGCGCATTACGGCGGCAGCAACCAGGGAACGCCGCTGGGCGCCGCGACGACAGAGCCGGTGCCCTGGCACGGCCAGCCGCACTCCGTCCTGCTGACGCTGCCGCCGCTGGCGACGGTCTTCCTCGAATGGACCGCATGAAGCCGGCCTTGCTTGCCGGCCGGCCCTGGCCGCTGGGCGCCAGCTGGGACGGCCACGGCGTGAACTTCGCTGTCTTTTCAGCCCATGCGCAGGCCATGGCGCTGTGCCTTTTCGACGAGGCCGGCAGTCTCGAAACCAGCCGCCTGATGCTGCCCGCCCACACCAACGATGTCTGGCACGGCTACCTGCCCGGCGCCGCGCCCGGCCTGGTCTACGGCCTGCGCGCCCACGGCCTGTGGCGGCCCGACCGGGGCCACCTGTTCAACCCGCATAAATTGCTGCTCGACCCCTATGCCCGCGAGGTCGTCGGTGATTTCGAATGGCGCGATGAATACTTCGGCGCCGACCGCCAGCATCCGCTGCACATGGACACGCGTGACAACGCCGCCACCGCGCTCAAGACCCGGGTGGTGCATGACCGTTTTGACTGGGAAGGCGACCAGCCGCCGGGCGTGCCGCTGCAGGACACGGTGCTGTACGAGCTGCACGTCAAGGGTTTCTCGAAACTGAATCCGCAAGTGCCTGAAGCGCTACGCGGCAGCTACGCCGGGCTGGCGCATCCGGCATCGGTGGCGCACCTGCAGCGCCTGGGCGTGACCAGCGTCAGCCTGCTGCCGGTTCACTTTGCGCTCGATGAGGAACGGCTGGCCGGCATGGGCCTGCGCAACTACTGGGGCTACAACACGCTGGCCTTCTTTGCGGCCAGCTCCAGGCTGGCGTCCGGCCAGGACGGATTGACAGCCCGCGATGAATTCCGGGCCATGGTCAAGACCCTGCATGCGCAGGGCATCGAGGTGCTGCTGGACGTGGTGTTCAACCACACCGCCGAAACAGATGGCAGCGGCCCGACCCTGAGCTTTCGCGGCCTGGACAACGCCAGCTATTACCGCCATCCGCCCGGCGCGCCCGCCGCGTTCGAGAACCACAGCGGCTGCGGCAACACGCTGGACATCCGCCAGCCCCGGGTGCTGCAACTGGTCATGGACAGCCTGCGCTACTGGGTCGGCGCCATGCATGTCGATGGCTTTCGCTTCGACCTGGCGCCGGTGCTGGGCCGGGGCGACCATGGCTTTGAGCCGGGCGGCGCTTTTTTCACCGCCGTGGCGCAGGACCCGGTGCTCTCAACGGTCAAGATGATTGCCGAGCCCTGGGACATCGGCCCGGGCGGCTACCAGGTCGGCAACTTTGCGCGCGGCTGGTTGGAGTGGAACGACCATTTCCGCGATGTGATGCGCGGCTTCTGGCTGCAGGACGACGACGGCGCGCGCTCGCGCGGCGACTTTGCGCTGCGCCTGTGCGCCTCGTCCGACCTCTATCAGCTGCGCAACCGGGCGCCAGCCGTGTCGGTCAACTACGTGGTGTCGCACGACGGCTTCACGCTGCGCGACCTGGTCAGCTACAACGAGCGCCACAACCAGGACAACGGCGAGAACAACCGCGACGGCCACGGCCACAACCTGAGCCACAACAGCGGCGCCGAAGGGCCGAGCGACGACCCGCTGGTCAACGACCTGCGCGGCCGGCTGCAGCGCGCCCTGCTGGCGACCACGCTGCTGGCGCAGGGAACGCCGATGCTGTGCGCCGGCGACGAACTCGGCCACAGCCAGCAAGGCAACAACAACCCATATTGCCAGGACAACGAGATCACCTGGATCGACTGGACCCGGCTTGACGACGACCTGATCGACTTCACCGCCTGGGTGCTTTCATTGCGCCGCCAGTTCCTGCCCTTTGGCAACCACTGGTACAGCGGGCTGACTGACACGCTGGGCCTGCATGACCTGTCGTGGCTGCACAGCAGCGGCGAGGCCCTGCAGGGCCAGGCCTGGAACGACAACAGCGAGCGTGTGCTGGGCTGCCTGATCGGCCAGCCGGGCCGGGCCCGGACGCCGCTGCTGCTCTTGGTCAACCCCGGTGCCGACGCGCATGACTTCATGCTGCCCGCCGGCGTCTGGCAGGCGGTGCTGGACACGGCGCACCCGCGCGGCCTGACCCGCTGGGAGGGACAGGGCGAATCACCCTTGCGGCTGGGCGCTCGCAGCCTGATGCTGCTGGTGGCCGCCGGAACCCAATTGCGCTTTTAGGAAAACATCATGCGGACCTTTCACCACGACATTCAAGGCAGGCAGCTGAATTGCTACTGAATTCATAGCTGCTTGTGCATACCCATAGTGCGCTAGAAGCCTTTTTGGCATATAAGTTGTAACTACTTACCTCGCCGCAGGTCAACGGCTTTGCCGGTCCTTGGTGTTGGCCTTGCTTGAAGATGTGTAGGGTTGCGTTCGCTTGGCGAAGCGCGGGGCTGCGGTCTCTTTTTCCTGCTTTTCCTGGGTTTTTGGGTGTGGAGCACCTGCCAGGCGGGGGTAACTTTCTTTTTTGCCAGAAAAGAAGGTTACCCCCGCCGGGAAGGCGCTCCAAACTTAAAATCACAGAAGAACCCGCCAAGCCAAAGCCAAAGCCAAAGGCAATCAACAAACGACACAGCGATCAAATCGAAAGCGTTGGCAGCTACATTTTTCAAGCAAAATATGGCTTCAGCGCAAGCAGCACGGGCATAAGCAGCTATTTAATTCATAGCAACCAAAGTTTCCCGACCGGCTTCGCAGCAGCTTGGCGGCCAAAGGCTGGCCGCTAATCCGACTTGGCAAGCAAGCCGCGCAGGCGGCTGATCACCTGGCTGTGCAGCTGGCACACCCGCGACTCGCTGACTTCCATCACAGCGCCAATCTCGCGCAGGTTCAGTTCTTCGTCGTAGTACAGGCTCAGCAGCAGGCGCTCACGCTCCGGCACGGCGTCGATCGCGTCGATCAGGCGCTGGCGCAGGCCGTTTTCCAGCAGCCTGGCCAGCGGGTCGCCGGTTTGCGCGCCGCCGTCGTGCTTGCTGCCGCAGTGCTGGTCGATGAAGGTGTTTTCCTGCTCGTTGCGGTCAAAGTCCTCGTAATAGACCAGCTGGCAGCCCTGGATTTCCTGCAGCAGGCTTTGGTAGGCCGGCAAGGGCAATTGCAGCTCGGCGGCAATCTCGCCCTCGGTGGGATGGCGTCCGCGCTTTTGCTCCTGCGACTGGATGGCCTTGGCCACGCCGCGCGAAGACTGCCGCAGGCCGCGCGACACCCAGTCGTTGGCGCGCAGTTCATCGAGCATGGCGCCCCGGATGCGCTGGCCGGCGTAGGTTTCGAACTTGGCGCCCTGGTCGTCCTGGTAGCGGCCCATGGCATCGAGCAGGCCGATCATGCCGGCCTGGATCAGGTCGTCCAGGTCCACGCTGGCCGGCAGCTTGGCAATCAGCTGCAGCGCCAAGCGCCGCACCAGGGGGGCATATTGCGTCAGCAGGCCAGCGGTGCCGGCGGTATCGATTTTTCCCTGGCATGTGTACATCGAGGAGGAATCCTGCATTTCTGACAATCTGATAGGGGTTTCGGGCCGCTGCTTCAGTGCAGACCGGCCGATGGCTGAATTTCATGGCCCGCTTTCTGGCTGGAAAACTGAAGGGGCGTGCGGTCCGCTGCCGCCGGACACGGCCAGGTCACCAGGTCCGAGGCAATCTGCAAGAAGTCCCGGGCGGCGGCGCTGGCGCTGAAGGCCTGGACGACGCTCAGGTTGAGCCGCCGGGCCTGCGCCAAAAAAGGATCGGCCCTGACAAATCCGGCAGGCTCCAGCGCCATGCCAAGGTAGCGGCTGCCGGTGGAAGCCAGGTTGGCCAGCAGGCGCTGGGCCTGGGCCGGGTCGGCGGACTCGTTGACCAGCACCCGCAGGTGCGCCAGCGCATGCGCATAGTGCAGCTTCTTGATGCACAGATAGGTTTGCGTGATGGCTTCGCTGCTGGCCGCGCAGACCACCACGATGTGGTCGGCACTGGCGGCCAGCGGCGACAGCGCGCCGTCGCTGTTCACGACGGCATCGACCAGCACCAGCCGGCCGCCGCGCGCCGGCGGCGCCCGCTGCGGGCCGCTGCGCTCGTCCAGCAGCAGCACGTCCCGGCCCTGCTGCGCCAGGGCTGCCGCCAGGTTAAGCGCGACGCTGCAGGCGCCGGTGTCAGTCGCGGCATCGACCAGCGTGACACGCCGTGCGGTATTGCCGGCCATCAGCCGCCGCAGCCCGTCGGCCTGGTCCATTACTGGGTTTTCCACAACCCGCTCCTTGTCTCGCTGTCGGCCGCCGGCTCCACGGCGGGCGCTGAAGCCACCTCGCCGGTTTCCATTGCATCCAGAAGCACAAACAGCTTGCCCAGTCCTTCAAGCAAGGCGCGGCCCGGAACCGGCCGGTCTGCCCGGAGCGCCTGGCCGGCCAGTTGGGCCATGACCCTGCGCGCCGTTTCGGCCCAGCCCTGCTTCGCCTGCTGCAGGCCAAACACCGTGATGGCGGCTTGTGCGGCAATCAGCAGCTTCCTGAGCACTGTTGTCTCAAGCGGCAACTGGCTGGCTTCGAGTTGCTGGACGGCCTGCTTGAGCAGGCTGAAATACGGCACGCAGGCCCCCCGCCAGCCAGACCATTGCGCGATTTTCCGGGGTTCGGCCAGGATGTCCGGGCTCGCCAGCAGGTAACCCTGCTCGAGCTGCTGACCGCTGGCATCGGCTATGCGCCTGACCACGCAGCGCACCGTGGGCGCTTCTGGCGCACCGGCGGTCCTGGAATCGGCCCGCAGCCGAACGCGCATTTCAGCAACTGACAGGAATGCCTTGCGGCCCTTGAACACCACGGGTTCGGCTGGACTGAATGCCAGCGCAGCAGCCAGGGCCGCCAGCGTTGCCAAAGGACTGTCGGAGGCGAATTCCACCTGCAGACTGGCCGGCGCGGACGCCACCCAGCGCAACCCGACGGATTGCCATTCCTGAATCTGTTCCGATGTGGTCTGGCTATCGAACAGGTAGATGAAGGGCTTGCTGTCGAATTCATCCGGCCAGGTGCCGCCAGACTGCTTTTTGCCTGCTTTCGCGCTTCCTGCCGGCGTCAAGGGCATCGCTGCAAAAGGCAGGCCGGTGCGGTCGGACAGCAAGGCGGTGATGCGCCTGCGTTGGCTTGGCCTTTGCGGCAGGTCCGGCCCGGCCAGGCCAGTGACTGCCAGTATGTAATCTTTGCATGCGGCCTGGCTGTCAGCCTTGGCGCGGCTCAACATCGTCTGCAGGAATTGTTCTTCGCCCACGGCATCACCGGACAGTTGTCGCCAGAGCGCGCGGGTCTGGTCAAAGCCGATATCGGCGCCTGACAGGGCTGCAGCGCTGGCAGTCAATTCATGGGCGTTGTGCGCCAGCGTCTTGATCAGCTGCTGGCACTGCGCACGCAGGCGCTCGCTGACGGCTTCGGCCGCCGCCACCTTGGCATGGTCCCGCAAGGCCGAGGATTGCTCTTCAAGATCGGCTTCACCCGGAATAAACAGTGAACTCTGGCTCTTGGCTTCAAAAGCACTGTTGATCAGGCGTTTGCGGTCGCCGAGCATCAGGTGCTCGGGAACCTTCTGCCCGCTGGAGACATAGTGGACCGGCAACTGGTGGCGGATCACGATGTCGATCAGCGCGCCAGGATGCGTTGCTTCGTCCACCTTGGTCAGGATGCAGCCTGCCAGGCCGCTGCCGCCTGGCGCCTGGGCATCGCGGCGATAGGCCTTGACCACTTCGTTGAGCGTGTCGCCATGGCTGGCCGCATTGAGCAGCAGCAGGCGCTTGACCGGGCGGCTGGCGCCGCACAGCATGGCGATCTGCTCGGACACGGCGCGGTCGCGCTGGCTCATGCCGACCGTGTCGATCAGCACCATGTGCTTGTCGTGCAGGCTGGCAAGCACCGCGTCCAGGTCGCTCGCATCCTTGACCGCATGCACCGCCACGCCCAGGATTTGTCCATAGATGCGCAACTGCTCATACGCGCCAATGCGGTAGCTGTCGGTGGTGATCAGCGCAAGTTTTTCAGCCCCGAAACGCATCACGCAGCGCGCCGCCAGCTTGGCCGTGGTGGTGGTCTTGCCCACGCCGGTCGGCCCCATCAGGGCATACACGCCGCCTTCGTTCATCAGCGCATCTTCGTCTTCCAGCATGGGCATCTGGCTGGCCATGGCTGACTTGAGGTAGTCCAGCCCGCCGGCATGGTTCAGGCCGGCCGGAAGGTCGGCCAGCAGGTCTCTGGCCAGGCGGGCGCTGAAGCCGGCGCCCAGCAAGGTGCGCAGCAGCTGGCCGCGCAGCGGGTCGCGCCGCTGGGTCTTGTTCCATGCCAGGCCGGCGAGCTGCTCTTCGATCATGCCGCGCATGGAATGAATTTCGCGCAGCACGCTGGCGTCGCCTCTTGCGGTATCGGCCGCATCGGCCGGAGCCAGGGGCGCGGGTGAAACGGCAGGCACCGGCAGATGTGCGCGTAAAGGCGGCGCTGCAAGCACCAGCGGAACGGCGACCGCCGCAAGGCGGGCAGCGGCGGGCTCCTCCAGCGAAGCGACGATTTCCACCCCGTCGGCGGTCACGGTGCTCGACAAAATGAACGCATCGGGTCCCAGTTGCTCGCGCATCAGCCGCAGCGCTTTCAGGATGGAAGGCGCGACGATGGCAAGGGTTTGCGCCGCTGCTGGCTGGTTGCTGGTCATGACTTGCCTCCAATCGTGGCGGTGACGCGGATGGTGCGGGTGTCAGGAATCTCGGCATGCGACAGCACCCTGAGCTCAGGCAGGCTGCGGCGCAGAAAGCGCGCCAGCAACACCCGCAGCGGATGCTGCACCACCAGCACGGCGGGCAGGCCCAGCTGCGCCTGGCGCGCCATCGCCTCCTGGGTTTGCCGCAGCAGGTTGTCGGCCAGGCCGGGCTCCAGGCCATTGCTGTTGGACAGGGCCTGCAGCAGCATGCGGTCGAGCGAGCTGTCCAGGCCGATGACCTGCAACTGCTCGTTGCCGGGGTAAAGGTCCTGGATGATCGCCCGCCCCAGCGCCAGCCGGATCAGCGAGGTCAACTCGGTGGTGTCGGCCACCGCTGGCGCATGCTCGGCGAGCACATCGAGGATGGTGCGCATGTCGCGGATCGGCACGCTCTCGTCGAGCAGGTTCTGCAGCACCTTCTGCACACTGGTGAGCGACAGCGCCTTGGGCACCAGGTCCTGCACCAGCATGGGCGACTCCTTGCCAATGCGATCTAACAGCTGCTGCACTTCCTGACGCCCGAGCAGTTCGGCCGAATGCGTGTGGATCAGGTGGTTCAGGTGCGTGGCCACGACGGTGCTGGCATCGACCACGGTGTAGCCATAAATCTGCGCCTGCTCGCGCAGGCTGGCGTCGATCCAGATGGCCGGCAGGCCGAAGGCCGGGTCCTGGGTCGGGGTACCGGGCAGCGAGGCGCTGACCTGGCCCGGATTGATCGCCATCCACTGGCCGGGCGTCGCTTCGCCGCGCCCGATTTCGACGCCCTTGAGCTTGACGACATAGGCGTTGGGCTTGATTTCCAGGTTGTCGCGGATGTGCACCACCGGCACCAGAAAACCGATGTCCTGCGCGAACTTCTTGCGGATGCTCTTGATGCGGCCGAGCAGTTCGCCGTTTTGCGCCATGTCCACCAGCGAAATCAGCCGGTAGCCGACTTCCAGCCCGAGCGGATCGACCAGCGCCACATCGTCCCAGCTGGCTTCCTGCGATTCGGCCGGCGCAGGTGCGGGCGCGGGCGCTGCCGCGATTGCCAAGGTACTGACGGCGGCTTTTTGCATCACGCGCCGCCCCAGCCAGACCAGGCCGCCGGCAATCAACAGGAAGGCGATGTTCGGCATGCCCGGAATCATGCCCATCATGCCGATGACGCCGGCCGTCAGGAACAGCACCTGCGGATTGGCGAACAGCTGGCCGGTGAGCTGGCCGCCGACGTCCTCGTCGGTGGTCACGCGCGAGACGATCACGCCGGCGGCGGTGGAAATGACCAGCGCCGGAATCTGCGCGACCAGGCCGTCGCCGATGGCCAGCAGCGTGTAGGTGGTGCCCGCCTCGGCGAAACTCATGTCGTGCTGGGCCACGCCGACGATCAGGCCGCCAATGATGTTGATCACCAGGATCAACAGGCCGGCCACGGCATCGCCTCGAACGAACTTGCTGGCGCCGTCCATCGAGCCGTAGAAATCGGCCTCCTGCGAGACTTCGGCGCGGCGCTTGCGTGCCACGTCCTCGCCGATCAGGCCGGCGTTCAGGTCGGCATCAATCGCCATCTGCTTGCCCGGCATGGCATCGAGCGTGAAGCGCGCGCCCACCTCGGCAATGCGGCCCGCGCCCTTGGTGATGACCATGAAGTTGATCACCACCAAAATGATGAACACCATCACGCCGACGGCGAAATTGCCGCCGACCAGGAAGTGGCCGAAGGCTTCGATGACCTTGCCGGCCGCGTCCGGGCCGGTGTGGCCGTGCATCAGCACGACGCGGGTTGACGCGACATTGAGCGACAGGCGCAGCAGCGTGGTGAACAGCAGCACCGCCGGAAAAGCGGCAAAGTCCAGCGCCTTCATGGTGTACATGCTGACCAGCAGCACCATGATCGACAGCGCGATGTTGAAGGTGAACAGCAGGTCCAGCAGGAACGGCGGCAGCGGCAGCACCATCATGCTCAGGATCAGGATGATCAGCACCGGGCCGACCAGGCCCTTGCCCTTGTCGGCGCCCATCAGCATCGTTGGCAGCCGCCTCAGTGAATCCATCGCGCTCATGCCGGGCTTCCTTCGGTATCGAGTGTTTCAGGCACCGGCAGGTTCTTTGGCCTTGGCGGCAAGGCGCCGCCTTCGCTGGCCTGGCGGTGCAGCTGGTAGGCCCAGGCCAGCACTTCGGCCACGGCGGCATACAGGGCGACCGGAATCTCGGCATCCAGCCGGGTGTGGCGGAACAGCGCGCGCGTCAGCGGCGGCGCCTCCAACACCGGAATGTTGTGCTCCTGCGCCAGCGCGCGGATGCGCAAGGCCACCAGGTCGGCGCCCTTGGCAATCACGCGCGGCGCGCGCATGTCCTTGTCGCTGTATTTGAGGGCGACGGCAAAATGCGTCGGGTTGGTGACGATGATGTCGGCCTTGGGCACCTCGGCCATCATGCGGCGCTTGGCCATCTGCTGCTGCTGGCGCCGGATCTGCGCCTTGACCTGCGGGTCGCCGTCGCTTTCCTTTTGCTCTTGGCGCAAGTCCTCGCGCGACATGCGCAGCTTTTTGTGGTGGCTCCAGAGCTGGTAGGGCACGTCGATGCCCGCCACCAGCAGCAGCGAGCCGATGATCAGCGCGCAGGTCTTGGCCACCAGCTCCAGGGTATGCGCCAGCGCCTCGTGCACCGGCTCGCTCATCAGCCCCATGATGACCGGCAGGTTGCCCGAAATCACCCACCAGGCGAGGTAGCCGACCAGCAGCGACTTGACCAGGGTCTTGATCAGTTCGGCCAGCGTCTCGGTCGAGAACATGCGGCCGATGCCGGCGATCGGGTTCAGCTTGGAAAACTTCGGCATCAGCGACTTGCCAGAGAGCAGCCAGCCGCCCAGCAGCATCGGCGCGACCAGCGCGGCCACCATCATGGCGGCCAGCAGCGGCGCCAGCGCCTGCAGCGCATGGACGATGGTGCTGCCGGCCTGCACCATCATGTGCGACGCGTCGAAGGCCGAGGCGCGCTCGAACTGCAGGCCGTTGCGCAGCGCGCTGCCCAGGTGGTCAGCCATCAGGCCGCCGCTGGCCCACAGGCAGGCCAGCCCGGTGGACAGCATCACAAAGGTTCCGAGTTCCCGCGAGCGCGCAACCTGCCCTTCCTCATGGGCTTTTTCCAGCCGCCGGGGCGAGGCCGGTTCGGTTTTTTCGAGATCACTTTCTTCCGCCATCAATGCTCCGAAGCTTCAGACGCAAAGCCGTCCGACTTACAGAATTATTGAGGCGACAGGCCTGGACTGATAGGCCAAACAAGCCGGCGAAAAACCTGTTCCTTGGCCAATCAGACAGGCCGGCTGGCCAGAACGCATGCGTTCTAGCCAAAAAACATTTTTTAAGTATCAAATAGGCCTCTTGCGCACGGCGGGCGTACGCAAGCAGCTATAAATTCAGTAGCAAAACTGCCAGGCACCCTGCGCGCCGTGCCTGTCAGTCTTGGTGATTGCGCGCTAAAAGCCGAGGCTGGCCAGCAGGTCGTCCACCTGGTCCTGGCCATCGACAGCGTCGGGCAGGCCAGCGACAGTCTGCGGCCCGTGCAGCATTCCATGGCCGGGGTCGTGGCGTTTTTCAGGCGACGCATTGTCCATCAGCAGTTGCAGCAGCTGCGTGTCCATGTCCTGGATCACATGCATCATCTTCTTGATGACCTGGCCCGTCAGGTCCTGAAAATCCTGCGCCATCATGATTTCCATCAGCTGGGCATTGGTGGCGCTGACCTGCTTCGGCACGGCCGCCAGGTAGGCGCGGTTGTCGAGCACCAGTTCGCGTGCCGCGTCAAGTTCGACCGGATGCTCGAACCAGGCATCCCAGCGCTTGGTCAATGCCTTGGCCTGGCTGGCCAGGCCGTCCTGGATGGGCTGGGCCACGTCGATGGCGTTCAGCGCCCTTTCGGCGGCGCGCTCGGTCATCTGGGCGATGTAGCCCAGCCGGTCGCGCGCGTCGGGAATGGCTTCGGCCACCTTGGCGATGCCCTTGTCCAAACCCAGTTCGCGGATGCTTTCGCGCATCTGGCGCGTCAGCTGCCCAATGCGGTTGATGAGTTGCTCGGCTGAATCGGGAACGGTTTCGCTACAAACGTTTTCCTGCGCCATGTCACGCACTCTCTTTCGCGATTTTTTCAAAAATCTTGGTGATCTTTTCTTCCAGCGTGATGGCGGTGAAAGGTTTCACCACATAGCCGTTGGCGCCCGACTGGGCCGCTGCAATGATGTTTTCCTTTTTCGCCTCGGCCGTCACCATCAGCACCGGGAGTTTGGCCATGGTCGGATCGGCGCGGATGGCCTGCAGCATGGCCAGGCCATCCATGTTCGGCATGTTCCAGTCAGACACGACAAAACCGTAGTTGCCGCCCTTGAGCTTTTCAAGGCCGATGGCGCCGTCCTCGGCCTCGTCGACATTGACAAACTCCAGCTCCTTGAGCAGGTTGCGAATGATCCGGCGCATGGTCGGAAAATCGTCCACCACCAGGATTTTTATGTTTTTATCTACCACTTTCACTCCAAAAATTGAGGGGGAAAACTGTTCGGCATCTCACTACACCCGGTTGGCCTGCAGGCCCAATGAACGCAGGTGCGCCATCACACGCTGGCTCATGTCCTGAAGCGGCACAACCTCATGCGCGGCGCCCAGCGCAATCGCCTCGCGCGGCATGCCAAAGACCACGCAACTCGCTTCATCCTGCGCCAGGGTGTAGCTGCCCGCCTGGCGCATGCGCAACAGGCCGTCGGCGCCGTCGCGGCCCATGCCGGTCAAAATCACGCCGATGGCATTTTTTCCGGCATGCCGTGCCGCCGAATCGAACAGCACATCGACCGACGGCCGGTGCCGGTTGACCGGCGGCGCCAGGTCCACCTGGGCGACATAGTTGGCGCCGCTGCGAACCAGCGACAAATGAAACCCGCCCGGCGCGATGTAGGCATGGCCGGGCAATATGCGCTCGCCCTGCACCGCTTCGGACACATTGATGCGGCACAGGCCGTTCAGGCGCTCGGCAAAGGAATGGGTGAAACCAGCCGGCATGTGCTGCGCGATCATGATGCCCGGGCAGTCTGGCGGCAGAGGCTGGAGCACCTCCCGGATGGCTTCGGTACCGCCGGTGGAAGCGCCAATGATGATCAGCTTTTCGGTGCTCAGCAAAGGGCTGCGCAGCAGCGGCGCGTCGGCGGCGGCAACCGCATGGCCGCCCGGCGCCAAACGCCTTGCAGGCAGCAGCCTGGCCGCAGCCGCGATGCGGATCTTGCCGGTGATCAGTTCGGTGTAGGAAAGCAGTCCATCGCGAATGCCCAGGCGCGGCTTGGTCACAAAATCGATGGCGCCCAGTTCCAGGGCGCGCAGCGCCGCCTCGGAGCCGTGCTCCGTCAGCGACGACACCATGACCACCGGCATGGGGCGCAGGCGCATCAGCCTTTCGAGAAATTCAAGCCCGTCCATGCGCGGCATTTCCACATCCAGCGTCATCACGTCCGGGTTGTGCTGCTTGACCAGGTCGCGCGCAATCAGCGGGTCGGACGCCGTGGCCACCACCACCATGTCGCTCTGGCTGTTGATGATCTCGGTCATCAGGCTGCGGATCAAGGCCGAATCGTCCACGCACAGCACCCTGATTTTTTTATCCGTCATACCGTCCAGCCTATTTTGTTTTCAGGCGCGCGTACCGCTCTGGCCGCCAGCCCGCCGCTCGTGCCGCTCCCTTGCTGCCTGAACATCGCGCTGGCCAGCGCCTGCTCCTCGCGCTTCACCAGCAGGGCATCGTCCTGCTGGCGCAGTTTTCGTACCGTGACCCGGCCGGTGAAAGGGAAAAAGTTGATGCGGCGCGGCAGCTTTCCGCGCAAGTCCTGCGCGGCGATGCGAATGCGCTCGGCCAGCAGGTAGCGCAGCACGAAGTCGGCATTGCGCTCGCCAATGTTGAGCAGCGTCATGCTGGACAGCACGGCGCCGCCGCCAAAAACCTTGGCTTCCAGGCGCTCGCGCCGCGCGCCAGCCCGGACCACTTCGCTGAGCAGCACCTGCATCGCATGCGCGCCATAGCGCATGGCGGCGGCCGCGTCGAAATACACCGGGTCGGCCACATCGGGCAGCATGAAGTGGTTCATGCCGCCAATGCCCGAAACGCTGTCGCGCAGGCAGGCCGACACGCACGAACCGAGCACCGTCGTCAGCACCATGTCCTCGGCCGTGACGTAATACTCCCCGGGCAGCAGCTTGACCGCCGCCAGGCCGAATTCACGGTCAAAATAATGGCGCGTGGCCAGCGGCTCTGCCTGCGCCGCGATCATGCCGCGCCTCTTGGCAGGCTGTCGGCCAGACCGTAGACCGTCTGGCCGCGCAGCCGCAAGGTCTGCTGGGCAAATGTGAAGTTTTCCGAATGCCCGGCAAACAGCAAAGCATTGGGTTTCATCAAGGGGACAAAGCGTTGCAGGATTTTTTCCTGCGTCGGCTTGTCAAAATAGATCATCACGTTGCGGCAGAAGATGACATCGAACAGGCCTTTGAGCGGCCACTTTGGATCGAGCAGGTTGAGTTGCGAAAACTTCACCATGGCCGCCACTTCCGGCCGTATGCGCACCTTGCCGGCATGCGCGCCGGAGCCCTTGAGGAAAAACCGCTTGAGGCGTTCGGGCGACAGCTTGCCGGCCTGCTCCAGCGTGAAAATGCCGTCCACCGCCTTGGCCAGCACTTGCGTGTCGATGTCCGTGGCCACCACGCTGCAAGCGCTGGCGCGGCTTCCCAGCGTCTCGATCAGCGTCATTGCGATCGAGTACGGCTCTTCGCCGGTCGAAGCGGCAGAGCACCAGACGGTGACCGGCTGCTGGCTCTGGCGGACATGCTCGGCGAGCAAGGGAAAATGGTGCGCCTCGCGAAAAAACGCCGTCAGGTTGGTGGTCAGCGCATTGGTGAACAGCTCCCACTCGTGGCTGCGCGGGTCGGCCTCCAGAAAACCAAGATAGGCGGAAAACTCGCGCATCCCCAGCTCGCGCAGGCGCCGCGACAGGCGGCTGTAGACCATCTGGCGCTTTTGCCCGCTCAGGGAAATGCCAGCGCGCTGGTGGATCAGCAGGCGAATCCGGGCAAAGTCCGTGTCGGTCAACAAAAAGTCGGGGCCTGCCGGCGAAAGCGCAGCGACGCGGGGGGGTGGATTCATGGCAGGCTAGTGTGGTCAGGGGGTCGATCACCATGGCCGCCTGAAGGCAAGCAATGGATTGGGACCAATGTACCCATCAGTCGTCTTTCTCGATGCCCCGAAAAGCATGCCAAACAGCGCCTTCCTTTGCGCATGGACCGGCTCTCCAGCGTTCACCAACCCGGTTCAAGCCGTTATTGCATTGCTGATTCAATGCGAGATTAGGCGCCCCGCCGCAGACAGTACTGCGGCACGGCAAGGCGGGAGTAACGGCATATCGCTTTGAATTGGAAATGGAATTAAAGGTCGAGGCCCTGCGCCCAGACCATGGCCGCGCCGTGTGCCTTGTTCACTTGCGAAGCCGCCATGAACAAAGCGTCGGCAAGGGCAGGCGCGCACCCGGTCTCGTCCTCGCACGCCTCTGCCAGCGCCAGCAAGGGGCCGTAGATATCCCCCCGGTGAAGCAAGGCCTGAACGATGGCATCGGGCAGGGACACCTGGCGCATCAGCTGGGGCATCGGAATCCCCAGCAGCTGGTCGAGCAATGAGAAAAGTCCCACGACAAACAGGTTTCCCGCTTCGCTCGCGGGCAGCAGGCCCATGCCCAGCAGCTCGACAAATCGCCCCCGCACAATCGCCGCCTGAAGCAACGCCCGCGAAGAGCCTGCCGTGCTGGTCGTTGCCAGCAACAGCGCCAGCCAGCGGTACAGCGGCAGATAGCCCAGCATCGTGATGGCGTGGCGCAGCGATTCGATTTCGATCCGAAGCCCGAAGCCCGCGCTGTTGGTGTAGCGCAGCAGCTGATAGGAAAGCATCGCATCGCGCTGGAGAACCTTTTCCAGTTCGCGGATATCGGCGTGTTCCTGGACCATCTTCATCAGCTGCAGGATCAGCACCGTCTGCGAACCCATTTCGGCGATTCGCGGCAGGCTGCGCGGCGATGCGCACATATTTCCAAAAAAACCCGCCAAGCCAAGCGCCGCGCAGGCGTCGAACCCGTTCCAGTCCGACACCTGGCTGACCATCAGTTCCAGCGCCGGCTCGGCGAGCGCCGCCAGGCTGGCAATGCGCGCCAGGTCGGGATGCGCCAGATCGGCCGTGACATGGGTCATCAGCGAAAGCAGGCCGTCGTTTGAGTCAAACAGCGCCACGTCCGGATGGCACAGCGCCAGTCCAAAGCCCTGCGCATTCAGCGACATCGCCAGCTCGATGCCTTCGGCGCAGGCCAGTTCAGCCTGGTCGAACATCAGGACCGTCGTGGCGGGATTGAGGTGCCGCAGGCTGTCGGCAGACAGGGCAGCCGCCTGGATTTCAATGAAAAACAGGCTGGAGCCGGCCTGAGGGGGAAACTGCGCCGTCAGTGCCAGCAGCTGCCTTGTTTGTTCTGCCGGCGCATGGCTCGCTCTAGCGTTTTGCCATGAAAGGCGGTAGCCCCGCACGCGCTGGGTGGCGTCGATCAGGGGCGTTCGTGAAAGATAGTTGTCAGGGTTCATGGGCAGAGATTCAGGAAAATCCGGCGTCGAATGATCCATTGTTCAGCGGCGGCGGCCGGGTGGTGTTTCAGCCCGTGGCCTGTTTGGACAAAGAATGGAAAAAGACCGGCGGTTGCGAAAAGTTTCACCTTCAAAAGACAGCAGCGCCACAGGACAGGCGTGTTGTACTGAAACCATTTTCAGGTGGGCCCGTCGGGCTGCAGGCGGTGAACAGGCACTTGATCCGCCCTTTGTTTCAAGGATTCAAACCGGCAGCGCGCAAGCAGGCCGTGCGCGCCCTGCCCTTGCCCGGGAGTTTCAGGACCCCAGGAATTCACCAATGGGCTTGAGGTCTTCGATCCGGTCACAGACCGACTTGACGATCATCAGGATCGGTATGCCGAGCAGCAGGCCCCACACCCCCCAAAGCCAGCCCCAGGCCAGCAGGCCCATGAACACGGCGACCGGGCTGAGACGGCTGGCGCGGCTGGTCAGCCAGGGCGTGAGCAGATTGCCCACCAGCGTGTGGATCACGATCGAAGTCCCGCCCACGGCCATCGCCATGTTGATCGAGCCGAACTGCAGGAAAGCGACCAGTGCCGAAGCCGCCGCCGTGATCAGCGAACCGATGTAAGGCACCAGGTTGAGCACGCCGGCCACCACGCCCCAGACGGCGGCATTCTCCAGCCTGAGGAACATCAGCGCCAGCCACGTCAGCAGGCCGACCAGCACGCTGGTCAGCAGTTGCACCTGCAAGTAGCGCTGGATCTGCCCGGCAATCTCGTGCAGCGCCTGCAGCGTGATTTTTTTCTGGCTCAGGCTCGGCCCCGCCAGTTTGAGCAGCTTGCGGCGAAAAGTGTCGCCCGAGAGCATCAGGAAATAGGTCAAAAACACCACCACCGTCACCTGTCCTATCAGCGCGAGCAGGCCGATGGTGCCGGTCCATAAATAATCCTTGATGTTGAAGCGCTGCGCCTCGATGACGACGCGCGTGGCGCCCCGGTTGGGGCCGGTCACGGCGGCGCTCTCCCGGGTCGCCTGCTCGATCTGGGAGGCGGCCCGTTGCACCGTTTCAAGCGCGCTTTCGGACTTGCCGCTGCTCGACTTGAGCGCCTGCCCGAGCTTTTGCGCCGCCGCCGGCAAGGCCTCGATCAGCTGCGCGGCTTCAAGCCGCAGCAGGTAGGCGCCCGAACCTATCGCGCCCAGGATGGTCAGCAGCAGCACGGCCGAGCTCAGCCAGCGCGGCACGCGCCGGTTCTCCAGCCAGTTGACGAGTGGCGAAAAGGCATAGCTGAACAGCACGCTGAGCATGATCGGGATGAGCACGACCCGCGCCCACTGCAGCACGAAGACGCTGGCAAAGATGGCCAGAACCACCAGCGACATATTGCGCACATCCACTGGCATGTGCAATAAAAACCGTTCCGGCTCGGGAAAGACCGTGACATCGGGTTCGGCGGCGACCGGCTCGTCTGCCCTGGTTTCTTCGGCCATTTGTCATCCTCTTTAGGGTTAGGGGGTGCCCGGCCATCGGTCAGCTACGGCGGGCGGTTTGAGGTATTGCACCCGAAAATCTGGCCAAGTGTCATAGGACGCCTCCCCGGGAACATGACAGTGGCGGGAGGGACCGGCTGCAAACACCCGGCACACCTCCGGCACGGCACCGGCAAAATCAGCCGGCAATGGCGTCCCGGACGGCGCCCAGCTGGCGGCGCGACACCGCCAGCAACTCCTCCAGGCCATTGAGCCGCACGGCCCAGCCCTCGCCTTCGTCGGGATCGAAATGCTTTTCCAGCGCGCGCACCGCGCCCCTGGCAATCAGCGCGTTGCGGTGAATCCGCATGAACCGGCTGGCAAAACGCTCTTCCAGTTCGCTGAGCGAGCCGTCCAGGATGTAGCTGCGCCCGGCGGTGCGCACGGTGATGTACTTCAGTTCGGCCTTGAAGTACAGCACCTCGCCAATCGGCACCCGCTCAGTGCGGCCACGATCCTGAATTAGCAGTTTTTCTTCAGCCTTTTCGGGCTCCTGCGCAATACTGGCTTGCATAGCACGCTCTACTTTTTGTAGCGCCTGGCGCAAGCGCTCCAGCCGCACCGGCTTGGTCAGGTAGTCCACCGCGTCCAGCTCGAACGCCTGCACCGCATGGCCGGCATGCGCGGTGACAAACACCACGGCCGGCGGCCGGGGCAGGCGCGCGATCAGCCCGGCCAGCGCCAGGCCGTCGGCGCCGGGCATGTGGATGTCAAGCAGCACCGCATCAAACGACTGGTGCTGCAGCGCGCGCATGGCCTGCACCGCGTCGCCCGCCTCGGCAGCCACCACCGAAGCCGGCGCCGTGCAGTCGCCCAGCAAGGCGCGCAGGCGCGACCTGGCCAATGCTTCGTCATCGACCAGCAATATTTTCAGCGCTCTCATAGGGGAATCTCCAGCCTGACCTGAAACAGGCCGTCCTTGCAGGTCGTCTTGAACTGTGACTGCACATCATGCAGCAGGAACAGGCGCTCGCGCACATTGGTCAGCGCCAGCCCGTGGCCCGGCGGGCCGCTTCCGGCAGGCGCCGAATTGGTCACCTTGATGACCACGGTGCTACCGCGCCGGGTCGTCGCGATGCGGATTTTCGCGCCGCTGGCGCTGGGCTCCACGCCATGGCGCACGGCGTTTTCAACCAGCGGCTGCAGCAGCAGCGGCGGCAGCCGGGCCGCGTCGGCGGTGCTGTCCAGGCTCCACTGCACCCGCAGCCTGTCACCAAACCGGATCTGCTCGATCTCCAGGTAACGCTGCGCCAGCACGATTTCCTGCCCCAGCGTGACCGACTCGGCCGGATCGGCCAGCGCGCTGCGAAACAGCTCGCTCAGGTCTTCGAGCACCGCCTCGGCCTTGGCCGGCTCGGCGCGCACCAGCGCAATCGCGCTGTTCAGCGTGTTGAACAGAAAATGCGGCCGGATGCGCGACTGCAGTTCGGCCAGCCGGGCGGCCGTGGCCGCGGGCGTTCTGGCCTTGGCGCGCCAGAAAAGGCCTGCAAGCACCATGGCTGACAGCAGCATGCCGGCGGCCCCACTGGCCCACCATGGCGGCGCCGGCAGCATGCCCATCAACGCCAGCAGGCCGCAGGCATAAACCCCTGCGGCAGCGCCAAAGACGGTGCCGGCCAGCCACTGCCCCGGAACTTGCAGCCGGTTCAAGCGGACCTTGAAAGCGCACACCGCAATCAGCCAGGCCAGCGTGGCAGGCAGCACGCCGCCGGTCAGCAGCGAAAACCGCAGCAGCCAGTCCAGCGGGTTCGAGGTGCCGAACATCGCGCCCACGCCGGCGACCGCCTGCACCAACAGGACGACCCGCAGCACGACGCCCACGTGACAGGCGTCAAACAGGCTGGCGCGCGGCACGAAAGGAGAAGAAACCACCAGTGCATCGGACGGCGTCAATCCGCCATGCAGGGTGGAATCATCGAAGTTCTGTGAGACGGTAGCGGGCTTCATCAAAAAAATGCAGGGGTTGTTGTTCTTCAGTCCGGGGCTGATTTTGAGGCAGTGAGGCGCACAGATAAAATTGACGGGACGAGTATTGCACCGGTCAAGGCCTTCAGGCCCTGGCGCTGAAGACTATTTCCGCCACCGGCTCAGCCCCCACCCAGCGCTCGCGCCAACCCGCGCCGAGCCTGCCCAACCCGAAAGCCCGCCATGAATCAATTCGACAAAAAATCCCAAGCCTGGTCCGCCCTGTTTTCCGAACCCATGAGCGACCTGGTCAAGCGCTACACCTCCAGCGTGTTCTTTGACAAGCGCCTGTGGCAGGCCGACATCACCGGCTCGCTGGCGCACGCCGACATGCTGGCCGCCCAGGGCATCATCGCCCATGCCGACCACGCTGCCATCAAAGAAGGCATGGCCACCATCAGCGCCGAAATCGAATCCGGCGCCTTTGAATGGAAGCTCGACCTCGAAGACGTTCACCTCAACATCGAGGCGCGCCTGACGCAGCTGGTCGGCGACCCCGGCAAGCGCCTGCACACCGGCCGCTCGCGCAACGACCAGGTCGCCACCGACGTGCGTCTGTGGCTGCGCGGCGAGATCGACCTGATCGGCGGGCTGCTGATTGATCTGCAGAAAGCATTAGTCGAGATTGCCGAGAAAAACGTCGAGGTGATTTTGCCCGGATTCACGCATCTGCAGGTCGCCCAGCCGGTGAGCTTTGGCCACCACATGCTGGCCTATGTCGAGATGTTCAGCCGCGACGCCGAGCGCATGCTCGAAGTGCGCCGCCGCGTGAACCGCCTGCCGCTGGGCGCCGCCGCGCTGGCCGGCACCAGCTACCCGCTGGACCGCGAACGCGTCGCCACGACGCTGGGCATGGTGGACGAGCAAGGCCGGCCGCAGGTCTGCCAGAACAGCCTGGACGCCGTCAGCGACCGCGACTTTGCGATTGAATTCACCGCTAGCGCCTCGCTGGCGATGGTGCACATCAGCCGTTTCAGCGAAGAGCTGATTCTCTGGATGAGCCAGAACTTCGGCTTCATCAACATCGCCGACCGCTTCACCACCGGCTCATCGATCATGCCGCAGAAGAAAAACCCCGACGTGCCCGAACTGGCGCGCGGCAAGACCGGCCGCGTCGTCGGCCACCTGATGGGCCTGATCACCTTGATGAAAGGCCAGCCGCTGGCCTACAACAAGGACAACCAGGAAGACAAGGAGCCGCTGTTCGACACGGTGGACACGCTGAAAGACACGCTGCGCATCTTTGCCGAAATGGTCGGCGGCATCACCGTCAAGCCCGAAGCCATGGAGCGCGCCGCCCTGCGCGGCTACGCCACCGCCACCGACCTGGCCGACTACCTGACGAAAAAAGGCCTGCCCTTCCGCGACGCGCACGAAACCGTTGCCCACGCCGTCAAGGCCGCCACCACGCACCAGGTGGATTTGTCAGAACTGCCGCTGGCGGTACTGCAGGAGTTCAACCCGTCGATTGAAAAAGATGTGTATGACGTGCTGAGCCTGCGCGGCTCGCTCAATGCGCGCAATATTCTGGGCGGCACGGCGCCCGCGCAGGTGCGGATGCAGATTGCGCGGCATCGGGCGCGGCTCTCCAGCTAGGGCAACACCTCTAATGATTGCTGCAGTGCAGCAAAAATTTCCTGAATCTTCTGGTTTTCCCTATAATTCAAACCATGTTGCACTGCAACATAAACAATCCAACACGGCATTGGCTGTGCAGGAACCCGATTTGCCCAGTTAACCCAGAAAGCCGATATGAACAACGCCGCCGAACAATTCATCGCCACCAACAAAGCCAACCTGCAAGCGCTGACAGACCTGACCACCCAGGCTTTTGCCGGCGTCGAAAAGCTGGTCGAGCTGAACATTGCCGCCTCCAAGGCTGCCTTGAGCGAGTCCTTCAGCCATGTCCAAACCGTCATGGCGATCAAGGACCCCAAAGAGCTGCTGGCTCTGCCATCCGGCCTGCTCAAGCCCATGGCCGACAAGACTGCAGCCTATGCCCAGCACCTGCAAACCATCGTGACTGACAGCGGCGCGGAATTCACCAAAGCCGTGGAAGCCAAGACGGCCGAAGCACAAAAAGCATTCGGCGGCGCGCTGGAAAACCTGACCAAGAACGCACCGGCCGGCAGCGAAACCGCTATGGCCGCTTTCAAGAATGCACTGAGCGCCGGTCAAAATGCCTTTGAGTCGGTTCAGACGCAAACCAAAAAAGCGGTTGAGACGGCTCAGTCGAACTTCACGGCTGCTGCCACCCAGGCATCCGACGCGGTCAAGAAAGCCACCAAGTCAGCTTGAAGACCCACTGCCTTCGGGCAGTCACCCGCCAACGGCGCCCTCGGGCGCCGTTGGCGTTTCAGGGCCTGAACCAGGACACGCGGCCCGTACACTTTGCGCACCTTGTGATGGAAAGTGCCCGGCATGCCTATTGAATCCCAACCAGCCTGCGTGCGACAGTTTCGCCAGATCCTGCTGTGGCCCTTGCGCCTGATGCCGGTTCGGGGTTCAGAGGGTCGGCACGCCAAGCCATGGGAACTGCTGGCGGACATGGGCGAGGCCTCGCCCTGGCTTGAAGTGGTGGATGAATACACCGGCGGCAGCGGTCGTTTCAAGGAACGCCACTACAAAGAATTCGTGAGTTTTTTGCCCTTTGTGCAGCGCTTCCTCTACGGTGAAGGGCGCCCAAAAGGCACAGAGGCGACGGCAGGCTCGCCAATGCGGGTGTTTCGCCGCAGCGACGTCAGCGCCATGCGCGCGGAGCCGTACCCGGGGGCGCCACCGGTCACGCTCGACATCGCCCATGTGGACCTTTACTTTTTCCTCGACGTGGACCTGGTGCTGCTCAATGTCGAGGTCAGCGCCCACGACCTGACGCTGGCCCAGGCGCAGGACTTGATGTACCGCTTTGGCCGCGGCTATCCGGCCAGCTGGGACGCCGACGGCAATGCGCAGCACTGCCTGTTCAACGCCGAGTGGCTGGGCCACGAAGGCCAGGTGCTGGCCCGGTCGGATGCCAGTCAGCGCGACCTCTTCATGGCCCATGTCAGCAGCCACCGCGCACCCCGAGTCGCCGCCCACTGGGACTGGCTGCTGCAGCCCCTGGTGGGCGACCATTCCGGCCAGGCCGGGAACTTGCGCTATCGGCAAATTGAGTACTACCGGATGCCGCAGCTGGCCTTTCTGGCCTTGGACAACCCGCAGGCACTGAGCCGCAGCGACTTGATCCGCCTCGGGCTGGTGACCGGACCGGCAGCGTCGAGCCATGACACCCGCCTGCCTTATGAAGAAGAGCACCTGGCCGACTTCGAAAAGCGCTATTGCTACGACCGTTACTGGACCCCCAGCGGCGCCGCGCCCAACACCCGTTACGTATGCACCGGGCATACGCTGCTGGTGCTGGGCGATGCGCGGAGCCCGTTTTTCGTCTGCCCGGAACGGGGCGTGCTGGCGCAGTTCCGGCACCAGCATTTCCTGTTGTTCCTGATTGCCCATTTCCAGAAAGCGGCCTTGCTGATGTTCTCGGACCGGCTGGCCGAAGCCCTGAAAAACCTGGACATTGCCGACGCCGGCAGCGTGCGCCGCTTCAAGCGCACGATACGCGACAGCTTTGCCGGTTTTTTGCGCTTCACGCACCGCTACTGGTTTCACGAGGTGTCCGAACAGACCCAGGTGCGCGCCCTGTTCCGCATGTGCGCCGGCCATCTTGAGCTGGACCCGCTGTACAAGGAGGTCAAGGAGCGGATTGCAGAAATGACCCAGTACCTGGACGCCGACAGCCTGCGCCGCCAGGCCAACACCGTGGTGCGGCTGACGGTCGTGACCATCTTTGGCCTGATCGGCACGGTGACCACCGGCTTTCTGGGCATGAATTTGCTGGCCGAAGCCGAAGCCCCGATGAGCCGCAAACTGTCGATTTTTGCCATCGTCTTTTTGCTGGCCATGGCTTTGACCATCTACACCATGGTCAAGTCAAAACGCTTGTCGGACTTTCTGGACGTGCTGTCGGACGAACGCGCCAGCGCCTGGCAGAAAGTCAAGGCGCTGGCGCTGGTGTGGCGGCGCCCCGGGGAGTGAGGAAGGCATGAGGGCCTGAAACCTGGCTACGCTAGCCTCCCCCGCTGATGCCGTGTAGTTGACTTATATTGCTATTAATACAATAGCTGCTTATGCTTACAGATATTGCGCAAAAGGCCTGTTCGGCATAAAAATTGGCTCCGGCCTGGGTACTGCGGCCGGTTTTTTTAAGCCCCGCCTAAGCTGCGCACTCCAGACTCTGCGACTTCAAGGAACTCCTCATGCGCCTTTTGTTGGTAGAAGACGACGCCATGATTGGCGAAGCGGTGCTGCAGGTGCTGCGCGACGAGCATTACGCTGTGGACTGGGTGCGCGATGGCGTCATGGCCGACACGGCGCTGCGCAGTGAACAGTACGACCTGGTGCTGCTCGACCTGGGTCTGCCCAAGCGCGACGGCCTCGACGTGCTACGCGCGCTGCGGGCCAGGCACATCAGCGTGCCGGTGCTGGTCGCCACGGCGCGCGACGCGGTCAGCAACCGCATTGCCGGGCTCGATGCCGGCGCCGACGACTATGTGGTCAAACCCTATGACATTGACGAGTTGCTGGCGCGCATTCGTGCCCTGCTGCGGCGCAGCGCCGGCCGGGGCGAACCGGTTTTTGAACACAAGGGCGTAAGCCTGAACCCGGCCACCCGCGAAGCCACGGTGCACGGTCAGCCGGTGCTGCTGTCGGCGCGCGAATGGGCGGTGCTGGAGCCGCTGCTGGCCCGGCCCGGCGCGGTGCTGTCACGCGCCCAGCTGGAAGAAAAGCTCTACAGCTGGAAAGACGACATCAGCAGCAACGCGGTCGAGGTCTATATCCACGGCGTGCGCAAAAAACTCGGCAACGAGTTGATCCAGACCGTGCGCGGACTGGGCTACGTGGTGCCCAAGGAATGAACAAACTGGATCCAATGGCCGAAACCGACGGTGGCAGTAAAGGGCGCGAAGCGACCAGCCTGGGAGCCAGTTCCGCCGACAGGCCGCCCTTAGGCGGAACAGCCCCCTCGGGGGGCAGCGCAGTACGCGAAGCGACAAGCGTGGGGGCACATTCCTTGCGCAAGAGGCTGCTGTGGTTCGTGCTGGTGGCGATCTTGCTGGCGGCTATGCTGCAGGCCGTGACGGCTTACCGGGGTGCGCTGCGGCAGGCTGATGCCATGTTTGACGACCATCTGCAGCAGATGGCGCGCTCCCTGCGCGGCGGCATTCCGCTCGGACTCCCGCCGGGCGGGAATGAAGACGATCCGGGCTATGACCTGTATGTGCAGATCTGGGGGCAGGACGGCACGCAGATTTTCCGCTCCACCCGCTCGGCCCTGCCGCCGCGCGCGGTGCTGGGGTTTTCAGATGTCGAGGCGCACGGCAACCGCTACCGCGTGTACACGCTGCAAACACCGCTGCAAACCGTGCAGATAGCGCAGGACCTGAGCGCCCGAACGGCCCGGGCGCGTGCGCTGGCGCTGCGGGCCGTGCTGCCGTTTGCCTGGCTCACGCCGCTCTTGATGCTGGCGGTCTGGTGGATCATCAAGCGCTCGCTGGCGCCTGTCGAGCGCACCCGGCGTGCGGTGGCCAGCCGCGCCGCCGATGATTTTTCGCCGCTGGAGGGCGCTGGCCTGCCCGACGAAGTACGCCCGCTGGTCGATGAACTCAATTTGCTGTTCGGCCGGGTGCGCCACGCCTTTGAAGCGCAAAAGAACTTTGTCGCCGATGCCGCGCATGAGCTGCGCTCGCCGCTGACCGCGCTGAAGCTCCAGGCCCAGGCGCTGCGCCGCGTCGATGCCGATCCGGCCGCGCGCGAAGCCGCTGTGGCGCGGCTCAACCAGGGCATTGACCGGGCCATCCGGGGCGTCGAGCAGCTGCTGCTGCTGGCGCGCGAAGAAGCCGGTCCCGCGCAGCCGGCCAGCGCCGGGCCGGTCGATCTGCAGCAGGTGGTGCGGCTGGCCGTGGCCGACACTTTGGCGCAGGCCCGGCTCGGACAGATCGACCTGGGGCTGGCCGGCAGCCCGCCGGCGCAGGCCGTGCCGCCCGTCAGCGGCCAGCTTGAGGCGCTGCGCATCCTGCTGCGCAACCTGCTGGAAAACGCCGTCAAGTACACGCCGCCGGGCGGCCAGGTCGATGTGTCGCTGGCGCTGGTGAACGGCCAGCCCGTGCTGCTAGTGGAAGACAGCGGACCGGGCATTGCGCCAGAATTCCGCCCGCGCGTATTCGACCGCTTCTTTCGCGCCAGCGACGCGGCGTCGCAAACCGGCAGCGGCCTGGGGCTGGCCATCGTCAAGGCGATTGCCGACCGGCACGGCGCGGTGCTGGCGCTGGGCACATCTGCGCGCCTGGGCGGGCTGAAGGTCGAGGTGCGGTTTGCGCCGGCCGCGCCGGGTCGCGCTGAACTTTAAGTTTCGCCTAAGCCTGCGTCCCCATAGTTGTCTGCATCGGCACCGACGCGTGCCTTTCCCGACAGGAGCTTTTCCATGACATCAGCCGTTTCAAGCAATTCCCGTCTGGTCGCCGCACTGCTGGCAGCAGGCGTCATCGGCGGCGCCGGGGTCGGCGCCTATAGCGCGCTGCATTCGCCCGCCAACGCTGCCATCTCGCCGCCAGCATTCGTGGCTGCTGGTCCGGTCGCCACGCCGATGGCCTTGCCCGACTTTTCGCAGATCACCGAGCGCTACGGCCCGTCGGTCGTCAACATCAGCGTGACCGGCACCACCAACATGTCCAGCGACTCGCCGCTGGCGCAGGACGGCGGCGATGAAGCGCAGGGCGACCCCCTGCTCAGCGGCCCGCTGGGCGAATTGTTCCGCCGCTTCCAGCAGGGTCAGGGGCACCCGGGCGCAGGCCGGGGCGGACCCAGCGCGCAGCAGGAAATGCCTACGCGCGGCCAGGGATCAGGCTTCATCGTCAGCGGCGATGGCATCATCTTGACCAATGCCCATGTGGTTCGCGGCGCGAAGGAAGTCACCGTCAAGCTGACCGACCGGCGCGAGTTCCGCGCCAAGGTGCTGGGCGCCGACGCCAAGACCGACATTGCCGTGCTGAAAATCGCGGCCAGCAACCTGCCGGTCGCCACGCTGGGCAAGACCAGCGACTTGAAAGTCGGCGAATGGGTGCTGGCCATCGGCTCACCTTTCGGTTTTGAAAACACCGTGACCGCCGGCGTCGTCAGCGCCAAGGGCCGTTCCTTGCCCGACGACAGCGCCGTGCCCTTCATCCAGACCGACGTCGCCATCAACCCCGGCAATTCCGGCGGCCCGCTGTTCAACGCGCGCGGCGAGGTGGTCGGCATCAACTCGCAAATCTACACGCGCAGCGGCGGTTACCAGGGCGTGTCGTTCGCCATCCCGATCGACGTGGCGAACAAGATCAAGAACCAGATCGTCGCCACCGGCAAGGTCGAGCATGCGCGGCTGGGCGTGGCGGTGCAGGAGGTCAACCAGGCGTTTGCCGATTCCTTCAAGCTCGACAAGCCCGAAGGCGCGCTGGTGTCCATGGTTGAAAAAGGCAGCCCGGCCGACAAGGCGGGCCTGCAGCCGGGCGACGTGATTCGCCAGGTCAACGGCCAGCCGGTCGTGTCGTCGGGCGACCTGCCAGCAGTGATCGGCCTGGCCAAGCCGGGCGACAGCGTCAAACTCGATGTCTGGCGCCAGGGCGCGGCCCGGGAACTGACGGCGCGGCTGGCCAATGCCGACGACAAGGCCGCGCAGGTCGCCAGCAAGAAAGAGGCGCCCGGCCAGGGCAAGCTCGGCTTGGCGCTGCGTCCGCTGCTGCCCGACGAGCAGCAGGAGGCCGGCACCGACAGCGGCCTGCTGGTCCAGCAGGCCGGCGGACCGGCTGCCTTGGCCGGCGTGCAAGCGGGCGACGTGCTGCTGTCGATCAACGGCGTTCCGGTGAAAAATATCGACCAAGTGCGCGCCACCGTGGCGAAATCGCAAAAATCGGTGGCGCTCCTGATTTTGCGCGGCGACAGCCGGATTTTTGTGCCCGTGGACCTGGGCTGACCAAGCCGCTCACGCGTGAACAGAGAAAAGGCAGGCTGCGATCCGCCTTTTTTTGGCAAGCCAATCGGCTACGCTTCTCTCCTGACAAGGAGAAAACGTGGCCCGGATCCTTACAAAAACAATCACCGTGCTGATGGCAGCCGCCGCGCTGCAGGCGCAAGCCCTGCAAATCACCAGCCTGTCGCCGCAAGGGGAAGTTGCCCAGATCCGGCAGGTCGTCGCCAAATTTGACGTAGCGGCGGTCAACTTCGGCGACCCGAAAGCGCCCGCGCCGCTGAGCCTGAACTGCAGCGATGCGCAAGCGAGCAAAGGCTCGGGCCGCTGGATCAACGACCGCGAATGGGTGTTTGAGTTTGCCAATGACCTGCCGCCGGGTGTGCGCTGCACCGTGACAGCTGTTTCAGGCTTCAAATCGACCTCTGGCGCACTACTGGCGGGCGCTACCAGCTATAAATTCAATAGCGGCGGGCCGTTTATCCAGAACCTGCTCCCCGGAACCTACCAGCCCATCGACGAAGAACAGTATTTCGTGCTGCAGCTCAACGGGCCGGCGGCGCAGGCCAGCATGTTGCAAAACGTCTGGTGTTCCGTCGAAGGACTGGGCGAGCGCGTTCCGGTGCGGCTGATCGGCGGTGCCGAACGCGAGGCGCTGCTGAAATCGCAAAACCTGGACAAGGCCGCCGCCAAAGACCCGCTGCGCTGGCCTGCAACCGGCGCCTGACGCCGGCCTCCAAAATCCAGTTGGTGTACGGCAAGGGCGTCAGCACTCCCAGCGGCGTTCCCAACAGCGTCGAGAAACGCTACGACTTCACGGTGCGCGAGCCGTTCACCGCCAGCTTCAGCTGCGAGCGCGAAAACGCCCAGTCGGCCTGCCTGCCGGTTCGCGCCATGCGGCTGAACTTCAATGCGCCGGTCGCGCGCAAGCTGGCCGAGGCGATTCGCCTGAAGTCCGGCGGCAGCGAATTCAAGCCGGCTGTTGAATCAGACGCCGGCGATGGCGACAGCCTGGTCACGGGCATAAGTTTCAAGCCGCTGTTTCCCGAGCTGGGCCAGTTCACGCTGGAACTGCCTACGGACTTCAAGGACGCCTCGGGCCGCCTGCTTGCCAACGCCGGCAGTTTCCCCGATGAAGGTCGCGACCGGCGCCATGCCGCCGCTGGCCAAGTTCGCGGCGTCGCCCTTCGGCATCCTGGAGCGCTTTGCCGAACTGGGCGCCAAGCCCGGCGACCCGGCGCTGCTGCCGGTCATGCTGCGCCATGTCGAGGCGGCCCTGCAGGTCAAGGCGCTGGCGGCCGGCCAGGTCAGCGACCTGCAACCGCAAAGCGATGCCGACATCATTGCCTGGTTCCGCAAGGTGCAGCGCTATGACCGCTACCAGGTGGAACGCAAGGCCGCCGCAGCCGACAGCAAGGCGCCCTTGCCCAAGCCGCTGGAGGCCAGCGACCGAGACTATGTGCAGTCGCGCATGGTGTCGCTGCTAGGCGGCCAGCCGGGCGTGAAGACGCTGGACCTGCCCCGGCCGGCCGGCAACGATCCAAGGCCGTTTGAAGTCATAGGCATTCCGCTGTCGCCCGGCTTTCATGTGGTCGAGATCGCCTCGCAAAAACTCGGCACCTCGCTGCTCGACGAGCGCCACGGCGCCAGCCGCACGATGTACGTGCGCACCTCGGCGCTGGTCACCAACCTGGGGGTTCACTTCAAGCTCGGGCGCGACAACGCTCTAGCCTGGGTCACCTCGCTCGACAAGGGCGCACCCAGGGCCGGCGCCGTGGTGCGGGTGTCCAGCTGCCAGGGCGTGGAACTGGCCACGGCCACGACCGACGCGCAGGGCATTGCGCGCTTCACCGGCCTGTCGTCCGAACCGCCGCGCTGTTCCGGCGACGGCGACTACAGCAACGCCTACTTCGTCAGCGCCCGCGCCACGGCCGGCAGCGTGGAGGACATGAGCTTCACCTGGAGCGACTGGCACAAGGGCATCGAGCCCTGGCGCTTCAACGTGCCGACCAGCAGCGACCCGGTGCCTGACACCCGCGTCCACACGATTTTTGACCGCACCTTGTTTCGAGCCGGGGAAACGGTGTCGATGAAACACCTGCTGCGCACGCAAACCCGCCAGGGTTTCGACCTGCCCGACCTGCAGCCGACCATGCTGGTCATCACGCATAGCGGCAGCGGCCAGCAGACCACGCAAGCGGTGGCGTGGCGCAAGACCGCCACCGGGGGGCTAAGTGCGGAAAACAGCGTTGCCATTGCACCTGCCGCCAAGCTTGGCCTGTACGACGTGCAACTCAAGGGCCTGCGCAAGACCCCCGACGGCAACCAGGAAGAACTGTGGAGCAGCGGCCAGTTCCGCGTCGAGGAATTCCGCCTGCCGGTGCTGGCCGGGCGCATCACGCTGGCCGACCAACAGCCGCTGGTTAACGTCAAGGCCGTGCCTGCCGCTGTGCAGGTCAGCTACGTGGCCGGCGGCGCGGCCGCCAACCTGCCGGTGCGCGTGTCGGCGCTGGTGCGCGGCAAGACGCTGCGCTACAGCGACTACAAGGAATTCAGCTTCGCGCCGCCACGCGCTACTCGCCTTGACAACATGCAAGGCGAGGAAGAAGCCAGCGCTTCGCAGGACCAGCGCGTGATTGCCGACAAGCTGCCTTTGGTACTGGACCGCAACGGCGCGGGCAAAGTCATTATTTCCGACGTGCCGGCCAGCCAGCAGCCGCAGGAGTTGCTTCTGGAGGCGACGTATGCCGACCCGAACGGCGAGGTGCAGACGCTGCGCAGCGTCTCGAAACTCTGGCCCGCCAGCGTGGTGGCCGGCCTCAAGACCGAAGGCTGGGGATCGAGCAGCCAGAAGATCAGGTTCCAGGCGCTGGCCCTGGACCTGGCCGGCAAGCCCGCCGCCGGTGTGGCGCTCGACGTGAAGGCCGTGTCGCGCATCGTCACCACCAGCCGCAAGCGCGTGGTCGGCGGCTTCTACACCTACGACAACCAGACCAGCCTCAAGGAGCTGGGCAGCGTCTGCAGCGGCAAGAGCGACGCGCGCGGACTGCTGCTGTGCGAAGCCATGCTGGGCGAGCCGGGCGAAATCGAACTGGTCGTAACGGCGAAAGACAAGGACGGCCACAGCATCCAGGCGGCCAGCTCGGTGTATGTCACGCGGCAGGGTGAACTGTGGTTCCGGCGGCGAGAACCATGACCGCATGGACGTGCTGCCCGAAAAGAAAAGCTACCAGCCCGGCGAGACCGCCGTGTTCCAGGTGGGCATGCCGTTTCGCTTCGCCACCGCGCTGGTGTCGATTGAACGCGAAGGCATCATTGAAACGCAGGTCGTGCAGCTCAATGGCCAGGACCCGACGGTGCGGCTGCAGGTCAAGGAAGGCTGGGGGCCGAACGTGTATGTCAGCGTGCTGGCGCTGCGCGGGCGGCTGCGGGAAGTGCCGTGGTACAGCTTTTTCACCTGGGGCTTCAAGGCGCCGCGCGAGTGGTGGACCTCGTTCTGGTACGAAGGCCGCGAATACGTCGCGCCGACGGCATTGGTCGATTTGAGCAAGCCGGCTTTTCGCTTTGGGCTGGCCGAAATCCGCGTGGGCACCAAGGCACACCAGCTCGATGTGAGCGTGAAAGCCGACAAGGACCGCTACCCGGTGGGCGGCCAGGCGCGGGTCACGATTCAAGTCAAGCTGCCCAGCGGCCAGCCCGCCGCGAATGCCGAAGTGGCGCTGGCCGCCGTCGATGAGGCGCTGCTCGAACTGATGCCCAACACCTCGTGGAACCTGCTGGACGCGATGCTGCAGCGCCGCCCCTGGGGCGTTGAAACTGCTACCGCGCAGATGGAAATCATCGGCCGCCGGCATTACGGCCGCAAAGCCGTGGCGGCGGGCGGCGGCGGCGGGCGCAGCAACACCCGCGAACTGCTCGACACGCTGCTGCTGTGGAACCCGAAGGTGCAACTCGACGCCCAAGGCCAGGCGGTGGTGACCGTGCCGCTCAACGATGCGCTGACCACCTTTCGCATCGTCGCGGTGGCCGATGCGTCCACCGGTCTGTTCGGCACCGGCCAGACGACGATCCAGGCGACGCAGGACTTGCAGGTCATCAGCGGACTGCCGCCGCTGGTGCGCGAGGGCGACAACTTCCGCGCGCAGGTCACGCTGCGCAACACGACCAAGGCGGCGATGAAGGTCGAAATCAGCCCGCGCGCGACGCTGCTTGAACTCCAGCCGCAAACGGTCGATATTCCCGCCGGCGAAGCGCGTGAGGTTGCCTGGGACGTCACCGCCCCGGCGCAACCCGGCTTGAGCCGCGCCGAAGCCATCGTGTGGGAAATTCAGGCCAAAGACACGCTCAGCGGCGCGTGCGACGGCCTCAAGGCTAGACTGACCTTGCCCCTGGATTGCGTATCCCATAACCGAGCTCATGAGTTGGCTTTCCTGGCAAGCCATTCGCTTTCGAATTGCATCGGGCTGACATAAGCCAGCGTCGAATGCAGCCGGGCTTTGTTGTACCAGAGCAGCCACGCGATGGTTTCATCCTTGGCCTGGCGTCGGGTCACGAAGCGTTGGCCGTGCAAGCGCTCGACCTTCAGTGAGCCGAACAGTGTCTCGCTGCAGGCATTGTCCCAGCAGTTGCCACGCCGGCTCATGGAGCTCGTGATGCCATACTCCTTGAGCACATCCCTGAAGGCGCCGCTGGCGTACTGGCTGCCCCGGTCACTGTGAAACAGCACCCCGGCCTGCTTGTCCGGGTGGCGCTTGAACCAGGCCATGCGCAGCGCGTCGATGACGATGTTTGACGTCATGTCGCCCCGCAGCGACCAACCCACCACCTGGCGGCTGAACAGGTCAATCACCACGGCCAGAAACAGCCAGCCCTCATCAGTGGCGATGTATGTGATGTCGCCGACCCAGACCTTGTCGGGCTCGGCCACGGTGAACTCGCGGTTGAGCAGGTTTGGCGAGATTGGCAATTTGTGATGGCTGTCGGTGGTGACCTTGAAGCGTCGCTTGCCCTTGGCGCGAATGCCGTGCAACTGCATGAGCTTTTGCACCCGCTGCTTGCCCACCGCAATACCGCGCGCCACCAACTCGCGCCAAATGCGCGGCCAGCCGTAGGCGCCACGGCTTTCGCAGTGCAGGGCTTTGATGTATACCAGCAGCGCCTCGTCGCTCAGGTGGCGCCGCTGGGCATCGCTGGCACGGCGCACGAGGTGCGCGTGGTAGCCGGTCGCGCTGACGTGCAACACCCGGCATTGCACCGAGACAGGCCAGGCATGCCGGTGGCGCTCGATGAAGGCGTACTTCAAATCGACCCTCTTGCGAAGTACGCCGTCGCTTTTCCCAGAATGTCGCGCTCCATCTTCACGCGCGCCAACTCAGCGCGCAGCCGACTGATTTCCATCTGCTCAGCGCTCACGGGCTTGCTGTCGGCTCCTTTGAGTTTGCCTTGCTTATGCGCCTTGACCCAGTTGAACAGTGTCTGGTCGACCACGCCCAGCGTGCGCGCCGCCGCCGCGATGCTTTGGCCGTTGTCCACCAGGCGCACTGCCTCTTGCTTGAATTCGAGCGTGTAGCGCGCCCTTGATGTTTTCGTCATTTCCGTTTTCCTTGTCTGAATTGAACCACTCAGCAAGGGATACGTTTTTCAGGGGCAAGGTCACTTTTGGTTCAGCTTGTCCCCCTCTACCTTGTCTGAATTCCCCCGTTTTGACACGAATGGCAGCTGTTTCGCTGAAATGCTGGCTGCGTTGCAATTCACCATGGCAAGGCTGATACGCCGACAAAGTTTTTGTTTCTATTTGTTTTTTTATGTTTTAATTTGTCAATAGTTTTATCAATTTACATTTAATGTTACTTAAAACAAGTGTAACTACAGAAATCTTATGAATCAACGACTTACGAGCAATTTGTCTACAAAAGTGCTCATAAATTAAGCAAACCTTTACCTAAATAAGTTGATTTTTGTATTTTCTGGTGAAAACTATTTCGTAAGTTATTGATTTATATAGGTTTTATTAATCTAAACAGACCTGAGTCATTACGAATAAATAGCCGTTTAGGCTTACCTTGCGTGAGTTGTAACAAGCACCGGCCATTGTCGATATTCCAAGAATCCATTCCTGCCTCAAACAGCAAAACGCCACGCCAGTACTCGACCAAAGCCGTATCAGACCGATTCTGTAGTCGCCATTAGGCAATTCGCATTCAAGCAATGGAGCCGCCGCACGCGTCCTAACACAGCATCGCGCATGGGCACACACATCTTCTTACTGTCGAGGTTGGTGTAACAAGTTAACCTAAAAACATACCCAATAAGGGGTACCTATTTGACTAATCCAGTCGTTTTCTTGTTCTCATCAACATGCAAAAAGCTCCCTCGTTTGCCATTCAGACCCCATTGACCCAATCGCCAGCCCACCCTTTTTCAAGTTTGCGAATTTCACGCACTTTGGGCAATGCCGCAATTCTCATGGCGGCGACAAGTACACTGACCGCTTTTGGCCAAACCAGTGAATTAAGCTATCAATGGCAACAGTCTGCTACAGCCCCAGCGCCTAACTGCTCATCCTCAAGCTGGGTTCAAGGCAAACAGTATGCTGCGGGAAGTGTCGTGACCTATTCAAATGGCAAGATGTACATTGCCAAGTTCGCCAATCCAGGCTACAACCCTGTAATCAGCACGTATTACTGGACGCTATACATCTGCTCCGTAGCCGGACCAACTCCAGTTCCAGCCCCAGCGCCGAACTGCCCATCCTCAAGCTGGGTTCAAGGCAAACAGTATGCTGCGGGAAGCGTCGTGACCTATTCAAATGGCAAGATGTACATTGCCAAGTTCGCCAATCCAGGCTACACCCCTGTAATCAGCACGTATTACTGGATGCAATACATCTGCCCCGTAGCCGGACCAACCCCAGTCCCAGCTCCGGCCCCGGTTGCAGCCCCAGCCCCGGTTGCGGCCCCGGCCCCGGTTGCGGCCCCGGCCCCGGTTGCGGCCCCGGCCCCGGTTGCAGCCCCGGCCCCGGTTGCAGCCCCGGCCCCGGTTGCAGCCCCGGCCCCGGTTGCAGCCCCACGTCCAGCCCCAGTTCCGGCTCCAGCCCCAGCGCCAGCTCTGGCCCCAACGCCAACGACGTATAACTATTACGTTGCGCCCACAGGTTCGGACGCCAACCCGGGTACGCAGGCGGCGCCGTTTCGCACCATCAAAAAGGCGGCGAGTGTTGTCAAACCCAGTACCACGGTCCATGTCGCGCCTGGCACCTACGCCGAAACCATCACCTCAACGGTGAGCGGCACGGCATCCGGCAGAATCCGTTATGTCTCCGACACAAAATGGGGTGCAAAACTTGTGCCCGCTGCAGGCGCGAACTCGATGTGGAAGGTCGATGGCGGCTATACCGACATTGACGGATTCCAGATCGACGGGACAGGCAGCACCAGCGTCAGACAGGGAATATACATGACAGGTGGAAATTCATCCGTACGCAATAGCTGGATTCATAACGTCGCTGAAAGCTCAGGGTGCGATGGCGGTGGCGGTGGCGGTGTAACTGTAGATCAGCATGCGGGAGCACAGTTCGATAACTATGACATAACAGGCAATCTTATTCACCACATTGGCGGTACATGCCACTGGATTCATGGAATCTACCATGCCTCCTCCGGAACCATCAAGAACAATATAGTCCATAACACCAATTATGGGATTCTTGCAGGCCATGACCCACATGATCTGGAGATTTCAAACAATACCGTATTTGCTGATAACTATACCGGCATAGAATATGATGGCGGATGTACAGAACGCTACACGGGTACGTGTCCCGGCAACAACATCAAGATCTTCAACAATATAATCTATGACAGTGCTGGTGGGATAGGTGGCCCAAACCTTATAGAAGACATAGGCATCAATTCCATTAAAAACAATCTTATATATCGTAGCGGTATTTATGGAAATTTTCAAATGGGGCCGAATGCTCTAAGTCAAGTGTCAGGAACAATGAGTGCTGATCCTCAGTTCGTCAACTATATCCGTGAAGGCGGCGGAGACTATCGCCTCAAGAGTAGCTCGCCAGCAATTGGCAAGGGAGCCATTAATTGAAAAGGGATTTTCTACCTTAGTCCACGCTGAAAAATTCGCAAGCCCTTGATTTGTCTGGGGAACTTACGGATTTGTGAGGGCTGGATTTGCAAGAAAATAAATGCTCTACATTTGGTTTCTTGCAAATTTGGACGAGGTTTTGATGAGACCCAGACCGTGTATAGCACAGACGGGCGAGCTGCCCCGCCCCCGCCTGGACGAGCAGCTCAAGATGAGCCATCCCCTGATTCGCCTGGCCAGCCTGATGAACTGGGAGGAGATCGAACGCAGTTTTGGCGCCCACTTCACGTCAAGCCGGGGGCGCCCTGCGTTGAGTCCTCGCCTGGTCGCGGGTCTGCTTTACCTGCAGCATGCCAACGACGCCTCGGATGAGGCGGTGGTGGCGACATGGCTTGAAAACCCCTACTGGCAATACTTCTGCGGCGAAACCTGGCTACAAACAGAGCTAGCTGCCCATTGATCCCTCCAGCCTGACGCGCTGGCGAAAGCGCATCGGTGAAGAGGGTGTCGAGGTCTTGCTCGCCGTCACCATTGAAGCGGCTCGTGCGGCCGGCCTGATCAAAAAAAGCAGCCTGGACAAAGTCATCGTCGATACCACCGTCATGCCCAAGGCCATCGCCCATCCCACCGACAGCCGGCTGCTGGAGAAAAGCCGCCAGCACCTGGTCAGGCTGGCTGATGAGAACAATCTGGAATTGCGCCAGAACTACAACCGTCAGGCGCCGTGCATGGCCGCGCAGATTGGCCGCTACGCCCACGCCAGGCAGTTCAAGCGCATGCGCAAAGCCATCAAGGCGCTGAGAGTCCGGGTGGGCCGCGTATACCGTGAAGTCACTCGCAAGCTCGCTCAGCTGCCAGAGCAAGCGCGGCACAAAGCCCGGGACCTGCTGCACCGCGTGGGGCGCATCCTGACGCAAAAGACCAGGGACAAGAACAAGCTGTATGCGCTGCACGCACCGGAGGCAGAGTGCATCTCGAAGGGTATGGCCAGAACGCCCTACGAGTTTGGGGTGAAGGTCAGCATTGCCATCACCTTCAGGGAAGGCCTGGTGGTGGACTGCCGGAGCATGCCGGGCAATCCGTACGACGGGCACACGCTCGAAGAAACCCTTGAGCAGGTCGAAATCCTTGCTGACAAAAAGCCCGGCATGGCCATCGTGGACAAGGGCTACCGGGGCGTGCAGGTCCAAGGGGTACAGATACTGCGCTCAGGCCAGCGCCGGGGCGTCACCCGAGCCATGAAGGCGATGATCAGGCGAAGGAGCCCGATCGAGCCGACCATTGGGCACATGAAGATGGACGGACGGCTGGCCCGAAATCCGCTAAAAGGTACGCTGGGTGACGCCTTGCATGCGGCGCTATGCGGTGCGGGCCACAACATTCGACTGATGCTGAAGAAGCTGCATGTTTGTGCCCTCGCACCGTAAAACGGAATTATTCAGCGTCTACTATCCACCACCACAATGTCCCCTGGCTGCAGCTCGGGCGCAAGAAACTGCTCCACCCATGCCATAGATGAAAAGCCGTTGATGGGCCCGTCCAGCACCAGCGGCGCCAGCAGGCCTTGGCTGCTGAGCGCGCAGACAAACATCGTGGTGTGCCAGTGGCCGCAAGGCGCATATTCCAGGCAGCGCGCGCCTGGGCGGGTCGCTTCGCTTTTGTTTGCTGGCACGCCCAGTCTTTTTTCGCGTCAGCCCCAGCCGGGCCAGCGTCTTGCCCATGGTCGTGGGCCCGACCTCCATGCCATGCTCGGCCTTGGCTCACTAGCACAACTGCGCCAGCGTCGGCTCGGGGGCCAGGGTGACTCGCGCCAGCAGTAGCTCCTTCAGTCGCACCGGGCGTAGCGGCACATGGTTGTGCTGCGTCCCTGCGCCGGCCTGACCCAGCCGCCAATGGCGCGAACGCACCTGTGACACATGGGCTTCAGGGACGCCCAAGCGCTCGATCAGTGTACGCGCCCGAGATGTTTGGCGAGGCGCCGAATGCACGGGTGAAGGTGGAGGCGGCGAAGTGAAATTCACCTTTCTCAGGTGAATTCACTTATGTCACACTTTTTACTTAAAATTTTATGGCTTATAGGTCTTTTGCGCAGGTGGATCATGCCTGTCAAGCTATTAAAAAATAGCAAAAAAGTTACCTGCGCATTCCGACTCCTGGCCGAGACACTTGCAAAGCCTATTTGTATATATTTGTTTTGATTTGTCAATTTTTTATCTACTTAGAGTTTTTGTTGCCGTGAATAAATAGCCGTTTGGGCTTGCCTTGCGTTACATGCAAGAAGCTCATCCATCGTCGATGTTCCAGAAATCCGTTCCTGCGTCAAACCGCGCAACACCGCGCCAGCACTCGAAACAAGCCTTAGCGGACTGATTCTCCGGCCGCTATCAGGGCAATGCGATTTGGCATTGCAGCCGCCGCGCACGCACCGCCACGGCATGGCAGGCGCACGCACATCTTCTTACTGTCGAGATATCGGAACAAGTTAACATAAAAACGGAACCCAGTACGGGGTACCCATTTTGACTAATCCAGTCGTTTTCTTGTTCTCATCAACATGCAAAAACCTACCGCGCTCGCCATTCAGACTCCATTGATTAAATCGCCTGGCCACTCTTTTTCAAATTTGCAAATTTCACGCACCTTGCGCAACGCCGCCATCCTGGTTGCGGCGACAAGTACCCTGACCGCTTTTGGTGCCACACGTGAATTGGGCAACGTAAGCGATCCCAACCGTTACAACCAACCCGCCCCGGCCCAGGCCCTAGCTTCAACCCCATCGTCAACCCCAACAGGCACCTATGCCTATTACGTTGCAACGACAGGTTCCGACGCCAACCCGGGCACGCAGGCAGCGCCGTTTCGCACCATCAAGAAGGCGGCGAGTGTGGTTATACCGGATACCACGGTCCATGTCGCGCCTGGCACCTACGCCGAAACCATCACCTCAACGGTGAGCGGCACGGCATCCGGCAGAATCCGTTATGTCTCCGACACAAAATGGGGTGCAAAACTTGTGCCCGCTGCAGGCACAGACACGATGTGGAGGGTGGATGGCGGCTATACCGATATCGACGGATTCCAGATCGACGGGACAGGCGGCACCAGCGTCAGACAGGGAATATACATGACAGGTGGAAATTCATCCGTACGCAATAGCTGGATTCATAACGTCGCTGAAAGCTCAGGGTGCGATAGCAATGGCGGTGGCGGTGTAACTGTAGATCAGCATGCGGGAGCACAGTTCGATAACTATGACATAACAGGTAATCTTATTCACCACATTGGCGGTACATGCCACTGGATTCATGGAATCTACCATGCCTCCTCCGGAACCATCAAGAACAATATAGTCCATAACACCAATTATGGGATTCTTGCAGGCCATGACCCACATGACCTGGAGATTTCAAACAATACCGTATTTGCTGATAACTATACCGGCATAGAATATGATGGCGGATGTACAGAACGCGACACGGGTACGTGTCCCGGCAACAATATCAATATCTTCAACAATATAATCTATGACAGTGCTGGTGGGATAGGTGGCCCAAGCGCTATAGAAGACATAGGTAACAATTCCATTAAAAACAATCTTATATATCGTAGCGGTATTTATGGAAATTTTCAAATGGGGCCGAATGCTCTAAGTCAAGTGTCAGGAACAATGAGTGCTGATCCTCAGTTCGTCAACTATATCCGTGAAGGCGGCGGAGACTATCGCCTCAAGAGTAGCTCGCCAGCAATTGGCAAGGGAGCCATTAATTGAAAAGGGATTTTCCACCTACGCACCTTCCACTAATATTAATGGCACTGTCACGAGGTAGGGGGATTGATGCTGGTGCTTATGAGAATTATTAATAAGCGAAGAGTGCGGGGCTGTTGACGCGAAAGTTAGTCGCTTTTCGCACCCAACTCGCTTAGTCTTAGCAGCGGCTACTTTGTCGGCAGAAGTCCGCCACGTAGCTGCTTTCTGACGTGCCATGCGATCGCTTCTGCTGTCGTTGATCTTGTCACGCCGAGCTTACTCCTCGGCAGCACGTCCACCCGGATTATGCAAGGAACGAAGCCAAGTCACTGATCTATACAGGGCACGTGAAGTCACTAGATGCACATAATCTGCAAGAAGTTAAATAATTGTCATATATTTTCTATGACATAGAACTCATTTAATATGATACTTCGCCCGGTAAGCCTCAAAACCAATTATTGTTTTGAATTTTTTAAGACCGGGATTCGCACCAAAATAAGTATCATACATGATGTATTTTATTGTGCTGTCGCCAATATACTGGCAAACTGCCTCCGTCGTCAGTAAATGCATAATTCCGTTATTACCTCTACAACCCAATAGCTGGTTAAATATTGCAAAATTACCATAAATCCCAAGATTGCAATAGGCCATTAATCTACCATCACGATCCAGTACTCCATAATACTTGAAGTTTTTAGCCGACTCATAATAGCTACTTTTCTCCAGATAAGATGTATCCATAGGCCTGCCTTGCCTGACCTCAATAGAGGTATTTATTTCATGTATATCATTTATGTAATTATTCCTATCTATCTCGCAAAATATATAACCTCGTGACTTCGCCTTTCTAGCATCGCGCGCGCCCTGGCTAAGGGTATTTATATAATCTTTCCGGGTATCGAATCGCCTTAAATCTATCAATGCAGCACCCAGGGATTTATTTTTAAATATTATATATTTTGCATGTGGCTTGGTGAAGTACTTGTATGTCGACCTGACATCATCAGGATTAAGATCAAGATCAAAATGCAAATGGGCCACTGGAAGTTTTGCAATTTGCACCAATAGATCAAGAAAAGTTCGCAACTTGCTCAACATATTAAATTCCAAAAAATAGTTATTGAACTTATTGGTGCTGCCGCCCTCTTTATCATCACTTAACAGTGATGATTTCACGATTCACTTCTAGATAAGAATTGGCAGGCTAACTCCCATCGCCTCAAGTTCACATGTAAGGTTTTTCGGGATGACTACATAAAACCGATTTGTAGATGTTGCCGCTGAATTTTCATTTCTCGAAGAATTCTCGATCTGTCCCTTTCTGCTAAAATGATAGTATCTGATCAAGGGGCAAGAGTCGAAATTTCTCCCCCGCCCCAACAATATTTTCTCTGTCGCTTGTTGTCGTAAATAACTTTGTACCTTTGGCAATCCGCTTGGAGTCCATTGATAAATTGGGAAAAGTTGTTTAAACAACAGGTGCACCTTCTAAGCTTCATTGGTCGATGCGTAACATCAGTTAATACTTCTGAAACGCACCAATATCAATCCCCTTACCCCGTGGTCGTGCCGTGTCATTAATATTAGTGGAAGGTATGCAGGCAGAAAGTCCCTTTCCAATAGCTGGCGAGCTGCTCTTGAGGCGATAGTCTCCGCCGCCTTCACGGATATAGTTGACAAACTGAGGATCGGCACTAATTGTTCCTGACACTTGACTTAGAGCATTCGGTCCCATCATAAAATTTCCATAAATACCGCTACGATATATAATATTGTTTTTAATGCAATTGATACCTATGTCTTCTATAAGGTTTGGGCCACCTATCCCACCAGCACTGTCATAGATTATATTGTTATATATCTTGATGTTGTTGCCGGGACACTTGCCCGTGTAGCGTTCTGTACATCCGCCATCATATTCTATGCCGGTATAGTTATCAGCAAATACGGTATTGTTTGAAATCTCCAGATCATGTGGGTCATGGCCTGCAAGAATCCCATAATTGGTGTTATGGACTATATTGTTCTTGATGGTTCCGGAGGAGGCATGGTAGATTCCATGAATCCAGTGGCATGTACCGCCAATGTGGTGAATAAGATTACCTGTTATGTCATAGTTATCGAACTGTGCTCCCGCATGCTGATCTACAGTTACACCGCCACCGCCATTGCTATCGCACCCTGAGCTTTCAGCGACGTTATGAATCCAGCTATTGCGTACAGATGAATTTCCACCTGTCATGTATATTCCCTGTCTGACGCTGGTGCCGCCTGTCCCGTCGATCTGGAATCCGTCGATATCGGTATAGCCGCCAACTACCCGCCACATAGTGATTGCGTTCTTAATTGGCACGATTTTTGCTCGCCATTTCGTATCGGAGACATAACGGATTCTGGCGGATACCGTGCCGCTCATTGTTGAGGTGATGGATTCGGCGTAGGTACCGGGCGCAACATGAACCGTGGTACCAGGGTTAACAACACTTGCGGCCTTCTTGATAGTGCGAAAGGGTGCTGACTGCGTACCGGGGTTGGCGTCGGAACCCGTAGTTGCAACGTAATAGTTGGTGCTTGTGGCGCCAAAGACGGTTAGGGCGCATGTCACCGCAACGAAGAAGGTGGCACTGCGTAGCGTGCGGGAAACCCGGAATCCCTTCGGAGGGGTGAGAGGGAACTTTAATAACGGTGTCTGAACAGCTATCACTCGATAGCTTTCATGTTGAGGAAAAAAGAACAAAAACATGCATCGGTCCAGTTCGGTATCTTTACGGCGCGCTTATACAAACGCTCGAGCCAACTCTGGCCCCGGCTTCGGCAAGGTCCCAAAAATCTGCCACACCGCTGAGGACTTCGGAAAAAGCACTACCCACAAGGTCAATCCGATCAGCATGAAATAAGTCCACAAACCCTGGTTCTCAACATACCACTCTTCCAGCGCACCCTTGTAAGGTGCTATGACATGGTCATAAAAATGCCGAGCGTCAGCATGACCATTCAGCAGATTTTCTTCGTCCCGAAACATGATGGATCCGATGCCCGACAAGCCCGGTAGCACCTGTTTTATAGCCGTCTGCGCAGTTAGGGTAAAGGCATCAAAGCAGCGTTGGGTTTGCGGGCGCGGGCCAATGATGCTCATATCGCCCTTCAGAATATTAAGCAGCTGTGGCAACTCATTGATCTTGGCCTTGCGCAGGAAACCACCCATAGCCAGAATGCGCGGATCGTTCTTGACCGTGACTGTGCCCGTGCCCATGGCCGGGCTGTTCTTGAGCATGGTGGCAAACTTGTAAAGCTTGAATACCTTGCCCCCTTTACCCACACGGTCTTGCAGAAAAAACACCTCACCCTCGCCCGTCAGGCGCAGCAGGATGGCAACGGGCACAAGCAGCGGCGACAACATCAGCAAGGCCAGGCTTGAGAAAAGAATGTCTAAAAGTCGCTGCATGGCTACATCCTTGCGTCTAGGTATTTGCCCGTTTCCTTGTGATCAAAGTCCGGAATCATGATGTTGAACAGGTCAACAATCCCGGCCTTTTCCCACGTTGGCTGCGCCTTGATTGCATCGAGCGTTTGCACAAAATAATCAAGTCGCGCCCGATCAAAATCCGCCGCGCTCTTAATAAGGCCGATACTGTCAAAGCGCGCCATGTCCAGCGTCTCTTTATCAGTAAAGAACTCTTCAAAGTCCTTCTCGCCCGTGGTGTCGCTGCTGAAAAAGTAGCACGGCCATTTGCGTTGGGCAATCAGTTCCTCGGCACGGTCGCGTGCTTCGTCTTCGCTGACGCACTGAAAAACCTCGTAACCCAGCGCGTTCAGGTAACGAACCGCAATGCTTGAGAACGTGGTCAGGTGAAGGTGTTCGCTGAGCTTGGGGAAGAATATGTCGCGGTTGTCGCCCAGCAGGCACGACATCAGGCACAGTTCGCCCGACTCCTGCGGAGTCACAAAATAACGCCGCACATCGTCAGGTGCAGAAATTGGCTGGCGCTTGGCAAAGCGCTGGTTAAAGCCATGCAACAGCGACCCATCAGAAAACGCCACGTTGGCAAACCGCGCCGTCGAGATGGGCAGTACCTGGCTAGCACGCATCAAAAACATTTCCATGATGCGTTTGCTGGCCCCCATCATGTTGACCGGATTGGTCGCCTTGTCGGTGGAAACGCAAAAATACTTTCGTGCGCCCCGCTCACGGGCCAGGTCAATAGTCTTGAGAGTGTTGAGCACGTTCACCTCAATCAGGCGCATCAGGGTGAATGGGTCTTTCTCAGAACGCACATGCTTGAGGGCCGACAAGTTAAGCACATAGTCATAACCGCCCGAACCATTCATCAACGCCTCAAACTCCCGACCGCCGCAGTCGATGGCAAAGGTGCGGAAATCGCCCCCTATATAGCCTAGCGTGCTGCGAATATCGCGCACAAGTTCCACCATGTTGTTTTCGCTGATGTCCACCACATGTAGCACCTGCGGGCTACGCTTGAAAATCTCGCGCGTGACAGCTTGGCCAATCGAGCCAGCACCGCCAATCACCAAGAAGCGACTGTCCGCCACCAAAGCAGAGATTTGCTGTTCGTGCCGGGAAACGTCTCCGTCAAAAAGCGGACGATCACGGCCAATCAATTGAAGGATGTTCATAAAGCACTGGAATTGAATGAAGACAGGGCAAGATCAGGCACGCTGGACGGAATGTTGACCAAACGCTCTTCCAGCCAGAGCGAGTTGGCAAGACCGTCGTGTTGACAATGGCTGAACATGGAAAGATGCGTCATCAAGCGCCAGATGGGCCGCGTCATGATGCCACGCGTGTTGGTGTATTCCAGAAAGTCATCCCGTTCCTGCCGCGAGCCAAGCACGATGGCATTGAGCCAATAGTTGGATGTGGCGCCCAGAGGAGAGCAGACGAACGTGACGCCCAGTGAATCAAAAAATTCGGCATATCGCCGTGCCACGTCTGCTTTGACAGCTAAAAACTCTGGCAAACGCTCCATCTGCGCGCAGCCCAGGGCGGCGTTCAGGTTGGGCAAGCGGTAGTTGTAACCGATCTCGTCATGCACAAACTCATACGGATGCGGCACCTTGGAGGTGGTGGTAATGTGCTTGGCGCGCGCCGCAATAGCAGCATCGCTTGTAATGATCATGCCGCCGCCGCCAGTGGTAATGACCTTGTTGCCATTGAAGCTGAGCGTGGCCATTTTGCCGAAGGTTCCTGTATGACGAGTTCCCACATAGCTGCCCAGTGATTCGGCCGCATCTTCTATCACCGGGATGTCATATTCATCACAAATGGCCATAATCTGCTGAATGCGGCACGGATGGCCAAAGGTATGCATGGGTACGCAGGCCGCCAGCCGGCGACCCGTCGTCTTGTTGAACGTCTGGCCATTGCGCAACTGGGCGTGCTGAGCCAGGAACTGCCGCAGCGCCTCAGGACTCATGCCCAAAGTATCCCGGTCTACATCCACAAACACCGGATGCGCCCCCACGTAGCTAAGCGCATTGCAGGTGGCAATGAAGGTCACCGCCTGCGTAATGACTTCATCATCCCGCTGCACGTTCGTCAGCTTCAGCGCCACATGCAGCGCCGCCGTGCCGTTGACGGTAGCAATGGCAAAGGGAGCGCCGGTAAAGGCGGCCACCTGCTGCTCGAATTCTGTGACCTTGGCACCCACTGACGAAACGAAGGCTGAGTCGATGCAATCGATCAGGTATTGCTTTTCATTGCCTTCGAAGACGGGGCGATGCAGAGGGACAAAATCAGATCCATAGATATCTCGAACATGCGTCACCATTAGCGCATACCAATTAATTATGGTTATCATAATATTTTTTAATTATTTAGTATTCATTTTTTTGTAATCGAGCGTCTAATTTCTTCTTGTTGCAAAACCGAAGCCATCTTTGCAAGCACTGGCAAATGACTATTTTTAAAATTTTTTCTAAAAAAGAATAGGAAATTAACCGCAATCCAAATTACGGGGTGATAAACTACATTCAATCGACAGTAAGCCTTGCGAAAACCATGCTTACGAATGAGGTGCTCTTGAATGTCTGTATCATGTGCTATATTTCTTGCCCCATCACTTACATACCTACACCCCATTTCAACAAGGTACACTTTGTTCATTGTATAAAATAATGCATAACTAGGATAATTTCCAAGAAATTCTGGATCAAACTTCGCCGTGGAATAATCAACTACTTCACCATTAATAACAGTTGAACTATACCCAATTAACTTTCCGCTTGATCGATCAAAAACACCCCAAAACTCAACTTTTTTATCCAAAGATGCATTAGCAATTGAACGCTCAAAACAACTCCAAGTTAATGGTGCTAAGTGAGAGTTATATCTATCGAATGCTTTTTTATAAACCAAATACATTGGCTCTGTCATACATCTAGCATCTACACGTTTTACTTCGCAATTTGCTAAACCACGATTTATTTCGCTCCGATTTTTAGAGGTTAATTTTTCCAAAGGAGTAAAACTATCTTTTATTACATACCAAAACTCAGTCACCTCCGACATATCCCAATCACTTGTCCAGCGAACAAACAGCGCAGATCGTTTTAACACCAACAGGAACATGGGCCAACGATTAAATTTAATATTTAAATGTGGTGCAGAAAGTGGCAGCAATGCACCTCGATATTTTTGCCACTGAACCATCTCTTCCGTCTGAAAAATCATTGGAGAGACCTTTCATCTGAATTCAGAAACCGTTTCGCCAGAACTTTGTAAGTTTGATTCTGCAAAATCGCCGTTTTACCAGCTTGCCCCATGCAATTTCGCGCTGATTGAGACATAGCAGCGAGCTCCAATACCGCATCGACCACTGCAACGATATCACCCGGCGGCACTGTGATGCCACAACCAGCTTCCGTAACAGGATCATTGCCTGCACTTACTGAATGAACAACTGGCTTGCCAGCCATCATGTAATCCATGAGCTTGTTTGGCGATATGCCGAAGCGATAAAGCGGATTGGGATGCCAGCCGATATAGGCGATATCTACGTCATCAAGGAATCTTGGTATTGATTGCTTTGGAATAGCAGGCAGCATCGTGACGTTCGTCAACCCCTCACTCGCTACCCGCGCCAGCAGTGCTTCCCGATCCGGGCCCATGCCCACCATCACCACTTCAGCCTTGCCTTTCAAACGGCTCGCCGCATCCAGAAGCACATCCAAGGCATTGCTTAAACCATGAGTTCCGGCATAGCCGACCAAAGGCAGTCCTTTGGCGCGCAGTGCATCAAGGCTCTCTTTCACCTCTTGCGGCAGATCCGCTGACTGCGCCCATTCTTCTTCATCCACGCCGTTTGGCACATAGACAAATTTTTGCGGCGCCATGCCACGCGAACACATGTATTCTTTAGCCTTTGGAAGGATGGAAACCACTTTATCCGCATGACGGTAGGCATAGTCTTCCGCCATCTGCACCCACATGATGAAAGGGTGCCACTTGGACATCCGGCCCAATTCCATGGGCGAGAGCGGCCACAGGTCATGCACCTCATACACCAGCTTGGCATTGGCCAGTTTGGCAATGCGCCGGGCCGGCCAGATGTCCATGGGGTAGGTACTAGAAGCAATGACCACATCAGGTTTGAAGACGCGCGCCAGGCGCGGGCCGTCACGCCACAGCGCACGCATGAATGCCAACATATTTTTGACTCGCCCCGCACCATTGCCTTGGTAGCTTGGGGTGGCATACCAACGGTAATCTATGCCTTCGATCTGTTCATTTAGAACAAACTCATTCAACTCAGGTTGTATGGCGCGGATGTGTGAAAACGAGGCAGCAACGATCTGCACGCAGTGCCCCGCACGCACCCATTCGCGCGCCAAATAAAACGGCCGAAACTCCATACCGTGTCGGGTGGAACCCGCATAGTGGTTAATCAGCAATATGTTCATGTTGCCAAGTCCTTGGCAAGCTCCACCACGATTTTTTGGGCGGCCCTGCCATCGCCATACGGCATGATGGTCTTGCCCGTGCTGCCAACCGCACCTTGAATAGTGGCTGCCAGTTCACCCGCACTATTGGGCGGTGCCAATCTGTTCCAGTCAGCCTCAACTAACTCCACCCATTCGGTTTCGTCGCGGACAGTAACGCAGGGCACTTGGTAGAAAAAAGCCTCCTTCTGCACACCGCCGGAATCCGTAGCAATCACGGCAGCGTATTTTTCAAGCTGCACCATGTCCAGATAGCCCACCGGCTCGATCAGATGAATCTGGCGGGACAATTTTTCAAGCAGCCCCATCTGCTGAAGGATCGCGCGTGTCCGGGGGTGCAGAGGCCACACCACCGGCAAAGACCGGGCCGTAAGCTCCAGCGCATGCACCACGTTGGTCAGGCGTTGAAGATGCTCTGTGTTCTCGGCACGGTGAATGGTGACCAACACATACGCTCCGGGTTTAAGTCCCACACTGGCCAACAGACCGCCTTCAGGCTTCACACGGGCACCATGGTGCAGGGCCACGTCAAACATCACATCACCAACAGGGAGAATCTGATCTTCGTGAAAGCCCTCATGCCTCAGGTGTTGGACCGCGGCTTCGGTCGGAGTGAACAGCCAGCGAGAGATGCGGTCCGTGAGGATGCGATTGACTTCTTCTGGCATTCGCATATTGAACGAGCGCAGACCAGCCTCAACATGCGCAACCGGAATATGCAGTTTGGCGGCAGCCAATGCCCCAGCCAGCGTGGAATTGGTGTCGCCATAAACTAAAACCACATCCGGGTGCTCTTCCAGCAATACCTTTTCAATCCCCATCAACATACGACCGGTCATTTCACCGTGCCCACCACCGTGAATGTCCAACTGATAACGAGGCGTGGACATTGCCAGTTCGGCAAAAAACACATCCGACATGTTGGCATCGAAGTGCTGGCCGGTATGCACCACGACTTCCTCCATGCCAAGTGTGCGGGAAAAAGCAGCAGTGACGACACTGGCTTTGATGAACTGTGGGCGTGCACCCAAGACGGTAACAATTTTCATAATTGTTTTTTGGATTTATTGAACAAGCGATGGCCAAAACATTAGCTGGTTAAGCATGCGGGTGTCGGCACCGGCACGCGGAGACATGCCGGAATAATGTTTTCGGTGTAGCTCAGGCGCTCTATTAGTTGGTGAACAATTGCGCTTTCTTATCGCCATTCCATACACGGCCCACAAGTTGTGCAGCAAATTTTTTAGTGGTATCAAGCGCAGGCAACTCGCTGGAGCTCAAGTCATATACCGGCTGCATTACCGCCCGGTTTTTTGGAGCGAGTACATGCGCAACGGCTGCGGGCATCGTTATGTCACATCCAATGTTTTTGACTATAAGCACGCCTTGCACGTCAGCTACCAGCTTCGCTTTGAGGCTGCCAGACTCCACAAAACAAATGTAGGGCTCCAGCTTGGTGTAGGCTTCTATCAGGTTATCGGCCAACTGGATCAATCGCCCGGTTCTGCCACAACGCTGCGCTATCGCTTCCAGGTTGTATAGATATTCCTGAATGTCGTACAAACGTAGCTGTCACTCTGTTTGATCAGTTGCGAAGCCAAAAGCTCGTTGCGCAAAAAGACTCGGTCTTGCGTGTCCCATAGTTTCCAAACTGCTGCCTTCAACGTGCCGCCGCATCCAAACGTACTTGCAGCCAAGCCAATACCCTGCGCACGTGCGGCTGCGACGACCAGTGCGAGTAATGTAAACAGCACGTCGACAGATAGCAGGTGGAGCAATATCCGGCGAGCCAACTCATTGCGAAACACCTTCAACGCGCTAGAACCTGATCGTAGAAACTGAGCAGTTTGACCTCTTCAATCGACCAGTTGTACGTTTCAAGTACGGCGCGGTGCCCGTTTTCACCCTTGCGGCGCGCTTCTCCAGGATGTGTCACCAAGAAGTCGATAGCCTGCGCAATGGCCGTCGGGTCCAGCGGATCGACACACAACCCGCAATCGTTGCCCTCAATAATTTCTCGCCAAAGTGGAAAATTCGATGCAATAACTGGCACACCAGCGGACATATATTCAAACATCTTGTTAGGCTGCGCATCAACATGATTGGGCAAAGGAAGAAATGTCACCAACCCAGCAACTGAACGCCCCAGCACATCGCGAACGCCCAGCCGATCAACAAAGCCCAACTGATTGACTCCTTGCCAACCCGGCATTTTCTTGGCCGCAAGCTCGACAGTAGGCTCCGAGAACACTCCAACCAGATTCAAACGCACGGGAGATAAAAGCTGGCCCATGGCGGCAATAACTTCCGTTATTCCACGAATAGAAGCAATGCCGCCTACATAGCAAACTTCGGCCTGCTTGTTATGCCAAGGGATAGCAGCATCCAATTCTCCAAGGACGGGAAAATTGTTGATATCCACCGTATGTGGGTTGATCGACAGAAACTTGTCGCGAATGCAAGGAGTAGCAGCTACGAGGCCATCAAACTTGCTGCAAGCGTAACGCTCATACAACGAGAAAGCACCTGCCAATGCACGCAAGCGCACCGGGCCTAAATAAGGTTTACCCAGTAACTGTTTGGGCACATCTTCGTGAGCATCAAAAATAACATGCTTACCTATGCGCTTGAGTTTTAATCCCACGGGAATCAACTCAGGATCGTGAAGATGATAAATGTCTGCATCGAGCTGAACCGCTTGGCGGAACACACGTTTCGTCGTCGTCAACATGCGTTCCAGGCGTCCCGGTAAATGCCCAACATCAAATATCTGAATCCCGTCCAGAATTTCATGGCCATTACCGTCCGCCACGACCATGGAAACCGAAAAACCTGCTTTAGCAAGACTGCGGCACTGTTTAATGAATATACGTGTGTCACCGCGAGAGTGAGCTGACGTGAGATGAGAAACTTTCATTAAATGTTTTATCAATAATTAATTGCAAACAACTCGTCCGCTAAAACACTAATTTCTATGAAAATAAAGTATTGTGAAATGATGTATTTTTTCTACCCGGAAACGGTCATTAATTTTCTTGATGCCCGACGTTCACTCCTCATTAGCCACACTATAAAAGTAAGCACCGCGACACCGGATGAAACCATTGCTGTTGTATATGCCTGCTCCGTGATTAAAAGCGCATAAACTGCCGCAACAAAAAAAACATCCTGTCTTTTAAAATAATAAAAAAAGTTGTCTAATATTGAAAAAAATAAGCCAACAAACAAAATCGCTCCTACGTACGCAAAAATACCGCTGTTTGCGAATGAGTATAAAAATGCATTCGTATTAGCATTCGTCTCAGAATTTCCCAAATACTTTGATCCAACATAAAACGTTACAGAACCATAGGACTTATCAAGTCCAAAAAGAAAAGAACTCAAATCATAATTTGTAATTAAATCATAAAAATATGATTGCAAGACACCTTGCACAACAAAAGCTCTTCTGACAAAGATCTCAGCAATATCAGAAAATCCAAAAATAGCATATTCGCCCAGTGCCAATAAGCAAATAAAAATAATTCCACAAGAAATAACTATCGGTAGCGTCTGTAGCTTGTTTCGTCTCGTCATAGCTCCCATGAGTATAAAGATCAAAGTCATCAGAAAAGGGGCCTTCGAACCTTCCAGCCAAAATGAAAAAACTGCAAAAAGAATGCTACATATCAAAAGTAATATTTTATGCCTCAGTGCCCCAACATAACCAAGAAAAGGGGCAAAACCATTAACTGCCATCGATAATAAATAGGCGATAAAATTTTCCTGCCCGATTTTTGCACGTCCTTCGAGACGTCGCTCATACATTGAGCTCCAATCAAAACCAGCATTGATACCACGAGTAGCAGCCACCAAACCAGCCAGCGCAATGACCGCAGCCAAACCATAATACAAAACGTTGGCATTAAAACAACCAATTATCTTCAACTTGAACTTAAGAATATGGAATTTTTTTACCACCAGAGCGGGAATCAACAACATGACAAACAAAATTATTGCACTGGATTGATTAACTGTAGCTGCCACCCTCGAAAAAACCGCACACGATAAAAGAACAATCATTCCATAAAATAAAAGAAAAAAATCGGACGGTTTTTCAACCTTTGCAGGCACGATAAACGCAACGCCGCCTATCATAAGCGCAGAAAATATTAGACTAATTCCATCCAACTTCAATGGTAAATATCCCAGATAAGCATTGGATTCTGAAATTTGCACAAAATATACCAAATGCAAAAAGACAGCCGTGACAGCAATAATCAATGTATTTTTTAATTTGCTTTTTTTCATTTCCAATTTCTCCAGCTCTATTGAATTAAGAGCAGAGTGAGTTCTTCATCTAAGCAATAGCAATAGCAATAGCAATAGCAATAGCAATAGCAATAGCAATAGCAATAGCAATAGCAATAGCAATAGCAATGCTCAAGAGTAAATAGTGATTTTTTTTCCTGTCATACGAAAGCTCAGCCTTTGCATTTTCTTGATAAAATTCTGGAGACTGATCCAATTAGGATATTCAAGATAGCTGTGCTGAGGTGCTAGAATTAATTCCTCAAAATCATTGCGCCCGATTCCCAACTTCTTACACAGATAAGAGATATCGGCTTCAAGCTCGTTCGGAGAATACAAGGGTTCTGACAGTTTTTCCATAGCCTCGTCGCGAGACATTTGCCCTGAAACTATCAAACTCGAAAAATGAGGCCGCCGCTTGTCATACCCAAACCTGGCTGGTAAATAGTAATTCTGGAAAAATTTCGTGAAGATTGATTCACCGTGCTTTCGTCCATACGCTCGCCATCCGATTTTCTGCTCCAATTCGGTAACGGCCATTTTTTTATCATAGGGCATATAGTTCAACGGACGGACAGTGCGGAGCTGTTTGACGAAGGGATACCAGAGGTAGTAATCGAAAAAACTGACAGTCTTGTAATCCTTTAACCGGCGCTGCCCAAACTTGCGATGGATTGCATGAAGATTGATGGCATCCATGGCACTCCCAGTCCATGATTTTGGGTAAATACCCTCGGTTGCCAAATTACCACCGCTAAGCACATACTTGATGCCATGTTTAGTCGCATAGTGATAAATGCTCGCGAAAAAGATATGGTCCTGTGGTACATCCTGGTTTGAAATTCCTGAACGCAGAAATGCTAGTTGCAAGTCCCGCATTTCTTCCCAATCCACCACATGGGTGTGTAGATCAAAATTGCAAAACTTCACTATTTTTTCAATGTTGGCAACAGCCAGCTCACTGTTCCAACCAGCATCAACATGCACAACCAAGGGCCTCAAACCTTGTTCATACACTTTAAGTGCGAGGTAAGAGCTATCTACGCCACCGCTTAGGCCAAGAATACAATCGTAAGGTTTTCCTTTACCCGCTGCCTTCATTTGATCAACCATCACAGCAAGACGCCTGGCACCTTCTTCATTGGGGAACCATCCTTTGGAGCTTACTTCGTCAAACTCACGGCAGTGGTTACATATGCCCTGAGTATTGAAGCTGATCGCTGGGTCGCTGCTGTCCATCACGCAACGGGTGCAAAGCTGATATTCGGTATTCATTTACTTATCCAGTAAAGACACAAGGTCGTTGTATTGAGGGTAGGTAATAAGCACAGCACGGTGAGGACCGTGAAAAATGAACATCGCGCCTGCTGCTATAGCACTGGCGCCGGCGTCCACGGCAGCACGCAGATCAGATAATGTGGCCGCCCCGCCTGCAGCGATGACGGGAATTGGACATGATTGTGTGGCAGCGCGGATCAGTGCCAGGTCCATGCCTGTCAAGGTGCCGTCACGGTCAACAGCAGTAAGCATGACTTCACCTGCGCCGGCGGCAACCGCCTTATTTAGAAAGTCTTGCCAAGGTACTTCCAGCATTTTTACAGTGGAAGAGGAGTAGAGACGATAACTAGCGAAAAGGTTCTTTTTGATATCGACTGAAACAACGACGCTCTGGCTGCCGTAGCGATCTGCAATGTCACGAACTAGCTGCAAATCAGCCAAAGCCGAAGTCTGAAGGCATACTTTCTCCACTCCCAAAGTAAAAAGACGTTTGGCCTGCTCAACCGTGCTGATACCTCCACCGTAGCAAAGGGGCATGAAACATTCACCGGCAAACTGTTCGATCAGTTCGTAGTTAGGCTCTCGCTTCGCCTTGCTCGCCTCGATATCGAGAACGATTAGTTCATCTACTTCTTTATCGTTGAAGATACGAATGACGTTGATAGGGTCGCCCACATATTTGGGATCCTGAAACTTTTTAGTTTTTACCAGGCCGCCATTCTTCAGCAACAGGCAGGGAATCACGCGATGCTTCAACATCTCAGATATCCAAAAATCGCTTGATTAATGACAGGCCAAACCGATGGCTTTTTTCAGGGTGGAATTGAACACCATAGACACTCGCCCTGGAATAGGCAGAGGGAAAACGATGCCCGTATTCCGTGGTCGCCAAAACATCATTCTCTTCCGCGCACACAGCGTAGTAGGAATGATCAAAGTAATAACGTTTTTCTTCCTTATCGCTGGGAATAAGGCGGTTAGTCTTTTGGGCGTGAACAGTATTCCAACCCACATGCGGTATGCGCATTGCCGAATCGGTACCCAAAACGAATCTTTTAAACTTTGCTGCTATGAGCCCAAGTCCCGGTAGCTTGCCTTCCTCGCTACCCAAGCCTAATAACTGCATACCCAGGCAAATTCCAAGCAAGGGGACGCCAGCAGCGGCACGGGTTTGCAGAATAGCTGGTAATTTCTTGGCGTGTAAATGACTCATGCCTTGATCGTAAGCACCAACACCAGGCAGTATCAGCTTACTGGCCTGCTCAATCACTTCATGCGATGCGGATACGGTGGCGTCGCCGCCCGCCTTGCGAATCATATTCAGCACAGAGGCTATGTTGCCGCACTCATAGTCTACGATAACAATCATGAGAGAACTCCATGAGCGGCGCGGTATGAAATAAACAAATAGATGATGTACAACGCGCTGTAACCGAGTGAATACATCTGAACAGCGCTCATTAAGCTACCGGTTAAATAAAACGCGGCCCAAGTCATGACAAGTAAAGCAATCTGCCATCCTAAATCTTGTAGTTGCTTGTTGGCAATGTACAGTGTGTAACTCAAAGGATTGGCAATAAATTCCATGAAATACATAGGGGCCAGCACCTCTGCAAAGCGACCGGCCATAGAGAAGTCTTTACCGAATACGAGCACAAATGCCGGCTCTCCAAAAAAAAACAAAAGAGTGAACGGAATAATGGCCATCAATAGCAGTGCCCGAAAAGTGTAGCGATAGGCATCAAGGCAGTTGCCTTTCTCGCGGAAATCCCTGCCAGCCTGTTCCTTAAAAACAACCAGTATAGAATTGGCAAGCAAACCTATCGGCCCGGAGAGGACGCGCAGAGTCAGCGCATACAGAGCAACAGATCCCGCACCAAAGCGTATTGCAATGAGAAAAATAGGTATCTGAGTGGCAAAGGTATTGATAAAATCGGATGGCATGGCAATTACCGGGAAACGATAGTACCGTTTCAGTGTTTGTGTCAGCCCAGCAACATTCACGCTAGCCAGAAGTGATTGCGGATGAAGTCCTGCGCGGTACATCAAAGCCATCGTGATGATGAAGGAGATCGCAAGTTGCCCATAGACAAGTCCATCAAGTCCTGCGCCTGCCAGGCTGAGTGCCAATTGAGTGAGTGCAACTGATCCTGCCAATACCACCTTCCCGTAGGCCATACGCTTGAACTGAGACCTGTACACATAGACGGCCAGCAAGGTCAGGCAGTTGGCCATGACGACCGCATACACGGCCCATGCCACTGAATATCTACCCGCGACTCCATCCATAAGAGACGTGCCGGGGAATTGCTGAAAGGCAATTGCTGTTAGTAGTCCGGCGACACCAACACCCACGCTAATCACAAACACCGCTTGAAATATCCCTTTCACCTGCTCTTCGCTCTGTGCCATAAATACTGCCATGTCCAACCGGGCGGAGGCAATAACAATCAAAACGGATGTGGCACCAAGCCAAACAAAATAAGCTCCGAGTTGGTCAGTCGGAACAATACGCGTCAGCAGTGGCAGGATGGCGATGGGAATGATTTGGGCTATCGCCGTACCGCCAAGCACCGTCGTTACGTTTTTCCAGAACGTCGGTAGCTTCATTACTGAATAGTTCATGCGGGAATCTCGCATGCCAGGGCAACCCGCAGTTGATCAGCGATTGTGGCTTGATCGGCTTGCGTCAAATACGGATGCATCGGCAAACTCAGCACTTGCTGCGCCACTTCGTCCCCCACCGGCAAACGGGCCTGCTTATCGGCCACGGCAGGCTGCTTGTTCAGCGGAACAGGGTAATGCACGGCGGTCGGAATCCCGGCTGCTTTTAGTTTTCCCTGCAGCGCTGAACGGCTTTCCACCCGTATGGTGTATTGCGCATAGACGCTGGTATTGTGCGGCTCGATGTACGGCGTGGTGACAATCCCTACTTGGTTAAGCAGCCGGTCATAGTTGCTGGCCACCTGCTGACGCAACGCAATTTCTTCTTCAAAAATCGCCAGCTTAGGCAGCAGGATGGCTGCTTGCAAGGTGTCCAGGCGGCTATTGACACCCACACGAATGTGGTGGTAGCGCCGGTCTTGACCGTGTCGGGCGATCTGGCGCATAACTTTAGCCAGTTCGTCGTCGTTGGTGAAAAGAGCGCCGCCATCGCCATAGCAGCCCAAGGGCTTGCTGGGAAAGAAACTGGCGCAGGCAATGGTGCTGAGGTTGCAGCTTTTCCGTCCTTTGTAGCTGGCGCCAAAACTCTGCGCGGCGTCTTCAATCACAGGAATTCCGTGTTCGGCGGCAATGGCGTTGATGGCATTAAAGTCGGCGCACTGACCGTACAGGCTGACGGGGATGATGGCTTTTGTGCGTGGCGTAATCGCTGCTTCGAGCAGATTCGGGTCCAGGTTGTAAGTGCGGGGGTCAATGTCCACGTACACCGGCTTGGCACCGAGCAAAGCCACGGTTTCAGCGGTAGCGATGTAAGTGAAGCCCGGGGTGATGACTTCGTCACCCGGGCCGATGCCCAGTGCCATTTGGGCAATTTGCAGCGCGTCGGTGCCGTTGGCACAGGTGATGCAGTGTGTGGAGCCGGTGTAGGCGGCCAGCCTTTCTTCCAGCTCGGCTACTTCCGGGCCGAGGATGTACTCGCCGTGGTCCAGTACACGCTGAATGGCGGTGTATAGCTCGCTTTTGATGCGGACTTGCTGGGTTTTAAGGTCAATGAAATCAATCATGAGTTGGTACTTTAGTAGGCCGCATGCTGGCCTTGTTGTTATCTAAAATAATCACGAATGTTGCGCAACAGGGTCAGTCTTCAGCCATCTTTTGCAACCTTGGTCTGGCCGCCCAATAACGAAGCCCTTCATATATCCGGACTGCGTTATCTTTTGCATTTACCAACGAGTTGCTCTGCCACTGTCGTGGATGAATTAGCAACTTGACAACCTGATCACCGCGTTTTATCGCTGCTATTGGATCAGCCGGTTTCCAAAATTTTGGATACATAACATCCGAAAAACGTGATGACAAACGATCCACTAACTCAGCATCGTAAGCTTCGTAGTCAATATTCATTAACTGGCGAATCTCTGGAGTCAGCAGCTCAAAATTAACTATTCCTAAACGGCGATTTACAAAATCACCATGTGCCGCAATGCCGCGCAGGGGCAAGCCGCTATTCCTCCTCAATGCCGCCAGATTTTTGCAGAACAGTTCGCCAGCATGCTTCCTTAAATGGTCGAGATTGGAGGTAACTTTCAATCCTTTACGCTTTGCGACTGTCGCTATTTCCTCAAAGTGATATCCGACTTCGCCACCACCTGTATGGATTTCGTTCATCAGAGCGATGTCAGCAGTTTGGAGTCTAAAAAAAAAGGTCGCGCATATGTCATGCCGGCGTTCAAGTTGCCAGATTGCCTTCGCCGTCGCCACATCGGTATCTATGTCGTGTCGCAAAATAAGGTAACGGGAACGCCCCTCCAGCGAACCTTCTCTCGCCAGGGTAAGAAAGTGACGAATGGACAGGACTTGATAACCTTCAAAAAGAGCTACAAGCAGCACACGCTCCAACTCATCCAGGCGAGACGGCATCAAGAAATCATTGAAAAATCGGTAAGCAATTTTTTTCATGACAAGGCTATTTCTTTTTAAATAGCATTGTGTTTAATGAGTTGGCTGCCATCCAGAACATAAAGCGCCCCGGTGTGCTGGCACACGGCCTCTCCCTGCCCTTGGCATGGCAGGGGCAGTCGCTCGCCAAACTCGCTCATCCAGCCAATCTGCTGAGCGGGCACGCCCACAACGAGCGCGTAGGCGGCTACGTCTTTGTTAACCAGCGCCCCGGCACCGGCCAAGGCGTATTCGCCAATGGTCACGCCGCAAACAATGGTGCAGTTGGCGCCCAGGGTGGCACCTTTCCTGACCAGGGTGTTTCTGTATTCTTTCTTGCGTTCGACGAGGGCGCGCGGGTTGTACACGTTGGTAAACACCATGCTGGGGCCGCAAAAAACACCCTCCTCCAGCATGACGTTGTCATAGACGCTGACGTTGTTCTGGATTTTGCAGTGGTCGCCTATAACGACCTTGTTGCCGACAAAGACGTTTTGACCGAGGGACACACCTTTACCGATACGGGCACCACCGCAGACATGAACGAAGTGCCAGACGCGGGAGCCTTCACCGATTTGGGCGCCGTCGTCAATGATGGCGCTGGGGTGCTGGGTATAGGGATGGCTCATGCCAGCAGCCGCTTAACATAGGGGTGAGCATCGTCGCCGGCGACGGCCAGCGTTGCCGTGCGGATGACGTTGACAGTTTCAATGCAGTGGCGCGCATCTTCCAGGCCGTAGCCGCGACCGGCCAGGATTTCCTGGTAGCTGGTGGTGTGCAGGTCGGTAAAGCCGTCAGAAAACTCCAGTTGTTCGCCGCTGATGTCGATGTTGCGATAGGTTGAATTTTTACCCTTGACCTTGTCAGGCAGGTCATTCGCATCGATGGATAAAAACCAACGTACACGGGCGCGTTCGTATTCAAGATAGCCCGCGGCCTTGGCGTCAGCCCTGTAATGCGTGACATTTTTCTGCAGGCGGCCAAAGATGAAGTGCAGCATGTCGTAGAAATGCACACCGATGTTGGTGGCAATGCCGAAGGACTTGCGTGGATCGCCCTTCCAGCTTTCGGCAAACCACTTGCCGCGCGAGGTGATGTAGGTCAGTTCTACGTCAAACTTGGTGTCGTCAGGGGCAGCAGCCACTTTGTCGCGCAGCTTGCGGATGGCTGCGTGGTGGCGCAGCTGCAAGATGTTGAAGACGTGCTTGCCGGTTTCCTTTTCCACCCGTGCCAACTCGTCGAGCAGTTCTGGATTGGGCACCAAGGGTTTTTCGCAGACCACGTCACAGCCCAGGCGCAGGCCAGCGGCAATGTGGGGGTGATGTAGGTAATTGGGGGAACAGATGGCGACGTAATCGAGCGCGGTTTGAGGCTTGCGCTTGAGAAAGTGGGCAAATTCATGGAAACGTTCGAACTCGGTGAAAAATTCACTTTCAGGCGAGATGCTGTCAATAATGCCGACGGAGTCATTGATGTCGTAGGCCACTGACAGGCGGTTGCCGGTATCTTTGATGGCGCGCATGTGACGCGGGGCGATGTAGCCGGCGGCGCCGATCAGGGCAAAGTTTTTCATTTTTTTATTGAAGGGGATTACAGGCGGAAAACGGTAAAACCGGCTGCTGCTGCGTGTTGGCGGTCAAGCAGACTTTTCACGTCGGCCAATACGGGTTTGGAACCACGGCAGAAAGTGCGCAGTTCTTTTGGCGTGGCATTGCGGTATTGGTTGTGACCGACGGCCACGACCAGCGCGTCGACCTGATTTTCAGCATCCACGATGCCCAATTCCAAGCCGTGTTCGAGCATCACTTCCTGGGCGCTGGCCCAAGGGTCAGCCACTACGACGCAGGCTCCCCAAGCTTCAAACTCGCGCACCATGTCCACCACTTTGCTGTTGCGAATGTCGGGGCAGTTTTCTTTGAAGGTGATACCCAGCACGCCGATGCGGCAGCGCGGAACGTCCATGCCATTTTTGAGCATGCGCTTGATGGTGCTACGCGCAACGTAGCGGGCCATGTTGTCATTGATACGGCGCCCAGCCAGAATCACCTGCGGGCGGTAGCCCACTTCCTCGGCTTTATGGGTGAGGTAAAACGGATCCACGCCGATGCAGTGACCGCCGACGAGCCCTGGGCGAAAGGGCAAAAAGTTCCATTTGCTGCCGGCTGCCTCCAATACGTCGAGGGTGTCGATGCCCAGCCGTTCGAAAATAACCGCAAGTTCGTTGACCAGCGCGATGTTGAGGTCGCGCTGGGTGTTTTCAATCACCTTGGCGGCTTCAGCCACCTTGAGGCTTGTCGCTCTGTGGGTACCGGCGGTGATGATGCTGTTGTACAGGGCATCAACCGTGTCGGCGGTTTGGGGCGTACTGCCGCTGGTTATTTTTTTGATGGTGGTCAGGGTGTTGACCTTGTCGCCGGGGTTGATGCGCTCAGGGCTGTAGCCGCAGAAAAAATCAACATTGAATTTCTTGCCGCTAAACTTTTCAAGTACAGGCACGCACACCTCTTCAGTCGCTCCCGGGTACACAGTGGACTCGTAAATGACAATGTCGCCTTGCTTCAGTACTTTGCCAACCGTCTCGCTCGCCTTGATCAGCGGCGTTAAATCCGGGCGGTTGACTTTGTCTACAGGCGTGGGTACGGTAACAATAAACACATTGCACTCTGCCAGCGCGGCGAGGTCCGTGGTAAATACGAGCTGCGTGGACTGGCGCAGTTCCTCAGGTGAGACTTCCAAGGTATTGTCTACACCTGTCTGCAATTCGGCCACGCGTCTGGCATTGATATCAAAGCCGACGACGTGGTATTTTTTGCCAAATTCGACCGCCAGTGGCAGACCGACATAACCAAGGCCAATCACGGCGACGAAAAGATTGCCTGCAGGGTTTTGCATGTTTTTCCTATGATTTTTGATTAGAAAAGCAGGGATGCGAAAAAGGGCAGTGATTTCAAATCGCTTTGGAAGCAGTGGCTGCAGCAATGGTTGCGGGGCTAAAGCACCACCTGAATTGCGTGAGCCGCACGTAAAAGGCTGAGTACAGTAATACACAAACCGCAAACCCAAGAATTAGCATGAGCGTGTTGTTACGCCACTGAAGGGCGATCGCGACAGGCAGCAAGTTGGCAAGCCACATGAGAGCGCCAGTAGCTGAATTGCGAACCAGCGTGGATGACCGTGGAAGAAGTCGCGGCACCAAGCGGCACTTAACCAAACTGTGCAAATGCAGGCGGTCAGGAGCACCTAAGCTGACCTTGCGGCGATGGCGGCGCACGATGCTAAGCAATACTTCGATTATTGGAAAGCCGCATATCAGCAACGGCGCCCATGCTGACACTTCGTTATGGCGCTGAAGCAGCAGCACAGCCAACCAGGCTATGACAAAGCCGAGAAAGTAAGCACCGCCATCGCCCAAAAATATCTTTCCCATCGGCCAGTTAACCATGAAGAATCCAACGACGGCACTGGCCAAAATCAGAATAGTTGTGGCTAGGAGCTCGTCGCCCAGGATGGTGGACAGGAAAGCCAAAGCGACAAGAATAATGAGAGCAGTTCCACCAGAAAGGCCATTAAAGCCGTCAATGATGTTGAGGGCGTTAGCAATGCCGCCTACGGCAAAGGCAGTAAAGGCAACTGAAACAACGGTGAAACCGAGCAGCCAGTCAAGACCCCACACATTGGCGTAGGTGATCGAATAACCGGTGATAGCCCAACCCAGCACGCCAGAGCTCATGGTAGCCAGCAAGCGGGTGCGTACGCTGACGCGCTTAGTAATGTCTTCGAGCAGACCAAATGCAAAAGCCGGAATGCTGGCAACGATCAGCGGCCCAAGCAGAGAATTTTTGTCGAAATCAACCATCAGATGGGCTGCAACGACACCCGTCACAATGCCAATGCCACCAACACGGCAGGTTGGATGAACATGAAACTTTTGAACGCCTTGGGTCGAGTCCATGCTGTAGTGGCCATGCCAGCCTTGGGAAACAACCAGCAACAGAGTCACTAGCAACGCCACACTTCCTGCGAACCAGGCTGCCAGTGAAATGAGACTAAAAAAATTTGGCATCGTTGGACTTTCTAACGAGAATTTTGTCGTTAGCCAGTGCGCTACAGGCGTCAAGGCGGTAGCACGCAAGGGCTGCTCTGCACAGTTTTTTTACTGACCGGCGGTTGTTGTGCCGTACTGGTAGTGGGTGTAGCGGTCGCGGCTAAATCTATAGCCGCCGTAGCGCTGGCGGCTGGTGTCCAGGTCGTTGAACACCACGCCTTTGACCAACACGCCGCTGTGTGCGAGGCGTTTGGTGGTTTCCTTCAGTTCGTCAAGCTCGGTGACTTCGGCCTTGGCCACCAGAAACACCATACCCACATGGAGCGCCAACGCCTGCGTGTCAGACACAGCAAGAACGGGTGGTGTGTTGATCAACACCAAGTCGTATTGGGAAGACAGGGTTTTTAGCAGTTGTTCAATAATGGGCGACATCAGCAATTCGCCGGGATTAAGCGGTATGCTGCCAGTAGTAATCAAGTCCAGATTAGGCGCAACCGCGCGTTGCAAAACATCTTCCAGCGTGTGCCTGTTGCTAATCAGTTCACTCAAGCCATGGCCGCGTTTCATACCAAAGAACTGGTGGATGTTGCCTTTGCGCAGGTCGGCGTCAATCAGCAGCACGCGCTTGCCGCCTGCGCCCAGCAACGCTGCAAAGTTGGCACAGGTAAAGGATTTGCCAATGCCCGAGGTGGGACCGGTAAATAGCACCACGTTGTTGCGCGCATCGAACATGGCAAATTGCAGCGCAGTGCGCAGGCTGCGCAGGCTTTCAACGCACGGATCATTGGGATGCGCAATGGCCAGCAGGTGGTTGCCTGGGGCCTGGTCCTCGATCAACTTTGTCAGCTTGTCCTGTTCAACAGAATGCGAGACGGTGGCAAATACATGCAAGCCAGTGGCAGCCTCTATATCAGCCGGATCCATCATGCCAGGACGCAGCCAGTGGCGTAAAAAGGCGAGACCCATGCCGAGCAGCAGACCTAGTACGCCGCTAATGACCAAAATTTGCTCCCGTTGGGGCATGATGGGGCGTTCGGGTACGGCAGGCGCATCAACTACTCGCACATTGCCGACCCTGCCTTCTTTGACCAGACGCAATTGCTGCGAACTGGTCAGCAGGTTCAGGTAAAGCTCGCCGTTGACCTTGACGTCGCGCGTGAGGCGCAGCAGGTCTTGCTCGGTGTTGGGCAGGTTTTTTACCTTTCTGGCCAAGCCCGCAATTTCCCTGTTGATAGCGGCAATCTGCACGTCGAGCGCCTGGATGACGGGGTGAACATCGCCGAATTGCACGCTTTGCTCGCGGCGCTTTTGCTGTAGCTCCACCAGGCTGGCCTGCAGCTTGACCGACGTATCAAGGTAGTTTTTTCCTTCCGTGCCCAGGTCAAACGTGCCGTTTTGGTTGCGGAACAGATTGAATCGGGCCTCTGAATCTTCCAGCTGCTTTTTAAGTTGCGGTAAAAAATTATCTAAAAAAACCAGTGATTTTTCTGCTTCAGCGGATTTTCGCTCGACATTCTGGCGAACGTAGTAGGTACCTACGGCATTTAGGGTACGGGCAATTTGTTGCGGGTCGGTGCCTTGCAGTTGCAAGGCAATCAGTCCCGACTGCTTACCTTGCTCCGAAATCGCCAGATTCATTTGCAATTTCTCAATCGTGCCCAAGCGGGAATACGCCACGTTGAAATACGCTCCGGGTTTGGCATTGAGTTCGGTCACCAGGATGCGGCCCTTATCCTGGCCGCTGCCAAACTCTGAAAGCATACCGACTTTCCCCTGCGCCAGTGCTAGGCCGCCAGGATCGCGCAAGACAAAACCGCCTTCAGTAGCCACCAGCAGCAGCGACTTGCCTTCGAGTTCGACAGGCACTTCGAGCAGCCCCAGACGAATTGATTCATTGCCCGAGACGTAGCCGTCCAGCCCCATGAAACCGGGATTGGACAGACCGGTGGCGCGGCGCGCTAACCAGCGGCCTACCAGTGGCAGGTATTTGGGGGCAGCTGATATATAAAGCTGCAGCTCGTCCACGGCCTTGCCAAGCACCAGGCGTGAGCGCAGGATTTCCATCTCAGCCGTCGCCGGTGAATTGATGTCGAACTGGCTGGACGCTTCTCTTAAAGCGCTAGCAGCGCCGGAGATTCCCGGCTTGCTGTCTTCGACCTGTATAAGGGAAGTCACTTTATAAACAGGGCGGCTGAGTAAGGCATAAGCGCCGCCTAGCAGCAGCGCCAGCGCCGTAATGCCGGCAATAAGCCAGCGCGCGTCAAGCAACACATTGATCAGGCCAAGCAGGTCGATGGGCTCCTCCTGCTGATCAGCACTATAGGATGTGGACATGGGAGATTGAAGAGCGTTCATTTGGTCTCAGACATCACAAAATAAGAGTGATACGGTGCACCCATCCGTCAGCATCCAGGGTGATGTCGGCATGGGTGCGAGGAGCTTATTCATCTGCTGCGCTGGGTCAATTGATGTTAGGGGGGCGAGACAGGTTGACCACCTGCGCGCTGGGCAAGAGCAAGCTGATCACGCGGGTAAGCACCAGCGGCACCGGGTCGACAAACACCATGTCGCGCGATTTCAGCTCGCAGTCTTCCGCCAATGCATAGGTCGCTGGCGGACTGGCGACAAGGTGGCAAATCTCGGCTATGACGGGTGTGGCAGTGGCATCGGCATGAGTAGCGCTGTCGCCGCTGCGGCTGCGGCTGCGCACCACATAAATTTGGCGCAGGTCGCTAAAAACTGGATTCACGCCGCCCGACTCGCCCAGCGCTTCATTGAGCGTCAGGCTGCCATTGCGCAGCGCCAGCGCCCTGGGAATCGTGACTTCACCCAGCACATACACCTTGGTGTCGTCGCGGCTGGACACGCGCATCAGGTCGCTGGCGGCCAGCATGATGCGCGACGGGTTCACGCCCAGCGTGGTGAGCTGTGGCAGGTTGATCTCGCTGGTCACACCTTTGCGGGTGACGCTGACTGTGGCCCGATCGGCCGCAGGCGTCAGTCCTCCCGCGCGGTTAAGGGCTTCGGGCAGCGTCATCGGAATGTCATTGATGGCTTGCAGGCCGGGGGTTCGCACTTCGCCATCGACGTAAATCCGGCCTGCACGGTAAGCCTGGATGCGCAGGGTAATTTGCGGGTTCTTGATAAACCTGGACAGGCGGCGGGTCAGTTCTTCACGGGCTGCACTTTCCGTCAGGCCGGCAATTTTGAAGGTGCCCAGAAGCGGGAACTGGATCAGGCCTTCCGGGCTGACGTTGAAGCCGTTGCCGACAGACGCAAGGCCAGAGGCGTCTGTCGTCAACGTGGCGCCTGCCGGGGCCAGCACCAGTTCAGGGTGATTCCAGACGACGATGTTGATCATGTCGCCAGGGCCAATCCCATATGGTTGGGGTTGGGCTTGCGCAAGCAGACGTTTTACGCCGGTACTCAATTCAGCTTTTCGCAAGGCGCGTTGCTGGGTGATGAGTTCGGGCGTGATGGCGAGCAAGATACCGGACGGCGGCGTCTGGTTTTCGCTGATTCCACCCGTCCGGGAAGTGCCGGCGTCCAGATTGGCCTGCTGGCTGGTCTTTTGCAAACTCCTGCCAACCGATAATCCTGGAGCCATGACGCAGCCGCCCAGCCAGAAGGCCGCCAGGACCATAACAGGCAAGCGCGCATGCGCGAGCTTGGGAGTGAAGTCTGTTTTTTGGAGCATGCGCATTGGAAGTGACGAAGGCAAAGAACGATTGCAAGCGTGATCCGGCCAAGGTTGCGCAAGCGAATTCCTGAAGCGATTGATCTTTAGATCCCGTGCCGGCTGACGCATCAGCTGCATGAAAAAAACAGCCGCGCAGGCTACCGCAATGTTTGGCACCCTTTAAGGATGAAACGCTGCGAAATCGAAAATCAGAAAGGTCTGGCTAACGCTTGAATGGGAAAAACTCAGACCCAGGCTTTAAAAATTCAGGTGACTTTGAATTGGTGACGATCAGCACTGAGCAGCTGCTCGCGGCCCATGAATTCCAGCAGCACCATTGCTCGCAAACTCGAAACGCTTTTAACCACCCTTTCAGCCCCGTTGCAAGTTCTGAAGTGCGACAGTTTTCAGGCGGGGCCGTGTGCAGGCAAAAGACCATGATGCATGGGCAAACGCTCTGGCCGAAGCGCCGATACCGTTGTTTATTTCAGCATTCATAGACTGCCCCCCCAGTGCTACGACCATTTTTGTTTTCACAACTCGCGCAGCCGGGAATTTTTAACTCCTCAAATCCTGCAAGTGGGGCAAATCTTACTGACGAGTTCTGTCGGTTTTATGCGATTTAACGGTTTCCTTATTCGTCGTTACGCTGCTTACGTTTTTTGAATCACTATTCACTTGAGCCCTGACCTCGCCCTATTGGAGGTTGATGGCGCGTTCAACGAAACCGGCAAAAGACAGCGGATTCATGCCAGCCATTCAAGCGAACTTCAGGGCGTATCCAATTTTTTTGCTATACTTTTAATAGCTACTTATGTTTGCTCAATATGCCTAAACAGCTTATTTGATGCATGACATTCAACTTCCGCCAGCCCAGCGCTTCGGCACCGGTTTTCGTACTCTTTCGCCGCCTGGATTGGCATTCGATTTACCCAATCAAAGGAATGAGGACTGCATGTTGTCGCCTTCCGAATGGCCCTGCGATGAACTGCCGTCCATTGGCTGGCAGGGTCCATCCACAACCATCTGGAAAGCAGGCGATGAAAGGAATACGGAGCTTTCTGCAAAAGGCCGACGGGTCAAAACGAACCTGTAGGTGGTTCAGCCGCCGCCAACCGTTGATTTCCGGTTGTCTCGCATGCCGGTCGCCTCATGCGGTGCGTTCGGCAGAGGCTGACTCCCCTGATGCGGAGCGGGATTAAAACTCTTCCCAATCATCCGCACCTGTCGCGCTGGCAGCGGCCAGCCGGTTCGATGGCAGCGGCGAATTACTCTGCTTTTCCTTGGACGCCGCAATGCCATGCCTGGCCGCTGGCGGCTGCTTGGGCTCAGTGTTCTGATGGCTGGTTGCCGCGTGCTTGGACAAGCCACCCCGAGGCATTTGCCGCTCTTGCTCCAGCCTGAACACACTCACCACCTGCGACAAGCCGCTGGCCTGCTCCTGCAGCGACGCCGCAGCTGCAGCCGCCTCTTCGACCAGCGCTGCGTTTTGCTGGGTCACTTGGTCCATCTGCGTGATGGCCTGGTTGACCTGCTCGATGCCCTGGGTCTGCTCTTGGCTGGCGGCCGTGATCTCAGCCATGATGTTGGTCACGCGTTTAACGCTGTCCACGATCTCTTCCATGGTCTTGCCGGCCTGCGCGACTTGGCTGCTGCCTTCACCGACCTTGCTGACCGAGTCGTCGATCAAGAGCTTGATCTCCTTGGCCGCTGCCGCACTGCGCTGAGCGAGGTTACGAACTTCAGCGGCCACCACGGCAAAGCCCCTGCCCTGCTCGCCGGCCCTTGCCGCTTCGACCGCGGCATTCAAGGCCAGGATGTTGGTCTGAAAGGCGATGCCGTCGATGACACCGATGATGTCGACGATTTTTCTGGAAGATGCATTAATGGCGCCCATGGTGTCCACAACTTGTGCCACGATGGTGCCGCCCTTGACGGCGATGCCAGAAGCGCTCAGGGCCAGCTGGTTGGCCTGGCGGGCGTTGTCGGCGTTTTGCTTGACGGTGGAGGTGAGCTCCTCCATCGAGGCGGCCGTTTCTTCGAGCGAGCTGGCCTGCTGCTCGGTGCGGCTAGACAGGTCCAGGTTACCGGCAGCAATCTGGCTGGAGGCGGTGGCGATGGTGTCAGTGCCTGTGCGGATGTCTCCTACCACTCTGGCCAGGCTGTCGCGCATGCTCCGCAGTGCGCCGAGCAACTGCGCTGCCTCGTCGTGTCCCTCGACGACGATTGCCGCAGCAAGATCGCCTTGGGCCACGCGCTCGGTCGCTGCCACTGCGGTCTGCAAGGGCCGGGTGATGCTGATGGTCAGACGCCACGCCATCAGCGCGACCAAAACCAGAACGAGAGCGCCCGCCACGGCGATGATCTTTTGGATTAGCGCGTTGTCAGCATTGGCCTGCAAGGTCGCTTCCAGCGCATGTTTTTTCTGCAGCGCTATGTAGCCGGCCAGTTCGGTGACTGCGCTGTTCAGCAGTGGGTCAATTTTGCTGGTGATGACCGCTGCGGCGAGTTCGGTGTTGAGTTGCGAGCCCAGTTCCACAGCTTCTTTGAAATACACATCCATGTCATGGTCGATCCGGGTCAGACGCTCGAAGACCGCAAGCTCATCGGCCCCGGTGCTGAGCGCCTGCAGGCGGGTTTTGGCCGCCAGGTAGCTTGCGCGTGACGTACGTGACAAAGCCTCGTCTTTCTGCACATTCTCGACGGTGTTTTGAAGGCCCATGTTGCGCATCGCCACAGCACTGACCAGCAAGGCATGGCGCATATTGACAGCTTCGCTCACCTGTTGCTCGGCTTGCTGCAGCGTCTGCAGCAGGGCGTTGCGAGTGAGTGCATTGCTCAACATTGCGCCAATCAGCATGGCACTGGCCGACAACAGAATCACGCCAAAGCCTAGGCCAAGGCGGGTGCCAATGTTCAGATTGCGGAAGTTCATAAAAATGCCAAAAAAATGTCACAAAAAAAGGCACGCCTGCCCCGGTTAGCCGGAGCAGGCGCTGCGCTCAAGAAATAAAAAGAAATGCAGCGCTGAGGCGCTGCGGCACGCGTCAGTTCTTGTAGACGCCGCTTCCAATGACGGTCTCACCCAGGCGCTCGATGTAGACAATCTTGCGCTCAATTTTCTGCGTGGTCGGGTTCAAGAACTTGAACTCCTCCGTCCAGCCTTTACCTTTTTCCTTAGCCAGGTCGAGGACCAACTTCAGGACAAGCTTGCCGTCAGTGTCCTTCAAGCCACTGAGGTCCTTGCCGACCAGCCTGGGGTTTGCACCGTGGGCGAGGGTCTTGCCGGTCATGTCATAAACAAAGATATACAGATCCCGGTCCTTAAGCGACTTGCCATTGGAAATTTCATCGTAAGCTTTCTCCGGACCGGCGGATTTGACCAGCATGACGGCTTTTTTCACCAACAATTCGGCTTCTGCCGGGGTGCCAGCTTCTGCTGCGTGGGCGCCGCCCATGATGCCGATGCTCAGCATGGCGGTTAAAACGATGGTTTTGAGAATGGAGAGACGCTTCATTGAAAACATTTCAGGTAATGGACCGATGGCAAAGCGTCGCACCATGCGCCACTTTCCCCGATGTGTCTACCTATCGGCAGAATCTTGAAATGCTTTAGGGTTTTCCACAAGAAATATGGAGAGGCGCCTGGATTCGGCAGTATTCGACAGTCGAGGTGGGTTCCGTCCAGCGCATTGCCCAAGTCAGGCACAAGCCGGTGCCTTAAAACTCTGTCCAATCATCCGCACCTGTCGAGCTGGCAGCGGCCAGCCGTGTCGGTGGCAAGGGCGCCTGACTGCGTGCTGGCGCTGGCCTGGTGGCAGCAATGCCGCGCTTGGCCGCTGGCGGCTGGCGGGGTTCTGCTGCCCGGTGCTGGCTTGCCGCTTGGCCTTGGCCGCTTGGGCTTTTGTGCGTCATCGGCTGACCTTCCCCCAACTGGAACACGCTGACCACTTGGCTTAGACCGCCGGCCTGTTCCTGCAGCGACTGCGCTGCCGCCGCCGCTTCCTCAACCAGCGCCGCGTTTTGCTGCGTCACCTGGTCCATCTGCGTGATCGCCTGGTTGATCTGTTCGATCCCTTGCGTCTGCTCCTGACTGGCTGCCGTGATCTCGGCCATGATGTCGGTCACGCGCCGCACGCTGTCGACGATCTCGTCCATGGTTTTTCCGGCCTCGGCCACTTGCCGGCTGCCCTCGCCGACCTTGTCCACCGAGTCGCCGATCAGGGTCTTGATCTCCTTGGCCGCCGCCGCGCTGCGCTGGGCCAGGCTTCTGACTTCGGCAGCCACCACCGCAAAGCCCCGGCCCTGCTCGCCGGCCCGGGCCGCTTCGACTGCGGCGTTCAAGGCCAGGATGTTGGTCTGAAAGGCGATGCCGTCGATCACGCCGATGATGTCAACGATCTTTTTCGACGAGGTGTTGATCGCCTCCATCGTCTGCACCACCTGCGAGACCACCGCGCCGCCTTTGACAGCGACGCTCGACGCCGAAACGGCCAGCTGGTTGGCCTGGCGGGCGTTGTCGGCGTTTTGCTTGACAGTGGAAGTCAACTCTTCCATCGAGGCGGCGGTTTCTTCCAGCGCGCTGGCCTGCTCTTCGGTGCGGCTGGACAAATCCTGGTTGCCGGCGGCAATCTGGCCTGACGCGGTGGCGATGGTGTCGGTGCTGGTGCGGACCTGGCCGACGATGTGGCCCAGGCTTGAATTCATGTCCTTCAGGGCCTGCAAAAGCTGGCCGGTCTCGTCTTTCGTCGTCACTTCCAGATGGCTGCTCAAGTCACCGGCGGCAACGGTCTGCGCCACTTTCACGGCCTTGTGAATGGGGCGCGTGATCGAGCGCGTGGTCCACCAGGCGAAGGCGCTGCCCATCAGGACGGCGAGCAGGCCCAGGCCGATCATCAGGTTACGCGTCGAGACGATGCGTTGCTCCACGTCGGCACCGCTGGCCTGGACCATCTTTCTTTGCAACTCGACAATACTGCGGAGGTTGTCTTGCACCGAATCGAGCGTTGGCAGCGTTTCGCCAGTCAAAACCTTGGTGGCCTCGGCCTTGTTTTCTTCCGCCAGCAGCTTGCTGACCTTGCCAAAGGACTGGACGTACCGGGCGCGTTTTTCCTTGAAGTCGGCGAGCAAGGCCCTGCCCTCGGCGGTGTACATCAACGCTTCAAGCACCTGCACGGCGTCGTTGATGCTTTTTTTGTTGGTTTCAATTCTTTGATTGATCATGCTGGCCTGAGCGGCATCCTGCACAAAGAACAGCTCCATGGTGCGGCGCGCGTTGGCGCGCATGGTGGCGTTGATGATGTGGGCCGAATCCGCCTTGACCCATTCCTTCTCGATAATTTGACGGGTGCTGCCGCCAATGCTGGACAGGCTTGCCAGCACGACCATGATCAGTGCGACCATCATGACCAGCACCAGTGCGAAGCCTGCGCCCAGCCGAGTTCCGATTTTCATATTTGCGATATTCATTGCCGTGCTTATTGATTCGATTGAAGATGTCTACCTCCGGCTTATCGGCCGCCGGCGTTAAAACTTTAGGAAAAACATCAAAATTGATTAATAAAAATCATTTTTATGCTTTTAAAAAGTCGTTCCACTTGATGCCCGCAAACCTGCAAGCCATGCAGAGACCATTCATCATTGCTATTTTTTTAATAGCTGCTTACGCACATCCAGCTTGCGCAAGCAGCACATTTGATCAAATAAAGCATGATTTCCGGCCGTCCGACACGCTGGTACTGGACCGCGACGGTGAAGTGATCCAGCGCCTGCGCACCGACGCCAGCGTGCGGCGCGGCCAGTGGGTGGCGCTGGCCGACATCTCGCCAGCCTTGCGCACGGCGCTGGTGCTCAGCGAGGACAAGCGCTTTTACGAACACAGCGGTGTGGACTGGCGGGCGGTGTCCAGCGCGACCTGGGCCAACCTATGGAACAGCAAAACGCGCGGCGCGTCCACGCTGAGCATGCAGCTGGCCGGGCTGCTGGAGCCGGATTTGCGCGCCGGCACGGGGGGCCGCAACCTGACGCAAAAAATCGGTCAGACCTTTTCAGCCCAGCTGCTGGAGCAGCGCTGGCGCAAGGACCAGATCCTGGAGGCTTACCTGAACCTGGTGCCGTTTCGCGGCGAGCTGGTTGGCATCGATGCGCTGAGCCGCACGCTGTTTGGCAAGGCGGCGCACGGGCTGGACGAGCGCGAGTCCGCCGTGGCGGCCGCGCTGGTGCGGGCGCCCAATGCCCGCGCGGCGCAGGTGGCGCAACGGGCCTGCGGTGTGTTGAAGCTGATGCAGCCGGGCGCCAAGATCGACTGCGACGCACTGGACCTGTTCGCCACGGGAGCACTGCAGCGCCGGGATTTTCAGGCCAGCGAAGGCATGGCGCCGCACGCTGCGCGCCAGCTGGTGCGCGCAGGCCAGGCGCGTTCCACCCTGCGCGTTCCACCCTGCGCGTTCCACCCTGCGCGCGCCGCTGCAGCGCTTCGCCGTGCAAACGCTGCGCCAGCAGCTGCGCGAGCTGCGCGGCCGCCATGTCGAGGACGGCGCCATCGTCGTGCTCGACAACGCCAGCGGCGAGGTGCTGGCCTGGGTGGGTTCGTCGGGTGACCTGAGCACCGCCTCGGAAGTGGACGGCGTGCTGGCGCTGCGCCAGCCGGGCTCGACGCTCAAGCCCTTTTTGTATGCGCAGGCCATCGCCGAGCGGCGCATCACGGCGGCGTCGCTGCTGGAGGATTCATCGGCGCAAATCCCCACGGCGGGCGGCCTGTACATTCCGCAAAACTACGACCGCCAGTTCAAGGGCCTGGTCTCCAGCCGCACGGCGCTGGCCGCGTCGCTCAATGTGCCGGCCGTGCGCGCGCTGGTGATGGTGTCGCCCGACGCCTTTCACCGGCAGCTGCGCGCGGTCGGCCTGCCGCTGGCGGAGTCGGGCGACTACTACGGCTACAGCCTGGCGCTGGGCAGCGCCGAGGTGTCGCTGCTGTCGTTGGCCAACGCCTACCGCACGCTGGCCAATGGCGGGCGCTTCAGCGCGACGTCGCTGGTGCGCCAGCCCCAGCCCGCGTTCAGGCCCGCGCTGGATGCGCGCGCCGCCTTCATCGTCACCGACATCCTGGCCGACCCGCTGGCGCGCGCCCGCACCTTCGGCACCGACAGCATGTTGGCCACGCGCTTCTGGACGGCGGTCAAAACCGGCACCAGCAAGGACATGCGCGACAACTGGGCGCTCGGGTTTTCGCAGCGCTACACCGTCGGCGTGTGGGTCGGCAACGCCAGCGGCGCGCCGATGTGGGACGTGAGCGGCACCAGCGGCGCGGCGCCCGTGTGGGCCGCGCTGATGAACCGCCTGCACCACAGCGAACCCAGCCGCGCGCTCGCGCCGCCGCCGGGTCTGGTGCAGATGCGAACGGATTTTGGCCAGCAGCTTGAAGCGTCTCGCAGCGAGTGGTTCATCGAGGGCACCGAGCAATCGCTCTTTGCTATTGATTCAGGAGCTTCCAGCGCATACAGGACAAGCGCTAAAGGCCAAAAAGTCTTGAATAATTCATCGATGCCGCGCATCACCGCGCCCGCACCTGGAACCATCATCGCGCTGGACCCGGACATTGCGCCGGCGCACCAGCGCCTGTCGTTCAGCGCCCAGGGGAACGGCCTGCGCTGGCGCATGGACGGCAAGGAGTTTGCGCGCGGCGCCGAGGTCCGCTGGCTGCCCTGGCCGGGCCGGCATGTGGTCCAGCTGCTCGATTCAGGCAGCCGTGTGGTCGACGAAATCCAAATCGAAGTGCGCGGCGCCGGCGTGCGGGCCGCTATTGAAAAACCAGATCACAAGTAAGCCATGCGCGCCTGGCGCAGGTCGATCAGGCCCTGGACGTATTTTTCAAGTGCGTCATGGCGCAGGCTGCGCATGCCGGCACCGATGGCCGCGTCGTAGAGTTCGGTGGGCCGGGCATTGCGCTGGATCAGCAGCCGCATCGCCGGGCTGTTTTCCAGGATTTCGTAGATGCCCATCCGCCCTTTGTAGCCCTTGCTAGCGCAGCGGTCGCAGCCCTGCGCCGTTTTAACCGAAACCCCGTCAGGCGCCTGTACACCGGCAGCGGCCAGCAGGCGGCGCTCGCCTTCTGCCTCGCTCAAAGGCGAGGCATGCACATATTCCCGTACCAGTTCGGTGAACTGTCCAGCGGGCATGGCGGCCTGTTGCGCGCAATGCAGGCACAGAGAGCGCACCAGCCGCTGCGCCACGATGCCGACCAGCGAATCGGCAAAGTTCATCGCATCCATGCCCAGGTCGAGCAGGCGAACGACGCTTTCGCAGGCGCTGTTGGTGTGCAGCGTGGACAGCACCAGGTGGCCGGTCAGCGACGCTTCAATCACGATCTTGGCGGTTTCGGTGTCGCGGATTTCGCCAATCATGATGACGTCCGGGTCGGCGCGCAAAAACCCGCGCATGGCGCTGGCGAACGTCAGCCCGATCTTCGGGTTGACCTGCACCTGGCGCAGGCCGGGCTGGGTGATCTCGATCGGGTCCTCGGCGGTCCAGATCTTGCGCTCGTCGGTGTTGATCTCGGCCAGCATCGAATGCAGCGTGGTGGTCTTGCCCGAGCCAGTCGGGCCGGCGGCCAGGATCAGGCCGAAGGAGCGCGCCGACATGCGCGCCACCGCCTCGGCATCGCGCGGCTGCAGGCCCAGCTTGCCCAGCGGCACCGGCTTGGACGAGGCCAGCAGCCGCATCACCACGTCTTCCATGCCGTCGTGCGTGGGCATGATGGACACCCGTAATTCCAGCGCTTCGCCGCCGAACTCGCTGAAGTTGATCTTGCCGTCCTGCGGCCTGCGGTGCTCGGAAATATCGAGCCAGGCCATGATCTTGATGCGCGAGACCATCGCTAAACGCAGCGCGGGCGAAAGCTTCTGGTACAGCTCCAGGTCACCGTCGCGGCGCAGGCGGATGCGGGTGAATTCCTCGCCGGGATTGGTCTCGATGTGAATGTCCGACGCATGCAGCGCCTGCGCGTCCATGATCATGCGCGTGACCATGCGCACCATGCTGGGCGATTCGCTGGATTCCTCAGCATCGTCCTGATCGTTTTTCGCCTGGCCCGAAGCCAGCGCCCGCACGGTTTCGCTCATCAGGTGCGCCATGTCCTCGTCGTGGACGGTCACCGCATTGGTGGCTGCGGGCGGCGTGCTCGATGCTTTTCGGAGGAAAGCCTGGTGCGCCTGGAGCATGTCGTGTTCGGGCGCCTTCATTGGCGCCTGGGGGTCCATGCGTTCGAGGCGCATGGCAATCGCATCGCGGTCGGCCCAGACCAGGCGCACGCTGCGGCTGGTCAGGCTGCGCAGCCGGTTGCGCATTTTTTCGTCGGTGGGGTACCAGGTGGCCATATAGATGGTGTCGTCCGCTTCGCCCAGGAACAGCAGGTCATGGGCGCGCATTTTTCGCAGCAGCTGCACATCGAACGCGCGGGCAGGCAGCATGAAGTGGGCGGCATCGACCTCAACAATGCCGGCGGTACGCGCCAGCGCATGGTGCAGGTCTTCGTTTGTCATCAGCAGGCGATCGACCAGTTCGGCCGACCGGCTGCGCAGCAACTGCGGGTCTTCATCGGCCAGCATCTGAATCTCGCGGGGATGGAGTATGCCCAGCTGCTCCAGGGCCGTCGCCAGCGTGATGACGGGTTCCGACTTCAAGGTCTGCGTCGCCTTGAGTAACTGCGCAAGGGTGGTAGGCTGCGGTTTTTCAGGCATCAGGGAGTCAGGACGGGTCGGTAAAAATCCGGAGTTTGTCAGCAAGATGGGCCTTTGAAATGGGGGGACAATTTCATTGTGAGAGCTTCTGCAAGCCAAACACTGATGCGCATCAACAAGGTTGCCTGCACCCGCCCTTGTCAAGCCGCTGCCCAGCCCGCCAGAAGCCGCGCCACCTGCGGACCAGTTGAAATAAATTTCCAGCCCGAAAAAATTATTCACACCCCCAACAAAGCCCAAACCGCTAGCATCAAGCGCTTCAGGAGACAAGCCCAATGACCGTGATCACCACCATCGAAGACCTGCGCGTCATGGCGCAAAAACGCGTTCCGCGCATGTTCTACGACTACGCCGACTCCGGCTCGTGGACCGAAAGCACCTACCGCGCCAACGAGGCTGATTTCCAGAAGATCAAGCTGCGCCAGCGCGTGGCGGTGAACATGGAAAACCGCACGACGGCCACCAAGATGGTCGGCATCGACGTGAAGATGCCGGTGGCGATCGCGCCCGTGGGCCTGACCGGCATGCAGCATGCCGACGGCGAGATCAAGGCGGCACGGGCGGCCGAGAAGTTCGGCATTCCCTTCATGCTCTCGACCATGAGCATCTGCTCGATCGAAGACATCGCCGCCAACACCCAGCGCCCTTTCTGGTTCCAGCTTTACATGATGCGCGACCGCGAGGCCATGGCCGCGATGATCGAGCGCACCCGCAAGGCCGGCTGCAATGCGCTGGTGCTGACGCTGGACCTTCAGGTCATCGGCCAGCGCCATAAGGACCTGAAGAACGGCCTGACCGCGCCGCCCCGGCCGACGTTGGCCAACATCATCAACCTGATGACCAAGCCGCGCTGGTGCCTGGGCATGGCCGGCACGCGCCGCCACACCTTCGGCAACCTGGTCGGCCACGTCAAGGGCGTGAGCGACATGAATTCGCTGGCCTCCTGGACCAACGAGCAGTTCGACCCGCGCCTGTCTTGGGCCGACGTGGCCTGGGTGAAAGAAAAATGGGGCGGCAAGCTGATCCTCAAGGGCATCCAGGACGTCGAAGACGCCCGGCTGGCGGTGCAGAGCGGCGCCGACGCCATCGTGGTGAGCAACCACGGCGGGCGCCAGCTCGACGGCGCGCCGTCGAGCATCTCGGCGCTGCCGGAAATCGTCGAAGCCGTGGGCTCGGAGATTGAAGTGTGGATGGACGGCGGCATCCGCTCCGGCCAGGACGTGCTCAAGGCCTGGGCGCTGGGCGCGCGCGGCACGCTGATTGGCCGCGCCATGGTGTACGGCCTGGGCGCGATGGGCGAAGCCGGCGTGACCAAGGCGCTGCAGATCATCCACAAGGAACTCGACATCACCATGGCGTTTTGCGGCCGCACCGACATCAACACGGTGGACAAAAGCATCCTGCTGCCAGGCAGCTTCGACTTCAAGAACCCTTGACCGAAGCCCTGTAAGGCGACAGCTATTCGCCCTGGCCGGCTCTAGCGCTTGAGGAAATCGAGCAGGTCGCGCGTCACGCGCTCTTTCTCGGTCACCAGCAGGCCATGCGCCGCGCCTTCGTATTCCAGCAGCGTTGACCCGGCAATACCCTTGGCCGCTGCCCGGCCGGCGGCGTCGATGGGCACAATCTTGTCGCCGGTACCGTGGATGATCAGCGTTGGCACCTTGAACGCGGCCAGGTCCGGCCGGAAATCGGTGGTGGCAAAGGACGCGGCGCAGGCCAGCGTGGCCTTCAGGCTGGCCTGCATCGCCACCTGGCGCGACCAGTCAATGACTTCGTCGCTGACCGGACTGGAAAGCATGCCGACGCCGTAGAAATCCTCGAAGAACTTGGCGAAGAACTCGGCGCGGTCTTCCTTCATGCCCTTGGTCATCTTGTCGAACACCGCCTTGGCCGTGCCCTTGGGGTTGTCGTCGGTCTTGAGCATGAAGGGCACGACCGACGACACCAGCACCGCCTTGGCCACCGACTTGCCGCCATGGCGCGACAGGTAGCGGGCCACCTCGCCGCCGCCCATCGAGAAGCCGGCCAGCACCGCATCCTGCGCGCCGGTCTGCTCGATCACGGAGGCCAGGTCGTCGGCCAGCGTGTTGTAGTCGTACCCGCTCCACGGCTGCGAGGAACGGCCGAAACCCCGGCGGTCGTAGGCAATCGTGCGGTAGCCGGCGTCGGCCAGCGCCATGGCCTGGTCGTCCCAGCTGTCGGCCGACAGCGGCCAGCCGTGCAGCAGGATGACTGGCTGGCCGCTGCCCCAGTCCTTGACGTACAACTCGGTCTTGTCGGCGGTGGTGACGGTGTTCATGACTGGGTGTTCCTTGAAAGGGTTGAACCGACCATTCTTCAGGCACGCGGCTGCCGTCGGTGTCGGTGAAAGCGGCCGCTGGCTGTCAGACCCCGCCGTCGCCAGGCCAGCCGCCGTTCAGCGCTGACCGAAGGGCCGGGCGGGAACGGTCTTGAGGTAGGCGTACACCGCTTTCGCATCGACATCGTCGAGTTCGCGCAGCGACTCGAAAGGCATCACCGTGACGACCGTGCCGTCGGGCCGCTTGCCGCTGCGCAGCATGGCAACGAATGCATCGGCGCTTGGGTAGCGCGCCAGCGCGCTGCCCTCGCCCGGCGTCAGGTTGGCGGCCGGCGCCCAGTCGGGCGGCGTGCCCGGAATCTTGCCGCCGGACAGGCCGGGGCCGTGGCAGCCGATGCACATGTTGGCGACATAGGCGCCGTGCCCGGCATTCACGCCGGCGGCAATCGGCTCGGGCGGCGGCAGCGAATGGTCGATCTTTTGCGCCGCGTCTTCAATCGCGCCATAGCCATACATCACCTTCACGGGCAAGGGCAGCTCCACCACTGCGGCGCTTCCGCTGACCGGCGGCAGGCTGCGGACATAGGCCACCAGGGCGCCGAGATCGTCCTGCGTGAACTGGTTGTAGTCTTCGCTGGGCATGATGAACACCGGCCGGCCGTCGGGCTTGACGCCATGGCGCACCGTGCGCTCCCAGTCCTCGGGCGTGTAGCGCGCCACCACGCTGCCCGGGCCCGGCGAGATGTTCGGGCCTTTCAGGCGCAGCCCCTTGCCGTCGTTGATGAACTCGCGCCCGGCGCCGTCAAGGCCATGGCATTCGGCGCAGCCGCGCGAATTGAACAGATACTTGCCGCGCGCCAGCGTTCCCGCATCGGGCGTGGCCACCGTGGTGGCCCAGGTGACCGGCTGAAGCTTGACCGTGACCTGGCGGTGGCTCTTGCGCTCGGCCAGTTGCGTGCCCACCACGGCGGCGGCCGCTGCCGCCACCACCAGCGCGCCCAATGACCACTTGACCCATCGTTTCATGATGCGCTCCCCTTGGCTTATGGCTTTTCCATCGTCAGGCGCCCCGCCGGCAGGCGGGCTGCCGGGGAAACAGGGACAATATTCTGGACCCGGAGCGGGTGAATGTCAGCAGCGGTTTACAAACCGACACCATCGTTGACAAGCGTCACAGCTTGAGCGCACTGGCGGCTTTCGCCTCAATCGGGCGACAGGTGGCGCTCGCGGATCAGCTTGTGCCAGAACTTCGTTTCACGCGCGATGAAGCTGGCCAGCTGCGGTCCGGTGGACGGCGCGACTTCCAGGCCAAATTCTTCCAGCCGGGCCTTGACTTCAGGCACCAGGATGGCCTTTTGCATCTCGGCCGCTAGCTGCGCCGCAATGTCGGGCGGCGTGCCTTTCGGAACAAACAGCCCCTGCCAGGCGACCGCCTCGAAATTGGGCACGCCGGACTCGGCCAGCGTCGGCACGTTGGGCAAGGCGGCAATGCGCCGGGGCGACAGCACCGCCAGCGCGCGCACCTTGCCGGCGCGAATCTGCGCCAGGCCGCCGGCGGTATCGACGATCATCATTGGCAGCTGGCCGCCCATCACGTCCTGGATCGCCATGGCCGTGCCCCGGTAGGGAACATGCACGATGAAACTGCCGGTGCGCTCCTTGATCAGCTCCATCGCCAAGTGGTGCGGGCTGCCGGCCCCGGGCGAGGCATAGCTGTAGGTGCCCGGCGAGCGCTTGACCGCCGCCAGCCACTGGCGCGCGCTGGTGAACGGGCTGTCGGGGTTGACCACCAGGATCAAGGGAAAGCCGGCCATGTAGCCCAGCGGCGTGAAGTCGTCGGGGCTGTAGGGCAGCTTCCTGTACAGCGCGGGATTCAGCACCATGGCGCCGTTGTCGCCCGTCACCAGGGTGTAGCCGTCGGCCGGCGCCTTCGACGCCGCGTCGGTGCCGATGATGCCGGCCGCGCCGGGGCGGTTGTCGATGATGATGGACTGGCCGAGTTGCCTGCCCATCTGCACCGACAGGTGCCGCGCCAGGAAATCCTGGCCGCCGCCGGCCGGGTAGGCGACGATCCAGCGGATCGGCTTGGCCGGATATGCTTTTTGCGCCTGCGCCTGCGCCTGCGCCTGCGGGCTGGCCAGGGCCAGCGCGGTGGCGGCGCCGAGCGCGGTGTGAAGCACGGAACGGCGGGACAGGGCAACAGGAACGGACACTGGGAAAATCTCCTTGAAATTCAAAAACGGGGGACAGACAGCCTGGACAGGCCGCCATTCACATGCAGTTATTGTGCCCGCTGCATCGGCCCGCAGGCCTTATGCCAGGGAGTACAAATTGTCGGCAAGAACTGGCGGCACAATCCCGGATGTGACTTCCGAGCCAGCCCCACCCGCCCTGCCCCGACGCATCGCGCACCTCGACATGGATGCGTTCTTTGCGTCGGTCGAGCTGCTGCGCTATCCGCAGCTCAAGGGCTTGCCGGTGGTGATTGGCGGCGGGCGGCGCACTGTCGATGAGGCGCTGATGGCCAGCCATGGCGAGCGGGAACTGCGCTTCATCCCCGTGGATGATTTTCCACTGCTGAAAGATTACGTCGGCCGGGGCGTCATCACCACCGCGACCTACGCGGCGCGGCAGTTTGGCGTCGGCTCGGCCATGGGCATGATGAAGGCGGCCAGGCTGTGCCCGCAGGCCATCGTGCTGCCGGTCGATTTCGACGAGATTCGCCGCTTCTCGCGCCTGTTCAAGAACACGATTGCCGAGGTGGCGCCGCTAATGCAGGACCGGGGCATCGACGAGGTCTACATCGACTTCACCGACGTGCCCGGCGGCCAGCGCGAAGGCGGGCGGGCGCTGGCGCGCTTGATCCAGCGGGCGATTTTCGAGAAGACCGGCCTGACCTGCTCGATCGGCGTCGCGCCCAACAAGCTTCTGGCGAAAATGGCCAGCGAGTTCGACAAGCCCAACGGCATTTCCATCGTGCATGAAGCCGACCTGCAAGGCCGCATCTGGCCGCTTAACGTGCGCAAGATCAACGGCATCGGCCCCAAGGCGGGCGAAAAGCTGGCGCGCCTGGGCATCCAGACCATCGGCGAACTGGCCGCGCAGGACCGGCAGTTTTTGGTCAAGCAGTTCGGCAAGGCCAGCGGCGCCTGGATGCACGAGGTGGCCTGGGGCCGCGACGACAGCCCGGTCGTGCTTGAGAGCGAGCCGGTCAGCATGAGCCGCGAAACGACGTTCGAGCGCGATTTGCATGCGGTGCGCGACAAGGCCGAGCTCGGCGCGATCTTCACCCGGCTGTGCGAACAGGTGGCTAGCGATTTGCAACGCAAGGGCTATGTCGCCAGGACCATCGGCATCAAGCTGCGCTACGACGACTTCAAGATTGCCACGCGGGACCAGACAGCGCCGGCCCATACCGACGATGCCGTCACCATCCGGAAAATCGCCGGCCAGTGCCTCAAGCGCGTGCCGCTGGAGCAAAGACTGCGACTGCTGGGCGTTCGCGCCGGCGCGCTGGTCAAATCCGGGGAAGCGCCGGTTCATGAACAAAACAGGCCGTCTGCGCAGGCAGGACGGGCACAAGCAGCTACTGAAACCCTAGCAAGCTACCCGCTTTTCCCGTCGTAGACGTGCCGCCGCGCCTTTCTCTGTACAGGCGTTCACTGGCGCCCGCGGCACGGCGTCCCAGGAGCGACTGGCCGGACCGGGAGCGCTGGCGTAAAGTGCAGCCATGAACCCACTCACCTGCTTCACCCTGGACACGACCGACCACATTGCCCACCTGGTACTCAGTCGCCCCGAGGCGATGAACACCATGAACCCGGCCTTCTGGCGGGAACTCGACGCGGTGCTGGCGCAGCTTCACGCATCGGGCGACGCCCGGGTGCTGGTGATCTCCAGCACCGGCAAGCACTTCAGCGCGGGCATGGCGCTCGAAACCTTTGCCGGCGGCGTCGCGATGGACGACCAGAGCCCGGAAGGCCGCGCCGCCATGTTCGACCTGCTGGCCGGCATGCAGGCGACCTTCACCCGGCTGGAGGCGCTGCGCATTCCGGTGATCGCCGCGATCCAGGGCGGCTGCATTGGCGGCGCGGTGGACATGGTGAGCGCGTGCTGTCTGCGCTATGCCAGCGCCGACGCGTTTTTCTGCATCCAGGAAATCAACATCGGCATGGTGGCCGACGTGGGCACGCTGCAGCGCCTGCCCAAGCTGATTCCGCTGGCGGTGGTCAAAGAGCTGGCCTATACCGGCCGCAAGCTGGGCGCGGCCAAGGCGCTGGCCTGCGGTTTGGTCAATGAGGTGTTCGACACGCCTGAAGCCCTGCTGGCCGCCGCGCTGCAATGCGCGAAAGAAATCGCCGCCAAGCCGCCCGTCGCCATCTGGGGCACCAAGCAGGCGATTCACTATGCGCGCGACCATTCGGTGGACGATGCGCTCAAGCAGATGGGCTGGCTGCAAGCGGCCATCTGGAGCAACCAGCATGTACGCGAATCGATGCAGGCGATGAAGGAAAAGCGCACCGGCCGCTTCCCCGATCTCGCCACCCTCCAGTATTTCAATGAAAAAGGCCTTTAGCGCATATGGAGCGGTCACAATCAGCTATTGATTAAATAGCATTGATGCCACCCATCACCCGACCCGCTGCCAGAACCACCAGGCAGCCAACAAGATGAGCAGCACCGAGCCGCCGCGCACCACCACGCGGTCATACCAGGGCCTGCCGACCAGGGCCTGCGACACCAGAACCCAGCCCAGCACGGCCACAAGCTGGCCAGCCTCGACGCCCAGGTTGAAACCGGCCAGTGCCCAGGGCAGCAGCCCGCCGGGCGCGGCGGCCTCCAGCAGCAAGCCGGCAAAGCCGAAGCCGTGGACCAGGCCGAACAGCAGCGCCAGCACGTCCATGCGAATCCATTTCACCGGGCGCAGGTTCAGCAGCGCCGTGACGGCAATCGACAGCGCAATCACCGGCTCGACCCATATGGGCGATGCCTGCGTCCAGCCGAAGGTTGCCAGCATCAGCGTGATTGAATGGCCGATGGTGAACGCGGTCACGGTGCGCAGCAGCGCCAGCCAGGCGTCGCCTCTAGCATAGGCTGGCGTGGGGCCGGGCGGGACGGCGGCCGCACCGACTGGCCGAGCTTGGCGGGTTTGGGCAAACGCCGTCCGTGGCCGGCGGCGCAGGCTCAGCTGCAAGGGCAGCACCAGCGCCAGCAGGAAGGCCAGGTGGTCGTAGCCTTGGAGCAGGTGGTGCATGCCCAGGCTGAAATAGTCGCGCAGCGCCGACAGGCGATTCGACGATGCCGCCTGCGTGATGGCCCCAGCGCCGGCCTGGCGGTCCGCGCCAGGGCTGAGCGGCAGGCGTCCCTGCTGGGGCGAAACCGTGCTGAGAAAGTCCTTGCCGCCCAGCTGGCCCGCCACCAGAAGCCGGTGCGTCGAATCCTCGTTTTTCAGGAGGCGGTAATCCAGGTTCAATGCGTCACCGGCCGGGCAGCGGGCTTGCGCCACAGCCCGAAAATAGACACCGTCGCTGCGGCGTTCCAGGCCATCGGCCTGCCAGTCGAGCCGGCAGGCAGGCGGCGGACCGGATGCAGCCCCCGGCGGTGCGCCGCCCGGCACCTCCAGATTGGCCAGGGTGTTGAGCGCAGCCAGCACCTGCGGCGTGGCCGCCCTGACCTCGCCCCAGCTCACGCGCGCATCGGCATTGGCATCCACCGGCACGATCAGGTCCAGGTCCCGAAGCGCTACCGCCAGCGCAAACCTGAAATCGCTGACGCTGCCTGCGCCTGCCAGGGGTTGTGTCTGCCGCACATCGAGGTAGGCATCGCTGCCCTTGTGCGCCAGCGCCGGGCCGCAAGCCAGCGCCAACGCCAGCAGCCAGCCGGCTTGGCCCCATGCGCGATGCGGGCGCATCAACTGGCCACCTTGGCGGCGACCTTGCCGGCGGGCGCCAGCCGCGCGTCATGCAGGCCGGAGGCGCGGATGGCTTTTTCAATCTCCGCCAGCGCCGCGCCGTCATTGGCCAGCCGGGCGCTTTGCAGCGCTGCCCACCAGTCCAGCGGCTCGCGCTGGAGCTGAAGGTTGGCACGGGCCAGTTGCAGCGCGCGCGGCGCGTCGGCGTCTAACCACAGCGCGGCCAGCGCCAGTTCGCGGCCATGCAGTGCCGGATCGTCGCCGCGCCGCTTCAATTCATCGACGCGGGTCTGCAACAACTGGCGCGCGCCGGTCCAGCGCGCATCGCCCTGGCGCTTCCAGGCCGCCGCACGGCGCAGCAACACGGCATCGGTCTCAGGCAGCGGCGCCAGCAATTGCAGCGCCTGCGCAGTCTTTCCGGTGCGCAGCAACAGGTCGCTGAAGGCAATCGCGGTGTACAGGTCGTGTTGCGCCGCCAGGCTTCGCGCATAGGCGCTGGCTGCGTCCGCATCGCGGCCCGCGCGCTCGTGGTTTTCGGCCAACAGCGACAGCAGCCAGCTGCGCTGGCCGGGGTCGGTGGCCTGGCTGACCAGCGCCTGCAGGCCTTGCCCGGCTTTTGGGTTCTGGCCCTGCAGCGACTCGGTTTCAAGCCGGCAGGCGCTGGCGTAGAGCAAGGGGCCAGCGCGGGAAACCGCTTCGCAGGCCGCCAGCGCTTCGGCATAGCGTGCCGACAACCGCTCCAGCGACGCCAGGTTCAGCCAGCCCTGCGCATGGCCGGGGGCTCTGGCCAGCGCCGCCGTGAGCACCGCCCGCGATGCTGCGAATTCATGCCGGCCCTGCTGCACCGTGGCCTGCAGGACGGCCAGGTCCGCCGGCGCATCGGGCCGGTCCCACCAGGGCGCCAGCGCCGCTTGGGCGCGCCCCCAGTAGCGCGTGTCGCCGGTCTGGCGAGCCACCGAAATATCATCCCGGGCCTGCCTGGCGGCGGCTTGCGCATCGGCGGCCGTCGGCGTGCCTGCCGAAGACTGGACAGGGCGGCTTCGCGTCACCGCAGGCAGCACTTCAAGGATGTCTTCGTCGCGCAGGGGCTGGAGCGGGGCAGCGGCCATCACAGGCATCTGAAGCGCCGCCAGCACGCCGGCCAGCGCGATGGCCGTGAAGGAAGCAGGCAGTTTGAAATCAGGCATGGCGATGTCTTCCAGGTGTGCAGCCGGCGGGTGTCTGTATGGATTTTCACCGGGCAATCAGACAAGGCGTCGCCCAGCAAAAAAAAATTATAAAAAAGCCCGGCCATTGAAAGCAATCAATGGCCGGGCAATGCCATGGCTAGCGTTATGGCAGGGGCGCTGGTTCCGCGTTGTCGTTGGCCACCAGTGTCAGCGGGTTGGTGTCAACCGGCTCCGCGCTGTCGCTGCCGCCGGCGATGAGGCCGTTGATGTAGGCGACCACATCGGTGATCGTCTGCGCGACAGGCCCCGGTGGGGGACCGCCTGTCCCGTTGGCGCCGTGGTCGTCGCTGCTGCCGCCGCAGCCGGCTAGCAGCGCGGCCGACAGTGCGGCGCCAGCCATCAGTCTTGGGTTGAAGGTGAACATGGTGTTTCCTTGTCTAGCGGCCAATTACTTGGCGCCCGCAAGCGGGGTGTTGAGGTAGGGGAAGACCTGCTTGAAGTCGGTGGCGCTGGCGCGTACGCCATCCACGAAGGCCACGCCGCCGGCCGGCGCATCGGCGGGCTTGCAGCCCACCTTCAGCGCGTCCGTGTCGCCGGTCAGCACGCACAGCGCGCCCATGGCCACGCGCAGCGACACGTCCACCACGTCGTCGCCCAGGCGGCGGCCGTTCGGGAAGCCGGCGGCATCGCCCGCCGCCACGCCCAGCGCGTTTTGCGCGGCCGCTGGCTTGGCGGCAATCGACGTGTTCAGGCGCAGCATCTCGGTCAGCGGACCGCCCATGCCCAAGCCGGTGATGTTGGCCGGCCGGTTGACCGTGGGCAGGCCGGTCAGGAAGGCGGTCATCAGGTCGGTGCGCGGGAAGTTGGTCGGCGCCTTGACACCAAACAGCGATTCAAGCAGCGCCGGCAGCGTTGGGTTCGTCACATAGTCGGCAAAGTTGGCTGCGTCGTTGACCGGCTTGTTGGCGTTGAACTTGTCCTTGTCCTTCAGACCAATCACCACCTCGTTGACCAGCGGCATGCCCAGGCGCGAAACTTGCGTCCAGGCGCCGCCGGCTTTTTCGCTGGCCTGCAAGCCCGAGCCTGGCGCGCCATTGAGCAGCCGGCCCTGGCGCAAACTGGCCGTGGTCCAGCCGCCGATGACCTTTTCGCTGCCCTGCGTCAGGCAGTTGGCCGGCACTTCAAGCGCCAGCGAGGTCACGTTCTTGTTTTCCAGTTCGCCGAACTTGCCGGCGGCCGCTGCGTTGGCTTCGTTGGTGATGAAGGCGGCGGGCGCATTCACCAGATCAAAGATGGCGCCGAGGTTGACCGAAAAGGCTTCCTTGCGCTGGCCGACGAACACCTTGCCGGGCGTTGCGCAGCCGGGAATGTTGATGGCCTGGATGTAGGAATTGGCATAGCCTTCATAGCTGTTGCCGGGGAAGGTCTTGGTGCCGATGTAGTCGATCGGCTTGCCAAAGGTCGTACCGCCGCCGGCCGTGGTGACGGCCGCGCGGCTGCCGCTGCGGCGGTCGCCGCGCACCACGTTGAGCGTGAAGCTTTCGGTGTAGCTCAGCGGCGCGCCGGGCGCATTCGTGACCGCGCCGGCCTGGCGCAGGGGAATCGAGACATTCTTGCCGCCGATAGGCAGCGTGATGCCGGCGCCGTTGTTGGCGAGTTCGTTCTTGAACTGGAACTGGAAGGTCAGGTCTTCCTTGCCGTCGCCATTGTTGTCCAGGTGGATTTCATACAGCGCGTTCGGGTCAAGCGAGAAGTAATTCGGGCCGCCATAGGCGTCCTGCAGCGGCAGGTAGTTGGCGATCAGCGTGACGTTGCCGGCCTTGCCCGCCTCGTAGCTGTTGAACATGTAAAAGTCGGTGCCATCGACCTTGGGGGCGGTGGTGATAAACGGCGCTTCGCGGTGGCTCGAAGCCATCACGCCACCGGCGGCGGCGAGCAGCAGGCACGCGCTGGCGATATGCCCAAGTTTCATTTTCATGGTCGGTCTCCTGGTTGAGGGGTTTACAGCGGTTGCTGTACCGGGAGATACGCAAACCGGCTGCGGGCCGGATTCAGGGAAGGTTCAGAATTCGGGCAGAGGCGAAGTTGTCCTACAAAACGCTGTTGCACGAAGCGCCGCCTTAAAGCGTCGTTCCTGCGCAAGCGGGAAGTTGCCAATATTCTTAACTGCTTACCTTGCCGCAGGTCGACGGCTTTGTCGGTTTTTGGTGTTGGCCTTGCTTTGCATAGCGCAGGGTTGCTGTGTCTTTTGCTTGATGTTTTTGGGTTTTCAGGTGTGGGGCGCCTTCCCGGCGGGGGGTAACTTTCTTTTCTGGCAAAAAAGAAAGTCACCCCCCGCCGGGAAGGCGCTCACCCTTCAAACCACAGAAGAAACCACCCAAAGCCCAAGAACACAAACAAAACAGCCATCCTCACACGATGGGCTTGCACAAGCCGCTATTTATTCAATAGCACTTACTGCCGCGCTGTGCGCACATTCGGCGGAATCGCCTGTGGGTGGCTGGTGCGAAACGGGTTGATGTCCAGCCCGCCACGTCGCGTGTAGCGCGCATACACCGTGAGCTTGACCGGCCGGCAGCGCGTCCAGATGTCCATGAAGATGCGCTCGACGCACTGCTCGTGAAATTCGTTGTGGTTGCGGTAGCTGACGAGGTATTGCAGCAGGCCTTCCTGGTTAATTTGCGGGCCGCTGTAGCTGATGCGCACGCTGCCCCAGTCGGGCTGGCCGGTCACCAGGCAGTTGCTCTTGAGCAGGTTGCTGACCAGCACTTCGGTCACCGGCGGCTCGTCGAACACGGCGTTCAGCAGGTCGGGCGCCGGGGTGTAGCGGCTGCATTCCACATCGAGCCGGTCCAGGCTCAGGCCGTCGAGTTCGGCCACGTCCTCGCGGTCGAACAGCTCGGGCAGCAGCAGTTTGACGCCGACGCTGGACGCATTGGGCGCGCCGCGCCAGGCGGCTTCGCCGATGTCGGCGCGCAGCCGCGCCTGCACCGCGGCGGCGTCTGGAAACGGGGTGTTGTTGAAGCTGTTCAGGTAGAGCTTGAAGGACTTGCTTTCAACGATGTTGGGTGTCTCGCAGGGCACGATGAACTGTGCCAGCGCCACCTGCGGCTTGCCGCGCAGGTTGAGCCAGCTCAGCTCGAACGCGGTCCACAGGTCGGCGCCGAAAAACGGCGGCGCGGCGCCCACGCCAATTTCTTCGCGCTTGGCCAGGCGCGCAATCGGAAACAGCAGCGACGCGTCGTACTTAGCCACATAGGCGGACGATTTGCCGAGTTCGGAATGTTCAGGAAGGTTGTTCATGGTTGGGTAGAGAGGTTGTCGGGTTGGCCGCATCCAGGTGCGGAATCAAGAGGGCCAGCAGGCGCTCGACCACGCCGGGCGGCAAGTCGTGGCCCATGCCGTCGATGCCGGCCAGCCGGGCGCCGGGAATGCGGCGGGCGGTGTCTTCGCCGCAGGCAAACGGCACCAGCGGGTCGGCCCGGCCATGCACCACCAGCGTCGGCACCTTGATGCTGGCGAGTTCATCGGCGCGCGTGCGGTCGGCCAGCACGGCGACCATCTGCCGCAAGATGCCCACCGGGTAAAAGCTGCGGCGGGCCGCCGTTCTCACGAGATCCCGCCACTCGGCATCGCTCAGCGCAAAACCGGGGCTGCCAATGGTCTTGAATACCCGCACCAAATGGTCGATGGCCGCGTCCAGGCCTTTGCCGGCAGGCCGGCGCATCAGCACGCGGCTGACCTCGGGGCTAGGTCCGGGCAGGCCGCGCGCGCCGCTCGAACTCATGAGACTGGTCAGGCTCGGCACCCGCCCGGGCGCCAGCAGCGACAGGCGCTGGGCAATCATGCCGCCCATGCTGGCGCCGACCACATGCGCTTGGTCGATGTTCAGCGCGTCGAGCACACCCAGCGCGTCCCGCGCCATGTCGCGCAGGCTGTAGGGCGGCCGGATGCGCCAGCCGAGCCGGTATTTCAGCCCCGCCCACAGCACCCTGGGCTTGCCCAGCACATCGAAATTCTGGCTCAGGCCGGCATCGCGGTTGTCAAAGCGCACCACCCGGTAGCCGGCATCGACCAAAGCCTGCACCAAGGCTGGCGGCCAGGCGATCAGCTGCATGCCCAGGCCCATGATCAGCAGCACGACCGGGCGCGGCCGGCCCTGCGCATCAAAGGCCGCGCCGCTGTCCTCGACTTCGATATCGATTCCGTTTGCTCTTGTTTTCATAGCTGCTTGCGCACGCCTTGCGTGCGCCAAATGCTTATTTGATTAAAATTTATCGCCAATGGACGTTGCTGCCGGCTCAAACGCCCTGCCCGCGCCTGAACACCAGCCGGTCCACGGACGACGCACCGGCATCGAAGCCATAGCCTTCCGTCCCAAAACCCTCCAGCTGCGTAACCGTTGCCAGCCCATGTTCAATAGCGTAGCGCGCCATCAGCCCGCGCGCGCGCTTGGCCGCGAAGCTGATAACTTTGTAGCGGTCGCCGCGCCACTCCTCGAACACGCAGGTCACCACGCGCGCCTTGAGCGCCTTGCGGTCCACGGCCTTGAAATACTCCTCGCTGGCCAGGTTGACGATGACCGGCGACACCTCGGCGGCCGCGCGCGCATTCAGGTAGTCGGCAATCTGCGCGCCCCAGAACTGGTAGAGATTCTTGCCGCGCGTGGTCGCCAGCGCCGTGCCCATTTCCAGCCGGTAGGGCTGCATCCAGTCGAGCGGGCGCAGCACGCCATACAGGCCGCTCAAAATGCACAGGTGCTGCTGCGCCCAGGCCAGTTGCGCCGCGTCCAGGGTTTTGGCGTCCAGTCCCTGATAGGCATCGCCATTGAAGGCCAGCGCGGCCTGCTTTGAATTGTTGGCGTTAAAGGTCGGCGACCAGGCTTTATAGCGCGCCGCGTTCAGGCCGGCCAGTGCATCTGACAGCTTCATCAGGCTGGCAACCTGCTGCGGCGACTTCTCGCACAGCACCGCGACCAGTTCGGCGGCCTGCGCGATGAACAGCGGCTGGCTGTGCGGCACATGGCCAGAAGGCGTGTCGTAGTCGAGGGCTTTGGCAGGTGACAGAAGAAACAGCATGGTCGGGGAATCCTTTGCGCCGGATTATCGGATACGCTAAACATCCATTTTTTGACCGACCGCTTGCGACAACTGCAGCCTGACTCATGCGGGCTCTGGAAAGAGCGGTTGGGCCATTAGCCTGAATGCCCCCTGCAAAAGCCCCCATCCCAACCTTCCCCCAAAGGCGGGAAGGGGCCATGCGGGGAAATGCGGCCGACGCGGCGCCGTCGAATAAAATCGGCGCAACGCTGCCTCCCCCAACTCAAACCTCAACTCCAACCCAGGCGGCATCCCCGAGATGCCGTTTCTCATTGCCCCATGACTGAAGCTGCCACCCCCACCCCGACCGCCCCTGCCCTTGATGCCGTCAAGGTGTTTCCCCCGACGCCGGGACTCGACAGCCTGGCCAAGTCGTTCGAGCCTTCAGAAATCGAAAAGCACTGGGGTCCGCTGTGGGAGCAAAGCGGCCAGTACGAGCCGACGCTGGATGCATCGAAGCCCTCGTTTTCTATCCAGCTGCCGCCGCCCAACGTCACCGGCACCCTGCACATGGGCCATGCGTTCAACCAGACCATCATGGATTCGCTGACGCGCTACCACCGCATGCGCGGGGACAACACGCTGTGGGTTCCCGGCACCGACCATGCGGGCATCGCCACGCAGATCGTCGTCGAGCGCAAGCTGCAGGGCGAAGAAGGCAAGACCCGTCACGACATGGGGCCGACCCCCGCCGAAGCGCGCAAGAATTTCGTTGCCAAGGTCTGGGAATGGAAGGAAGAATCCGGCTCGACCATCACGCGCCAGATGCGCCGCATGGGCGATTCGGTGTCGTGGAAGCATGAATACTTCACCATGGACCCGAAAATGTCCAAGGTCGTCACCTCGACCTTTGTGCAGTTGTATGAGCAGGGCCTGATCTACCGGGGCAAGCGGCTGGTGAACTGGGACCCGGTGCTGAAATCCGCCGTGTCCGACCTGGAAGTCGAGAGCGAGGAGGAAGACGGCTTCATGTGGCACATCCGCTACCCGCTGGCCGATGGCTCGGGCGACATCACCGTCGCCACGACGCGCCCCGAAACCATGCTGGGCGACGTGGCGGTCATGGTGCATCCGGAAGACGAACGCTACCAGCACCTGATCGGCCAGCAAGTCACCCTGCCGCTGTGCGACCGCACGATTCCGGTGATTGCCGACGACTATGTGGACAAGGACTTCGGCACCGGCGTGGTCAAGGTCACGCCCGCGCACGACACCAACGACTATGCGGTCGGCCAGCGCCACCAGTTGCCGATCATTTGCGTGCTCACGCTCGACGCCGCGATCAACGACAACGCGCCCGAGAAATACCGGGGCATGGACCGCTTCGTCGCCCGCAAGGCCGTCGTCGCCGACCTGGAAGCCGCCGGTTTCCTGGTCGAGGTGAAAAAGCACAAGCTGATGGTGCCGCGCTGCACCCGCACCGGCCAGGTCATCGAGCCGATGCTGACCGACCAGTGGTTTGTCGCCGTGAACAAGGTGAGCGAGCAAGACCCGACCGGCAAGTCCATCGCCCAGAAAGCGATTGACGCGGTCGACAGCGGCGCGGTGAAGTTCGTTCCCGAGCAGTGGGTCAACACCTACAACCAGTGGATGGGCAACATCCAGGACTGGTGCATCTCGCGCCAGCTCTGGTGGGGCCACCAGATTCCGGCCTGGTACGACGAGGACGGCAAGGTCTATGTCGCCACCAACGAAGAGGAAGCGCAGAAACAGGCGCCCGGCAAAACATTGCGCCGGGATGAGGATGTGCTCGACACCTGGTATTCGTCGGCGCTGGTGCCCTTCTCTTCACTCGGCTGGCCTGAAAAGACCAAGGAGCTGGACCTGTTTTTGCCGTCGAGCGTGCTGGTCACCGGCTACGACATCATCTTTTTCTGGGTCGCCCGGATGATCATGATGACCACGCATTTCACCGGCCAGGTGCCGTTCAAACACGTCTACATCCACGGCCTGGTGAAGGACGCGCAGGGCAAGAAGATGAGCAAGTCCGAGGGCAATGTGCTGGACCCGGTCGATCTGATCGACGGCATCGAACTGGCCCCGCTGCTCGACAAGCGCTCGCAAGGCCTGCGCAAGCCCGAAACGGCGCCGCAGGTGCGCAAGAACACCGAAAAAGAATTTCCCGCCGGCATTCCCGGCTACGGCGCCGACGCGCTGCGCTTCACCTTTGCGTCGCTGGCCAGCCTGGGCCGAAGCATCAACTTTGACAGCAAGCGCTGCGAAGGCTACCGCAACTTCTGCAACAAGCTCTGGAATGCCACGCGCTTCACGCTGATGAACTGCGAAGGCCAGGATTGCGGCCTGAACGAACACACCAAAGCGCAGTGCGCGCCTGGCGGCGAGTTTGAAAATTACCTTGATTTCTCCCAGGCCGACCGCTGGATTGCCTCCACGATGCAGCGCGTTGAGCTGGACGTGGCCAAGGGCTTTCTAGAGTACCGCTTCGACAACGTGGCCGGCCACATCTACCAGTTCATCTGGGACGAGTTCTGCGACTGGTACCTGGAAATCGCCAAGGTGCAGATCCAGCAAGGCAACGACGCGCAAAAACGTGCCACCCGCCGCACCTTGATCCGCACGCTGGAGGGCATCCTGCGGCTGGCGCACCCCTTGATCCCGTTCATCACCGAGGAACTCTGGCAAAAGGTGGCACCGGTCGCCGGCCGCGCCGGCCCGTTCATCGGCATGGCGGCCTATCCGCAAAGCCAGCCCGAAAAAATCGACCCGCGAGCCGAAGCGCATGTCGCCAAGCTCAAGACGCTGGTCGATGCCTGCCGCAACCTGCGCGGCGAGATGAAGGTCTCGCCGGCCACGCGCCTGCCGCTGCTGGTGGTGGGCGACAGCGACTTCATCACGGCTGTCTCGCCGGTGCTCAAGTCGCTGGCCAAGCTCAGCGAAGTCAAGCTGTTTGCCACCGAGGCCGAATGGGTGCTAGCAGCCGAAGCCGCGCCCGTGGCCGTGGTCGGCGATGCGCGCGTGTGCCTCTACATGGAAGTCGATGTGGCGGCCGAAAAAGCGCGCCTGGGCAAGGAAGCCACGCGGCTTGAAGGCGAGCTGATCAAGGTGCAGGCCAAGCTCGCCAACGAGACTTTCGTCGCCAAGGTGCCGCCCGCCGTGCTGGAAACGGAACGCAGGCGGCTGACGGAATTCACCAGCACGCTGGAAAAGATACGCGAGCAGCTGGCGCGGCATAAATAATGCAAAACAACTGCGCCATCCGCTGTTTTGGGGGGATTGACGTAGGCCCGACCGGGACGTAGTCTGACGCCGGCGAGGCCTTCAAAGTCCGACAATATTTCCTTATTTTTCAAGAAACGCCAATGCAAAAATCCATCCTGAAAAAAGCAGTATTTCCCGTCGCCGGCCTCGGAACCCGCTTTCTGCCTGCCACCAAGGCGAGCCCCAAGGAAATGCTGCCCATCGTGGACAAGCCGCTGATCCAGTATGCGGTGGAAGAAGCCTATGCAGCCGGCATCCGGGACATGATTTTCGTGACCGGCCGCAACAAGCGCGCCATCGAGGACCATTTCGACACGGCTTACGAGCTGGAAAACGAGTTGGAAAAGGCCGAAAAACATGCGTTGCTGGCGCTGGTGCGTTCGGTCCAGCCCGACGACATGACCGTTGCCTTTGTCCGCCAGCCGCGCTCGCTGGGCTTGGGTCATGCCGTGCTGTGCGCCGAGCACCTGGTCGGGAACGAACCGTTTGCCGTCTTGCTGGCGGACGACCTGATGGTCGGCCCGCCAGGCGGGTTGTCGGTGATGGCGCAGATGGCCGAGCAGTTCGCGGCGCTTGGGCAATCGGTGCTGGCGGTGCAGGAAGTGCCGGCCGAGCAGACGCGGCGCTACGGCATCGTGGCTGGCGAAATGGTCGGCGAGCGCCTGATGAAGGTCAGCCACATGGTCGAAAAACCAGCGCCCGAGGCAGCGCCTTCACGCATGGCCGTGGCCGGACGGTACATCCTGACGCCAGCCGTTTTCGAGCAGATCCGCAACCAGCCCAAAGGCGCAGGCGGCGAAATCCAGCTCACCGACGGCATTGCCGCGCTAATGCAGCACGAAAGTGTCTACGCGTTCCAGTACCACGGCAAGCGCTACGACTGCGGCAGCAAGGAAGGTTTCCTGGAAGCGACGGTGGAGCTTGCACTGCAGCACCCCGAAGTCGGCGTGTATTTCAGGAACTACCTCGACAACCTGCAGATCGGCTGGTCGGGCAAGGAACGCCGGGCCGCCAACCTGTCCTGACAAAGGCATGCGGCCTGATCGTCAGCGCCGCTTCAGCACATGAACGAACTCGTTTCCGACGGTTTGCTGCTCCATCAGGTCGTTTCCGGTCTGTTTGGCAAACGCCTGGAAATCGCGGGTCGATCCGGCATCGGTTGAAACCACGCGCAAAAGCTGCCCACTTTCCATGGCCGCCAGCGCCTTTTTGGCCTTCAGGATAGGCAGCGGGCAGTTTAGGCCGCGCGTGTCGAGTTCTTTGTCGATGTTCATGGGTGTCTTCAAGGCGAAATGTTGATGTTCATGCAGGAAACACGCCGGTGGACAGATAGCGGTCGCCCCGGTCGCAAACGATGAACACAATCACCGCATCTTTCACCGTTTTGGCGATTTCCTGCGCCACCCAGCAAGCGCCGGCGGCCGAGATACCGGCAAAGATGCCTTCCTCGCGCGCCATGCGCCGGCACATGTCTTCGGCATCCAGCTGGCTGACCAGGACCAGTTCATCGACATTGCGCGGATCGTAGATCTTGGGCATGTAGGCTTCGGGCCACTTGCGGATACCCGGAATGCGCGAACCTTCGCTTGGCTGCGCGCCGATGATCCGTATCTCAGGGTTTCTTTCCTTCAGATAGCGCGACACGCCGGTGATGGTGCCGGTGGTGCCCATGGCGCTGACAAAATGCGTCACCGTGCCGGCCGTGTCGTTCCAGATTTCGGGGCCAGTGGTCTCAAAATGGACGCGCGGGTTGTCAAGGCTGGAGAACTGGTCCAGCACCCGGCCCTTGCCTTCTTGCTGCATCCGCTCGGCCAGATCCCGCGAGTATTCAATGCCGGCGCTTTTCGGCGTCAGGATCAGTTCGGCGCCAAAAGCCTTCATGGTCTGCGCGCGCTCAATGCTCAGGTCCTCCGGCATGATCAGGATCATGCGGTAGCCCTTGATCGCGGCGGCCATGGCCAGCGCAATGCCGGTGTTGCCCGACGTCGCCTCGATCAGCGTGTCTCCTGGCTTGATCTCGCCGCGCTCCTCGGCGCCCCGGATCATGGCCAGCGCCGGCCGGTCCTTGACCGAGCCGGCCGGATTGTTGCCTTCAAGCTTGCCCAAAATAATGTTGCCGCGCACGGCGTTTTCGGCAGCGGCAATTCGCTGCAGTGCGACCAGCGGTGTTTTCCCGATGGCGTCTTCAATCGTTGAAAATTTCATAGGCCACACTGTGCCATAATTTAAGGCTTCGCTTCTGCTAGCCCGGGTGGTGAAATTGGTAGACGCAGGGGACTCAAAATCCCCCGCCGAAAGGCGTGCCGGTTCGATTCCGGCCCCGGGCACCATTCAGTAGAATCACAGCGACTCATAACCCCTCAGAACCCGCATGTCTCATAGGCATAGCGGGTTTTTTGTTGTCTCACGCAGTATCACTGGCTAACATGACATACCGCCAAAAAGGCGGCATTTATGGCGGTATCTCCAAATACCGTCAGCCGACATACCGCCAAAGGGGAATCCATGCCGTTGACTGACACTTTCGCCAAGAACATCAAGCACACCGGGGCAGCGGCAGGCGACAAGCACACGGACGGTGGCGGCATGTACATGCTGGTGAATGCAGGCGGTAAATACTGGCGCATGAACTACCGCTTTGACGACAAACGCAAAACCTTGGCGCTTGGCGTGTACCCGGCGGTATCCCTGGCCAAAGCCCGCCAGCGGCGCGACAAGGCACGCGAACTGCTTGCGGAAGGTATCGACCCCAGCACGGCCAAAAAAGAGGACAAGCAGGCCAAAGCCGACGCGGCGGCCAATACTTTCGAGATGGTGGCGCGGGACTGGCTGGCAAAAACGGCGGCGGACCGAATGCCCACCACGCAGGACAAACTGACTTCCTGGCTGGAAAAGGACGTGATCCCTTTCATCGGCAAGATGCCCATATCCACCATCGGGCCGCGTGACGTGCTGGCGGCGCTGCGCAAAATGGAAGCCCGGGGCGCGCTGGACAGCGTGCAGCGCGTCAAGCAGGTATGCGGGCAGGTGTTCCGGTACGCGGTGGCCACGGGCAGTGCAGAGCGGGACGTGACGCAAGACCTGAAAGGCGCACTCGCCAAACCAACGGCGGGCCACTTTGCAGCCATTACCGAACCCAAGCAGGCAGGCGACCTGATGCGCTCGATATTCGATTACGTGGGACACCCCACCACCATTACGGCGCTCAAGCTGTCCCCGCTGGTGTTTGTGCGCCCTGGCGAACTGCGCACGATGGAATGGGCAGAAGTTGACCTGGACGCGGCAGAGTGGCGCATTCCCGGCAGCAAAATGAAAATGAAGGTTGACCACCTGGTTCCGCTGTCAAAGCAGGCGGCGGAACTGCTGCGCGGCGTGCAGCCGATGACAGGCCACGGGCGCTATGTGTTCCCCAGCCTGCGCACGGGTGAACGGCCAATGTCAGAAAACACCATCAATGCAGCCTTGCGCGGCATGGGCTACAGCGCAGAGGTTCACAGTGCCCACGGATTCCGCGCAATGGCTAGAACCATCATGGATGAAGTGATGGGCGAACGGGTGGACTTGATCGAGCATCAATTAGCCCATGCGGTGAAGGACGTGAACGGACGGGCCTACAACCGCACGGCGCATCTGCCAGCCCGGCGCGTGATGATGCAGACTTGGGCGGACTACCTGGACAAGCTGCGCATTGGCGCGGACGTGATCCCGCTTCGCACGGTGGCAAAGTAAAAAAACAGTTTTGAGCCATGCCTAGCCATCGGCTGATCCCCGATGGTGAAAACCGGGACACCCTGGCCCGGCGGCGCTGGTTTTATTTCAGGCGTGACAGGGGACGGCATGAGCAAACTATTTAAGCTGAAAAAGTGGCTGACAGTGCCAGATGCAGCAAAGCATCTAGCTATCGTTTTTGGTGAAGAAGTTACTGAAGCTGATGTACTGAGATTTGGAATTGATGGGCACCTGAAATTGTCGGTTCACCTTGTCAATGGCGCATACGCCCGCCCATGCTTTCCCGTCAAGATTGAAGAAATCGAATGGGACGAAATGTCACTCTTGGACGGCAAGCAAATCATAAAAATTCCTAGGGGCGGGCGAATTTGGCAAGACCACCAAGGATGTTTTCAAGTCAAGCGTCATGTCTCAGCATTGGATGGCGATGTATGGGATTTGCCGATGAATGGAGGGGAACGAATTGATGTTGAGTACAGGTATCAGCAGTTGACCAATGGTCCAGAGGTAACAACCGTTTCTTTAGAGGGTGTTCTTGTTGCTTCGATAAATGGCGAGCTACATGAAATTCAATCCCACTTTGGGAACAACGAAAATTTCAAGAAGGACGATCTTAAAAAACCGTTCTTACATCCTGATAATTTTCATCCGGCAGGCGCACTACCTGATGACAGCGTATTTGTTGTGAGAATCTCTGCATTGACAGAATTTATTCAGTCGGTGAATGAAGAACCAACCAATACAGCAAAGCCACTTGGAACCACTGAGCGCAACAACCTACTGAAACTGGTTATCGGAATGGCGGTGAAGGGTTACAGCCATGATCCGGCGGCAAAAAAGAGCGCGACGCCAAAAGAGATAGCAGACGACTTGGCAGCCCTTGGAATCAGTATTGATCCCGACACTGTGCGCAAGTATTTGAAAGAATCTGCAAACACTGTATTGCCTGCAAAGGCACGCCAGCCATAGAGCAAAGCCGAATTCGGTTTAAGTGAAGCCGAATTCAGTCACGTAGAGTCGCTAACCCGACATTCTCGGGCCTTACTTCAAAGGGCCTCAAGCAATGTCACAGAAACCCAGCACACCTAAAACGCCCATTGCCCTAAGCATCCCGGCGCAAAAGGCAACCATCCATCCATCGGTTTTCGACGCCCTGCCCGACAGTGCCTACATTCGAGAATCGCAACTGGTGCAAAGCCCAAAAAGGCCAGACACCCCAGCCCCCCTGCCCTTTTCCGCGCCGACGTTGTGGCGCAAGGTAAAGGCGGGCACGTTCCCCAAACCCAGCAAACTTTCTGAGCGCGTGACGGCCTGGAATGTTGGGGCTGTGCGGGCCTGGATGACGGCACAGGCCACGGTGTAAAGGACTGTCCATGACCCACACCACCACCCATGAAAAAAGCCCCGGAACTTGCGATTCCAAAGGGCTTGCGGCTGACACCACCGGTACTGATTTTCCCACGACGGCGAACGACGGTAAAGCCTTTGCCAACCTGGCTGCACGCTTTGCGCTGGCAGGCCACACCCTGAGCCGCAGCAACCCGGCGGACGGCGCGGGCCTGTATTTCGCGGCGCGCTGGGGCATGTCCCGTGCCTTGCCTGACTTGCAGGCGGCGGCGCATTTCCTCGTGCAGATCGGCGGTGGCGCATGACCGACCCGACCAAAATCGAAGCGCTGCACCTGGTGCGTGATCTTCACCCTGGCGTCAGCAGCGAAGTGCAATGCGCCCGGATTCGTTCGGCACTGAGCCGGTTCAGCATCACCACGTTTGAAGCCATGCGTTACCTGGACGTGTACGACCCCCGGGCGCGAGTGATGCAACTGCGCAACCGGGGCGAAACCATTGATACCCACTGGCAAACCGTCATCACCGAAGCTGGTGCGCGCCATCGTGTCGGGCGCTACACCCTGCGCACCGGGGGCAGCGCATGACCGCAGAACCTGCCCAGCAATTCAGCGCGGCCATGGCAGCGGCGGGCATGGAAGCCCCGGCCAGCATCAACCCCGACGGCGCAATCCACCGATTCAGCACAAACGGCAGGCGCGGCGATGATTCGGGCTGGTACATGCTGCACCTTGACGGCACGGCGGCGGGCGCGTTTGGCTGCTGGCGCACCGGCTTGCAGTCCACCTGGTGTGCCAAGTCAGACCACGCCATGACGGCCGCCGAACTGAGCGCCCACCGCCACCGCATCAAGGCCATGCAGGCACAGCGCGAAGCCGACACGCTGGCAACCCAGCATCAAGCCAGCGAAACGGCGGCGACACTGTGGAGCCAAGCCGACGCGGCAGCGAACCATCCCTACCTGAGCCGCAAGGACGTTCAGCCCCACGGCCTGAAGGTGTTTGCCGACAAGCTGCTGATCCCGCTACGCGACACGGCGGGCAAGCTGCACAGCCTGCAAACCATCACGCCGGCCGGTGACAAGCGCTTTCACCCTGGCGGGCGAATCAAGGGCTGCTATCACGCCATTGGCAAACCGGCGGGCCGCATCATCGTCTGCGAGGGCTACGCGACCGGCGCAAGCATCCATGAAGCCACGGGTGACGCGGTGGCCGTCAGCTTCAATGCGGGCGGACTCATGCCGGTGGCGCTGGCCTTGCGCGCCAAGTATGCGGACTTGAAGATCATCGTGGCGGCGGACGATGACCACCTGACGGACGGCAACCCTGGCATGGCCAAAGCCACGGCGGCGGCGCTGGCCGTGGGCGGGCTGGTGGCTGTGCCATCGTTCCCGGCAGACAGGCCGGACAAGGCAACCGACTTCAACGACCTGCACCAACTCGCCGGGCTTGACGCGGTGAAGGCGTGCATGGATGGCGCTATCGAATCAGTAGCTACTCATGCTGGTGGCAATTGCGCTACAGGCCATTTTGATGACTGGCCAGAGCCTACACCCTTGCCAGACGCCCTGCCCCCGGTTCAAGCCTTTGATGCCGACCTGTTGCCCCTGGCCTTGCGCGGCTGGGTGATGGACATTGCCCACCGGATGCAATGCCCGCCGGACTTCCCGGCGGTGGCAGCGCTGGTGGCCCTGAGCAGCCTCATTGGTGCGCGGGCCGTGATTCAGCCCAAGGCCAAGGACGATTGGCAGGTGGTGCCGAACCTTTGGGGCAACCTGGTAGGCCGTGCAGGCGTGAAGAAGTCCCCGGCGCTGGGTGAAGCCCTGCGACCGCTGAACCGCTTGCAGGCCACGGAGTTTGAGCGCTGGCAGCTTGAACACGACGCCTGGGCGCTCGACTGCAAGGTGATGGCCATGCAGGACGATGCGAACGAGAAAAAGGCCAAGGGGCTGGCAGGCAAAGACCCGGCGGCGGCACGGGCGCTGCTTGAGCCGGTTGACATACCGGCAGAACCCACGGCGCGGCGTTATATCGTCAACGATGCGACGGTGGAAAAGCTGGGCGAACTGATGCAGCAAAACCCGTGGGGCACCCTGAGCTACCGGGACGAGATTTACGGGCTGCTGACCGGCCTGGACAAGCCGGGGCAGGAAGGGGCGCGGGCCTTCATGCTGCAAAGCTATGACGGCAATCAAGGCTACACCTTTGACCGCATCGGGCGCGGGACGGTGCATATTCCGCGTGTCTGCCAAGCGGTGATCGGCGGCATTCAACCGGGACGCATTCAGGAATACGTGCGCGGGGCGGTGGCGGGCGGCAGCGCCGATGATGGGCTGCTGCAGCGCTTCGCCTTGACCGTGTGGCCAGACGTGGCGGGCGAATTTATCCACGTTGACCAATGGCCAGACACCCCAGCCAAGCAGACCGCCTGGGCGGTGTTTGAGCGCCTGGCAGAGCTGGAACCGGCCAGCGACACGGAGCCGGTTGTCTGGCGCTTTGACGACGCGGCGCAAGCCCTGTTTGTGGAGTGGCTGGTTCCCTTTGAAACGGAAATACGCGGGGACGATCTGCACCCGGCGATGGTGTCGCACCTGTCCAAGTACCGCAAGCTGATCCCGGCGCTGGCGCTGGTGTTTGCCCTGGTGGACACGCCGGACACGGGCGGCGTGATCCATGAGCGCGAACTGATCCGGGCGCTTTCCTTTGCCGACTACCTGCGCACCCATGCCCACCGGCTGTACGCGGCGGCGGTGACGCCTGAAACCACCGATGCCGTCACGCTGCTGTCCCGCATCAAGGCAGGCAAGCTGGTGGACAGGGACGGCTTGATCCTGGACAGCTTCACCCCCCGGCAGGTGGCCCTGAAGCACTGGGCCGGTCTGGGCACGCCGGACGCAGTGCGCAAGGCGGCAAACGTGCTGGCCGATTACGACTGGTTGCGGCGCGAGGTGGTGCCCGGCGGCGCGACAGGCGGCAGGCCAAGCGACCGCTACACCATCAACCCACTGGCAAGGGGCGCGGCATGAACTGGCTGGCACGACTGAAGAAAATCGACACGACCCCCACGGCAGAGGCTACAGAACCTACAAAACCCGGTTTCGTAGGTTTTGTAGCCCCCGGTATGGCCCCCCTGCAAAAAACAGGGGCTGATTCACCGGCAGCGAACGACCCGGCGCAAATCCTGGCGCTGGTTTCAACCGGCAAGGTTTCCACGCTGGTTTCCAGCCCAGCGCCTGTTTTGCAAGACCCCGACCGCTGGTGCTGGCCACACAGCCAAGCGATGACAGGCCGGGAGATTGACACCTTTGCGGCGCGGCTGCACCACTTCACCCGGCGCGGGGTGCTGGCGCTCGATGCCGAACGGCTGGCCGACAAGCTGGTGACGCGGGACCGGGAAGCGGACGCTAGGCGGCTGTGCCTGGAATGCGCGCACCTGGCAGGCCATGCGGGCGCATGGGGATGCAGGAACTGGCAGCAGGCCGCAATTGCCAGCAAAGCACGCGATGCGCAGCTACCGGCAGTGTTGGTGATCCAGCTCCAGCGGTGCGACGGCTTCAAGGCCGCCACTTGAAAACAATCAAACTAAATCAAACGAACAACCCCATGAACAACAAACCCCTTTTCACGCCCACAGCGGACGGCATTCAACCGGCGGGCGTGCTGATCCTGCTGGCGTCAGAGATTCATGAAAACCCCGGCGTGCACCAGAACGGACGCCTTCAAAGCCACATCGACGCCATGCTGACGGCGGCGCGGGCGGGCGGCTTCACGCAAGGCGACATTCTGGCCACGCTGCTATCGAAGAATGAAGTCTCGCACCGGGTCAAGGCCATGGCAGTGCAGGCGAGCGCGGCGGCGGGCAATGAAGCACTGGGCAGAATATTTGAAGCCTTGCGGAACAGGTGCTGATGATGGCAAGCACTCACAAAGGCGGCACCATGGACAAGACCCCAAGCAAACCAAAAAGTAAGGCGCTGGCAGCGCCGCCAGCCCCGGCGCTCACACCGGCAGACAAGGCCAGAATGGCCCTAATGCCTTCAGTCAACAGCGCGACGGTAATCGACGCCTATCAGGGTAACGTCATGGGCAAGGACGCTGATATCAACACCATGATCGAAGGACTGCGCGAAACATCCAAGGAAGTAAGAGGCGGCGACCTGCGCATTATGGAATCGATGCTGATCGGGCAGGCGACGGCGCTGCAAACCATCTTCGCCAGCCTGGCGCGGCGGGCAGCGACGCAGGAACACTTGCGCCAGTACGAAACCTTCATGGGGCTGGCCTTGAAGGCCCAAGCACAGAGCCGGGCAACCATATCGGCGCTGGTGGACTTGAAATACCCCCGGCAGGCGACGTTCGTGAAGCAGGCCAACATTGCCCACGGGCCGCAACAGGTGAACAACGGCGCGGAATCAAGCGAATTAATGCAGCAGCACGCGCAGGCGCGCACGTACGCAAGGCAAACCCAGCCCCAGCAAAACGAACTATTAGAGGAAGGACAGCATGGCAGCACGCATCTGGACACCAGAGCAACGGCAAAAACAAAGCGAAGCCATCCGGCGGTGGAAGCCATGGCAACAGTCCAGCGGGCCAAAAAGCGCAGAGGGTAAGGCGGCAGCGGCCGGCAACGCCTGGACGGGGGGCGACTGGCGCAAGCTGCGGCAGGCCATCAAGGCGCTCAATGAAGCCATGCGCAAGCAGCGGGACTGGCTAAAAAGTTGAAAGGCAGCTTTAAATAGGCCAGAAAGGTTGTACGGCTTGCCAGTTTTGCGGGCGCGGGCTTTGACTGAGAACCCATTCATAACAGTCAAATTGACACAAAATTACACTGTATGATTCCATTTGATACAAAAAATTAATCAAAGGGAAACGCATGAATGAGCTGAAATTAACAATTGCGGGAATGGTTGTCATTCTTTGCACCGGTTGCGCATCAATCACTGGTAGTGAAATGCAGCAACTTTCACTCACTACCAAGGGTGAAGATACTCAAGTAGTCGAAGGCGTGAAATGTAAGTTGCAGAACGACAAAGGAACCTGGGAGTCAACTTCGCCTGGATTTGTCAATATTCGTCGTTCCTCTGAAGATTTGACCGTTGAGTGCAAAAAGGAAGGCCAAAAAGACGGTTTGCTTAAGGCAATCTCCCGGGCAGCCGGAAGTATGTACGGCAACATTATTTTTGGCGGCGGTATTGGCGCAATCATTGACCACAACAAAGGCACAGGCTACAACTATCCCGACCGGTTGCCCGTTGAAATGGGCAAATCCGTGATCGCTGATCGAAAAAATCAGGACACGACAGCAACACCGACTGTTGCGACGAAATAACTCAATTTTGGAACTAGGCATCCAAACTGGAAACAGTACGCTCCTTTCCGAGGGGGTGGGCTTGCAAAGTCTGGAGCTAGTCCAAAAGGGAAACCACACGGTTTCTCACGCGCAGAAAATATCCCCCATTTGAATTAATTCAAAATCAGCAAATCCCCGACCGGCAGGCAGGGGCGGGCAAAAAGTCTGGCTGATCGAGCCGTGGAAACCGGTAGTTCCGTTTGATTCAACGCTAACCCACTAAATGCCACCGTGCGCGTGCGCGAGAACAACGGCAGCACACCGCATCAATACGTGTCAAAAACGCCACAAGGGGGACACTTTGAAAAATGACGGTACTTTTGACGGTACTTTTTAAAATCGTTTTTCAAGAACCTAGCATCCATGCGGTCTGCAGCCTGTTTTGTGATTCCGGCCCCGGCACCATTCAGTAGAATCAGACCGTCTCAAAATACCTCAGAACCCGCATGTCTCCTAGGCATAGCGGGTTTTTTGTTGTCTCACGCAGTATCACTGGCTAACGTTGATTGGGCTCGCTACCAAAAAAATTACTACTGGCCTGCAACCATCGGCCAACGTCACAGCCTGACGGGTAGCAGCTTGAAGCACAGGACGAAGGTTGCAGCACCAGCAATCACCCAGGCGAGGTTCTCCGGATCGGCGCGTCTGCGGGTGAAATGGCAATACATCTCTTTGGAAAAACTGAGCAGGACCGGTGCAAGTGCTGCAGTAATGATGCCAAAAGGCGATGCGATGGCCGCGCAGGCCAAGCCGGCAAAAAAGTGGATTATTTTTGTTTTTTTGAACACGGTGAATTTATTCCCATGCCCGCATCATAGGTTCTCAGCCAGCCTGACAAAAATCGCTTATAGCTTTCCTGGACGGCCGGCGCCGGTCCATATTTTTCGCAACGCCATGATCACCACGGCCAGCGAGGTGCCCGCCATGTCGATCCCAATATCGAGCAAGCGCGGGTGCCGGTCGATGGCAAAAAACTGCAGCGCTTCGGTCAGCAGCGCCAGGGTCAGCGCCAGCAGGATCACCCAGCGCGCACGACAGGCCAGCGGCCGCATCATGAGCAGCAGCGACATGCCGCAGAAGACCACAAAGTGCGCCCACGACGACAGCGAAAAAGGGACGTGAAGGCTTTGCTCCACACCGCTGCGCCACGCGTTGGGCATTTGCGTGCCGACAAACAGCGCAAGAATATGCAAGCTAAGCAGGCTCCAGGCGAGACGAGGCGACATCAGGGTACTTTTTCAGGTCAGGGCCTGTCGCCAGGCCGGAGGTTGAAACCACCGCACCCTCATGAGGTTTGGGGTGAGTCAGCTATCTTATTCAATAAGTTGAGCCATGCAGCGCCATGTGGAAATCAGGAAGCAGAAGAGTGGGCTCGCAACTGGCGCATGGCCTGCGCCAGTCGCCCGGCACCCCATCCCAATGCCAGACCCACGGCATCAGCCACGAGGTCGCGCCAATCCGCAGAACGGTTGGGGGTAAAGGACTGCAACACTTCAATCAACGCGCCATAGGCCAGCAGACCGGCAAGCAGGTAGTGCAACATTCGTTCTGTAATTTCCCCGACCATTGAAACTGAGCCTGTTTGAAGGTTTTTGGTTTTGGGATTTTTCAATCAGGCCCCTGCCAGGCCGCCGGAGGCACCCTCCCATGACAGTCTGGCAAGCCTGGATCAATACAGAAAGAACCTATTTGCATGGCCCAACGAACCCAACTCGATGACGGCAATCACCCGTTGCATGAAGCTTAT
>NZ_JAFCTH010000003.1:0-267761 GCF_049895905.1 Polaromonas sp. DSP2-3-2b2 | reverse complement strand
CTGAAATACCGGTTTTTCTGAATCACGATAGGAACTTAGCTTAGCTGTCGATAAGCTCTGGTTCCTAAGCCCCTAAAGAAATAGCGTTAAAAGCCTCAGCCTTTTTTTATAACCGCGTAACGCTGCAGGGTCAGCGCCCGCGCTTCGGCATGGTCGACCACCGGTTTCGGATAATTGCCGCCCGGCGTCACGTCTGCAGCCATCAGTTCCACTGCATTCGCCAGCCAAGGGCTGTGCAGCGCAGCCTTGGGCAGCCGGGCCAGCACCGGCAGATATCTGCGGATGAACTTTCCGTCGGCGTCGAACTTCTCGCTCTGGCTGACCGGGTTGAAGATGCGGAAATAGGGCTGGGCATCGCAGCCCGTGCTGGCCGCCCACTGCCAGCCACCGTTGTTTGAGGCCAGATCGAAATCGTTGAGCTTTTCGGCAAAGTAACGCTCGCCCCAGCGCCAGTCGATGCCAAGGTCCTTGACCAGGAAGCTGGCCGTCACCATGCGCAGGCGATTGTGCATGTAGCCGGTCTGGTTGAGCTGGTTCATGGCGGCGTCGACCAGCGGATAACCGGTCCGGCCTTCGCACCAGGCAATGAAAAGCGACTCGGCCTTTTCGCCGCGCTCCCATTGAATTGCATCGTATTCGGGTTTGAAGGCATTGCCGGCAACACGCGGAAAGTTCGACAGGATCTGGGCATAAAAGTCGCGCCAGATCAGCTCGCCGAGCCAGGTGGCCGCGCCTTCATTGCCCGTTTGCTGCTCCAGTGCACAAGCCGCCAGTTTTCGGATCGAGACGGTTCCGAAGCGCAAATGGACGCTCAGATAACTTGGGCCCCGGATGCCGGGAAAATCGCGGGTTTCCCGGTAATCTTTCATTCGAATCAGGAAGTCTTCGAAAAGCGCATTTCCGCCCTGGCTGCCGGCCGGTAGCTTGAGTGCAGACAAGTTGGTGGCCTCAAACCCCAGTTCGGCCAGTGATGGCACGTCAGGCGTTTCGTTCGCGGGCAGGGGTGCCAGTGCAGCGCCGTAGGTTTGAACCGGATAGGGCTTGAGGTAAAAGGCATCGACCTTTTTCAGCCAGGCATTTTTGTACGGCGTGAACACGCTGTAGGGCTTGCCGGCCAGCGTCAGCACCTCCTGGCGTTCAAAAATGACATGGTCCTTGAAGGTGTGAAATGCCACGCCCTGGCCTTCGAGCGCGGCCTGCACCTGGGCGTCGCGCGCCAGGCCGTAGGGCTCGTCGTCGTGGTTGGTGAAAACGGCATCGGCCGACACTTGCCGTGCCAGCGCGGGCAGGGCGCTGCTTGCCGCCTCGTGCCGCACCAGCAAACCGGCGGTAGGCGCCGGTTCTGCGGAACGCAGTTGCGCCAGCTGGCCGTTCAGATCCACCAGCGATTCGCGGATAAATTCCACCCGCCGGTCTGCCCTGGGAAGCGCGTCCAGAATGGAGCGGTCAAAAATGAAGGCGCAATACACCTGTTCGCACGATTTCAGCGCATGGTAAAGCGCCGCATTGTCCTCGGCCCGTAAATCCCGTCTGAACCACATCAGGCCTGTCTTGTATTTCTTTTGCATGCAGCCGATGGTAGAGAAAAGAATCCAGACCTGAAGCCCGCATGCCTTTTCACCGGGAAAAATGATCTCGAACCCCGGATTCATGCAATTGGCGTGCTTCGCCCGCTGCAAGGCAACGCGTAAAATCCACAAATGGCCACGGAAACCCCACCTTCGATGAACCTCACGCACCACTTCCTCATTGCCATGCCCGGGCTGGAGGATGAAGGCTTTTCAAAAAGCGTGATTTATATGTGCGAGCACAGCGAGCGGGGTGCTCTGGGCCTGATCATCAACAAGCCCAGCGACATCAATGTCCAGGGCTTGTTCGACAAGGTCGAACTGACGCTGCGCCGCGAAGACCTGACAACCACCCCGGTGTTCCAGGGCGGGCCGGTGCAGACCGAGCGCGGCTTTGTGCTGCACGAATCCATGATGCCGGGCAGCGAATCGGTCTATGCCTCGACCATGTCGATCCCGGGCGGCCTGGAAATGACGACATCCAAGGATGTGCTTGAAGCGCTGTCCACCGGCGCCGGCCCGCGCAAGGTGTTTGTCTCGCTTGGCTATTCGGCCTGGGGCGAGGGCCAGCTGGAATCGGAACTGCTCGACAACAGCTGGCTGACGGTGGCCGCCGACCTGGGCGTGATTTTCGACACGCCGGTCGAGGAACGCTACGACAAGGCGCTCAAGCTGCTGGGCCTTGAAAGCTGGATGATTTCGCCCGTAGCCGGACATGGGTGAGCCGCAAGGCTTGGTGGAAACCGAGGGTTTTCAAATGGGCGAGCGGCAGGCGCCCGTGCCGCACCGGGTCGTGCGCCCACAGACCTTTCTGGCGTTCGATTTCGGTCTGAAGCGCACCGGCGTGGCGTCGGGCAACAGCCTGACCTGCACGGCTTCGGCGCAGGCGACCATCAACGCCGAAGGCGCAGCGCGTTTTCCGCCGATTCAGGCGCGCATCAAGGAATGGCAACCCGATGCGCTGGTGGTCGGCGTTCCGTTTCATCCCGACGGCGCCAGCCACGACAATACCGTGCGCGCGCAAAAGTTTGCGCGCCAGCTGCGCGGCCGCTTCGGCCTGCAGGTGTTCGAGGTTGACGAGCGTTACAGCACCACCGAGGCGCTGGCCAGCGGCGCCAAAGACGCCGATGCCGCGTCGGCCTGCATCATCCTGGAACAATTTTTAAGGAGTCTTCCCCATGAGTAGTCTGGTTCTCGACGCCGAGGCGCTGTATGCCGACTTGCTGCGCGGCATGCGCCAGCAGCTGGCCGCTTCCCAGCAGCCGCCGCGCTTGGTGGGCGTGGCGTCGGGCGGTGCCTGGCTGGCAGAGCGCCTGCAAAAAGACCTGGGGTTGAGCGAGGAAATCGGCATCTTGTCGTCGTCCATGCACCGCGACGATTTTTCGCAGCGCGGGCTGTCGTCTAGCGGACAGACCGTGCTGCCCTTCGATGTCAATGGCGCGCACCTGATCGTCATCGACGATGTGCTCTACACCGGCCGCACGATTCGCGCCGTGCTCAATGAACTGTTTGACTACGGCCGGCCCGCCAGCGTCCGGCTGATGGTGCTGGTGGACCGGGGCGGGCGCGAGTTGCCGGTGCAGGCCGACCTGGCCGTGGCGCGCGTCACCTTGCCGGCGTCGCAGACGCTGGAACTGGCGCGCACCGACGATGGCCTTTTCAGATTCCGGCTCCAGGACCAGTCCACCGCATCTTGAATTTAAAGCGAAACAGGAATTAACAGCGTGTTGTACCGACGAAACCCCCAGCTCAACAAGAACGGCGAACTGATCCACCTGCTGTCCACCGAAGGCCTGTCCAAGGCCCTCCTGACGCAGATCCTGGACACCGCCGCCAACTTTGTCTCGGTCAGCAGCCGCGACGTGAAAAAAGTCCCGCTGCTGCGCGGCAAGAGCGTGTTCAACCTGTTCTTTGAAAACTCCACCCGCACCCGCACAACGTTTGAAATCGCCGCCACCCGGTTGTCGGCCGACGTGATCAACCTGGACATTGCCCGCTCGTCGGCGTCCAAGGGCGAGTCGCTGCTCGACACCATCGCCAACCTGAGCGCCATGGCGGCCGACATTTTCGTGGTGCGCCACAGCGAATCGGGCGCGCCCTACCTGATCGCCCAGCATGTCGCGCCGCATGTGCATGTCGTCAATGCCGGCGATGGCCGCCATGCGCACCCGACGCAGGGCCTGCTCGACATGTACACCATCCGCCACTACAAGAAGGACTTCAGCAACCTGACCGTCGCCATCGTCGGCGATGTGCTGCATTCGCGCGTGGCGCGCTCCGACATTCACGCGCTGACCACGCTGGGCTGCGCCGAAGTGCGCGTGGTCGGCCCCAAGACGCTGGTGCCGTCCGACATGGCGCAGATGGGCGTTCGCGTCTGCAACACGCTTGAAGAAGGCATCAAGGACGCCGACGTGATCATCATGCTCAGGCTGCAGAACGAGCGCATGACCGGCGCGCTGCTGCCCAGCAGCCAGGAGTTTTCGAAAAGCTTTGGCCTGACGCCCGAAAAGCTGCAACTGGCCAAATCCGACGCCATCGTCATGCACCCCGGCCCGATCAATCGGGGCGTTGAAATTGACTCGGCCGTGGTCGATGGCGCGCAAAGCGTCATCCTGCCGCAGGTGACATTTGGTATTGCAGTCCGCATGGCCGTGATGAGCATAGTTGCAGGAAATGAGTCATGAAGTTGTTGATTAAAAATGGCCGCATCATCGACCCGGCTACTGGCTTCGACCAAGTCGGCGACCTGGCGATTGCCGCCGGGCGCATCGTCTCGCTGAACGGCGGGCTGGCCGATTTCACCCCGAATAAGACGATTGACGCCACCGGCTGCATCGTGGCCCCCGGCCTGATCGACCTGTCGGCCCGCCTGCGCGAACCTGGCCATGAGCATGAAGGCATGCTGGAAAGCGAACTGGCTGCCGCCGTCGCCGGCGGCGTGACCAGCCTGGTCTGCCCGCCCGATACCGACCCGGTGCTTGACGAGCCTGGCCTCGTGGAAATGCTCAAGTTCCGCGCTGAAAAGCACCACCAGTCGCGTGTCTTTCCGCTGGGCGCCCTGACACGCGCCTTGAAAGGCGAAGCGCTGACCGAGATGGTTCAGCTGACCGAATCGGGCTGCGTGGGCTTCAGCCAGGCCGAGGTGCCGCTGGCCAACACGCAGGTGCTGATGCGCGCCATGCAGTACGCCGCCACGTTTGGTTACTCGATCTGGCTGCGTCCGCAGGAGCTGCACCTGGGCAAGGGCGTGGCCGCCAGCGGAGCATTGGCCACGCGCCTGGGGCTGAGCGGCGTTCCGGTCGCCGCCGAAACCATTGCGCTGCACACGATTTTCGAGCTGGTGCGCGCCACCGGCGCCCGCGTCCACCTGTGCCGCATCAGCAGCGCGGCCGGCGTGGCGCTGGTCGCCCGGGCCAAGGCCGAGGGCCTGAACGTCACCTGCGACGTCAGCATCAACAGCCTGCACCTGACCGACGTAGACATTGGTTACTTCGACAGCCGGATGCGCCTGGACCCGCCGCTGCGCCAGCAGCGCGACCGCGATGCGCTGCGGCTCGGGCTGCTCGACGGCACCATCGATGCGCTGGTGTCCGACCATTCACCGGTCAGCGCCGATGCCAAGACCCTGCCGTTCGCCGAAGCCGAAGCCGGCGCGACCGGCCTGGAACTGCTGCTGGGCCTGGCCTGCAAATGGGGCCAGGACAGTGGCGCGGACATGCGCCGGGTGCTGGCCGTGCTGACCAGCGAGCCGGCGCGCGTGCTCGGCCCGGCGCTGGGCACGCTGCAGGCCAGCGCGGGCCGGCTGGTCAAGGGCGGCGTTGCCGATGTCTGCGTGTTCGATCCAGGCAGCGAATGGACGGTCGAACCCGCCGCCCTGCGCAGCCAGGGCCGGCACACGCCGTTCTCGGGTTATGCGCTGCCCGGCCCCGTGCGCTACACCCTGGTCGGCGGACAGCTCGCCTTCGAGCGTGCCTGAGCGTATGCGGACCACTTGTTTTGTGCGCAACGGCATGACGGCTGCCAGCGCCCGATGAGGGGCGTGCGCGCTGTCTGGCGCTTGTTGCGCATCCTGGGTCACATCCTGTCGGGCGTGTGGGTGGCAGCGCTGCACCTGCCACGCATGCAGCCGTCACAGCAAAGCGCACGGGTGCAGGTCTGGGCGCTGGCGTTCCTGGCGCATGCCGGCATCACGCTGGAAATACGCGGCCAGCCGCCAGTCACCGGGCCGGTGCTGCTGGTGGCCAACCACATTTCCTGGCTCGACATACCGGTGATGCATGCCGCCCAGCATTGCCGCTTTGTCTCCAAGTCCGACATCAAGGACTGGCCCCTCGTCGGCACGCTGGCGGCGGCGGCCGGCACGCTGTACATCGAGCGCAGTTCGCGCCGCGACGCCATGCGCGTGGTGCACCTGATGCGCGATGCGCTGCTGGCCGGCGACGTGCTGGCGGTGTTCCCCGAAGGCACCACCGGCGATGGACTGAGTGTGCTGCCCTTTCATGCCAACTTGCTGCAGGCCGCCCTGTCGGCCGATGCGCCGGCCCAGCCCGTGGGCCTGCGCTTCATCGACAAGGCCAGCGGCCAGCCCAGCCTGGCGCCGATCTATGTGGGCGATGACTCCTTGCTGGGCTCGATCTGGCGCACCTTGTCCGCGCCGCCACTGGTGGCCGTGGTGCATTACGGAGAGCCTGAACAGGCTGCAGGGCGCGACCGGCGTGCCTGGAGCGAGCAGTTGCGCGCCAGGGTCGATGGCCTGCGCAAGGGCTGACGCTTTGCCTGAATCAGGCGTTGCCGGTTTTTGCTGCTAAATTTATAGCTGTCAGCGCAGGTGGAATATGCGCAAAAGGCATATTTCGTTCTGAATTCGCAGCGGTTTCGCGAACGAAGGTCACCACATGGTCCACCTCGGCCCGGATGCCGACCCATTCGCCGACTGCATGGTCGTGGTGGCTGGGCACATGGGCCAGCAGCGCTTCGCCGCTGGCTAGCTGCATCGTGTACAAAAACTCCGAACCGCGAAACGCCTTGCGAACGATCCGCGCCTTTACCAGCGCGCTGTCGTCGTGCACGATGTCGTCGGCGCGCAGCAGCACGTCGCATTCGCCGTTGGGGTAGCTCGACGGCAGCGGGCATTCGTCCAGCCCGGCCAGGTCGCCCAGCGGGGTGCGCGCCACCACGCCGCTTTCCTGGTGCATCAAGGTGGCCGGCACAAACACGCCGTGGCCGATGAAGTCGGCGACGAATCGGGTGGCCGGCCGGTGGTACAGCGCATAGGCGTCGTCCCACTGGTGCAGATGGCCTTCGTGCATCACGCCGATGCGGTCGCCGATGGCAAAGGCTTCGAGCTGGTCGTGCGTCACGAACAGCGCGGTGGCGCCCGCCGCTTTCAGGATGGCGCGCACCTCATGCGCCAGCCGCTCGCGCAAATCGACATCGAGGTTGGAAAACGGCTCGTCGAGCAACAGCAGGCGCGGCCTCGGCGCCAGCGCTCTGGCCAGCGCCACGCGCTGCTGCTGCCCGCCCGACAGCTCATGGGGAAAAGACTTGTGGGCATGGCCCATGCCGACCAGTTCGAGCACCTCGTCCACGCGCCGGCTGCGGGCGGAAGCGCTCAGGCGGCTCAAGCCGAAGGCCACGTTGCGGGCCACGTCCAGATGCGGAAACAGCGCGTAGTCCTGGAACACCATGCCGATCTGGCGCGACTCGGCCGGCAGGTGAACCTGCGGGCTGCTGACGATTTGCCGGGCCAGCCGGATGCTGCCCGCATGCGCGCGTTCCAGCCCGGCAACGGCGCGCAGCAAGGTGGTCTTGCCGCAGCCCGACGGGCCGATCAGCACGCCAATCTCGCCGGCCTGCAGGTTGAAGGACACGCCATCGACCGCCGCATGGCGGCTTCCTGCGTATTGCACACCGAGTTGAGTGACTTCAAGAAACATAGGCTAATTGTAGATGCTTACAATTCTCATTTGCAGTGAATGGCTGCAGACACCACGGCGCGAGCGGGCAGGGCAGGAGCCGGCCGGCAGCCACCTTCTATCGGGTTTCAATGTTTCGCCGACTCTTTTTTCGCTTTGTTCCTTCCGCCTTTTTGCTCCTGCTGGTGGCATTCCTGACGCTGCCGGTGCTGGCCGTGGTGCTGTCCTGGCTCGAATTCGACGCCGGGGCGCGCTCCATCCTGGCGCAGATGCTGCAGACGGTGCTGCCCGACTACGCCTGGACCTCGCTGCTGCTGTGCCTGCTGGTCGGCGCAGGCGTCGCTGGCGTCGGCATGGCCACGGCCAGCGCGGTCACGCTGTTCGAGTTTCCGGGCCGCCGCACGTTTGAATGGGCCCTGCTGCTGCCGCTGGCCATGCCGGCGTATGTGGTGGCCTATGCCTACACCGACTTCCTGCAATACGGCGGGCCGCTGCAGACATGGCTGCGCGCGGCCTTCGGGCTGCAGGGGCGGCTGCTGCCTGAAGTGCGCAGCCTGGGCGGCGCGGTGCTGGTGTTCACGGTGTCGCTGTATCCCTATGTCTATTTGCTGGCGCGCACCGCGCTGTCGGAGCGCGCCGCGCACCTGATGGAAGCGGCCCGGCTGCTGGGCGCGCCGCTGTCCCGGCGTATCCGCGAGGTGGCCCTGCCGCTGGCGCGTCCGGCGGTGGCGGCCGGCGTGGCGCTGGCGCTGATGGAAACGCTGGCGGACTTCGGCGTGTCCAGCTACTTCGGCATCCAGACCTTCACCGCCGGCATCTACAAGGCCTGGCTGTCGATGGACAACCGCATGGCGGCCGCGCAGCTGGCAACCGTGCTGCTGGTGTTCGTCGCGGTGCTGCTGCGCATCGAGCACAGCGCCCAGCGGCGCATGCGCTTTGCCGCCGGCCGGGGCGCGCGCGCCGGGTCCGCTGACGCCGCCCCGGTGCAGTTGCGCGGCGGGCGGGCGGCGTTGGCCTGGGGCCTTTGCGCCGCGCCGATTGCCTTGGGCTTTGTGCTGCCGGTGCTGTTCATGCTGCGGCCGCTGGTGCTGGGCTGGGACAACCTGCTCTGGGACCAGTTTGCCAACTGGACGCTGAACAGCCTGTATCTAGCCTCCTTAAGCGCCGCGCTGGCCACCGCGCTGGCCCTGGGCCTGGCGTTCGCCGTGCGGCGCCAGCCCGACACGCTGACGCGTGGGGCGGTGCAGCTGGCCAGCCTGGGCTATGCCGTTCCGGGCGCCGTCATCGTCGTCGGGCTGCTGCTGCCGGTGGGCTGGCTGCAGGCGGCCGCGCCGCAGACCGGCGCGGGCTACTGGGTCACCGCCACCGTGCTCGGCGTGGTCTGGGCTTATTTGGTGCGTTTCAGCGCGGTGGCGCTGCAAAGCATCCAGAGCGGCTATTCGCGCATTCCGGCCAGCTTTGACGACAGCGCCCGCATGCTGGGCACCACCGGCGCCGGCCTGCTGGCGCGGGTGCACTGGCCGCTGCTGAAACGCTCGGTGGCGGTGGCCGGCCTGCTGGTGTTTGTCGATGTGATGAAGGAGCTGCCCGCCACGCTGGTGCTGCGGCCCTTCAACAGCGACACCCTGGCCGTGGTGACCTACCAGCTGGCGCGCGACGAGCGCCTGGGCGAGGCGGCCCTGCCGGCGCTGGCGCTGGTGCTGGTCGGCCTGCTGCCGGTGGCCTTGCTGAGCCGCACCTTGCGCGCCAGAAAATAGCCGCTTCAGACGCAGCCCAGCCCGGCTGTAGTCATCAGACTACCGCTTGAAAATCCGCCGGCCTACTCCTTTGCAGTGCTGCAGTGGCTAGCATCTTCCTTCTGGAAACAGGGACGGTTTCGCTTGCGGAGCGTCCAGGAACGCCAGACAGAGGGATAGGGAGGGCCCTTGGCACGACGGCCGGCTGGCAATTTTTTCTAGCCTTGCTGGACTGTCATCTGTCATCTGTCAACTTACCTGTTGAAAATCTAAAACCATCACACCTTCCAAGGAACCATCATGAAAACCAGACTTCTCATGCTCAGCGTCGCCATGTCATGCATTTTTGCCGGCAATGCCATCGCCCTGACCAAGGCCGAATACGACACCCAGAATAAGCAGATCAGCGCCGACTACAAGGTCAACCGCGACAAGTGCGGCAGCCTCAAAGCCAACGCCAAGGACATCTGCGTGTCCGAAGCCAAGGGCGCCGAAAAGGTCGCCAAGGCCGAACTCGAATCCCAGTACAAGCCCAGCGCCAAGCACACCCGCGATGTCGCCCTGGCCAAGGCCGACACGGCTTACGACACCGCCAAGGAAAAGTGCGATGACCTGGCCGGCAATGCCAAGGATGTCTGCGTGAAGGATGCCAAGGCCGTGCATGTCAAAGCCAAGGAAGACGCCAAGGTCGTCAAGGCCGCCACCGACGGCAGCGCTGACAAGACCGCCGATGTGAACGAAGCCAAGAAAGAGGCCAGCGCTGAAACACGCGAAGCCCAGTACAAGGCCGCCAGGGAACGCTGCGACAGCCTGTCCGGCAATGCCAAGGACACCTGCCAGGCTGATGCCAAAGCCAAGTTCAGCATGTGATGCTTGCCTGAGTGCAGGCCAGGGCAGTCTATGCCCGGGACGCCAATACCTTGAAAATCCCTGAACTGTGCAAACAGGCCGGGATTTTTTTGTTCGCAACAAAGACTCATTTTTTGATAGCTGGAACCGCACATGGAGCAAGCGCGCAAGGCTGTTTTGGTCAAGAATCCTGGCGGTTCAGGCGGCCATGCGCTGCTCGCCCGCCCATTCAAACGATGACGGATCGGGCAGCAGTCTTTCCAGCGTTTGCGCAATCCTCAGCAGGCGCGGATCGTCGCCCGCCGCTTCGTCGCAGGTGTCGTTGATGCAGAAAAACGGCAAGCGGCCGAAGTTCTGCTCCAGCGCGTCAAACTGCTGCGCCGCCTGGGCATCGCCCGTATCGATGTAAAGCGGATTGAGCACCTGCTGCTCGGCGTAGCCCATCTGCACCATCCAGCGCGGCGCCAGGTCGGGAACGATGGGTGGAATTCGCCAAGAGCGAAACACGGTGGATCTGACCTGCGCAAACCAGTCCTGCGCCAGATGCTCAAGCTCATGCATCACGCTTTTGCGCATGGCGCGCGGCGTGTGCGAATACACCTGGGCAATGTGCCGGTAGTGCGGATAACGTTCGCTGAGCCAGCGCCCGGACTCGATCGACGCATTGACCAGCGCCGTCTCGCCCGGATGCAGCGCCTCGGGGTGCGCCGCCGACGCAGGCTCCAGAAATACCTTGAGCCGGCCTTCGAACCACCAGGCCGGATTGACCTTCTGGCCAAAAAACACGTCGTCGTTCAGGTAAATGAAACGCTCGGACAGGCCGGGAATGTGGTGCAGGTAGGACTCGATATGGCCCGAGTCGAACACCTCCGGCGACGCCGGGGGCAGCAGGTGGCGGTGGTCCACCAGCGTCACCCGGCTCGAGGGCCGCAGCCAGGCCGGCGTTTGCCCGTCGGTCACGATGTAGACATGGCCGTGGTCCGGGAAAAAAAGTTCCAGCGCGCGCAGGTTGAAAAGCAGTTCCGAATTGTCCCGGTAGCGGCCGGCCACGTTGCCAAACGCCGCCAGTTCTTCGCCGTTCCGGCGCATCCAGGCGGCATAGGCGCTGTGGCGCTTGCTCAGCCAGACAGGATCGGCACCGTTCACCCAGAGGTAAACAATATCGATCCGGCCGGCATCTTCAGCTGGGCCATTGAGCGGATTTTTCAATTTTTGCTTGTCCTTACCATGGAGGGCGTGAGTGCGTTCGGCATTTTTGAAGGGGGCCGTGGCTTGGGAATGCCGGAGATTTTCGTCTAGGCCGTCATCCAGTAGAATTTGATGATCAGATATGCCTTTTGCGCTTGTCCTGCGTGCGTAAGCTGCTATTTAAATAATAGCAATTAATGCTGCCAGATTTTTCAATCCCGGCAGCGTTACATTTTAAGCAGATTTGATACATCACCATACTTGGTGACCAGGCGTCAATTCGATGCATCGTTGTCTGGCGACGAAATCCGGCCCGAAGGAAGGAATGTTTCAAAGCCAACAACAGAGTGAATAAATGTCACTATTGATGCAAAATGGCATTTGTCAGTCATCCTGAACAAGCCCCTGGATCAAAACCAACTCTTGTCTCGCATGCCCAAAAACTATCAAAATGACCCGGCAGATACGTCGCAGATGCCCGCTTTTCTGGCCAATGGCGGCGAAATGGGCGCACTGATCAACGCTCAGGACTGGCGCGGCACCGCTCTCGGCCCACCGGCCCGCTGGCCGCCCACCCTCAAGACCATGCTGGCCACGCTGCTCAGCAATCCCCAGCCCATGATCATGGGCTGGGGCCCGGAATTTCTCTCGTTTTTCAACGACAGTTACCGCCAGATGCTCGGTTCGCGCTTTAGCGGCCTGTCGGGCGTGCCTGCCGCCGAAAAGTGGAGCGATTCCTGGTTGAAAATCGAGCCTATTGCAACGAAAGCGCTTGGCGGCGAGGGCGCGTATTACGAAGACATGCCCTTGACCCTGACACGCAAAGGCTACAGGGAGCCGACCTGGTGGCGGCTCTTGTTTCTGCCGTTTCGCGACGAAACAGGGCACGTCGCTGGCGTGTACTGCCTTCTCGTCGAAACCACTGAAAAACGGCTGGCGGAACAGCGCCGGGCGCAAGCGCAAAAGCAGCAGGCTTTCCAGGTCGAGATCAGCGATGCCTTGCGCGATGCCCTTGACCCCGAGTCCATGATGACGCTGGCGGCGCAAAAGCTGGGCCGTTATCTCAACGCCGCGTGTGCCGGCTATGCCGAGGTTGACGAAGCGGGCGAATGGCGCCAGGCGGAGCCGATGTGGTCCGCTGGCCGGTTTTCCAGCCTGGCCGCAAGCTATCGGCTTGACGCTTACGGACCGGCCATGATTGCAGAACTCCGTTCGGGACGCACTGTGGCGGTCAACGACACGGCTGTCGCTCCACTCACCGCCGCAGCCGCCTGCGAGGCCGGCGACAAGCTCGTGCATGCCAGTGCCTTCATGGGTTCGCCGCATATTGCGAACGGCCGGCTGGCAACGGTGCTGTTCGTGGTCGATTCCCGGCCGCGTGTGTGGCTGGACTGCGAGAAAGCGCTGATCGAGGAAGTCGCGGCACGGACCTGGATTTCACAGCGGCGGATGCTGGCGGAAAACAACCTGCGCCTGACGAATGCGATGCTTGAACAGCGCACGACCGAACTGCTGCGCAGCGAGACGGCGCTGCGCCAGTCGCAAAAGCTGGAGGCGCTGGGGCAACTCACCGGCGGCGTCGCCCACGACTTCAACAACTTGCTGGCCGTGATCAACTCGTCGGTCGAGCTGCTGCGCAGTCATCGGCTCCCTGCAGAGCGTTGCGACTATTACCTGGACCTGATCCACGACACGGTGGGCCGCGCTGTCAAACTCACGCGCCAGTTGCTGGCCTTTGCCCGCCAGCAGCCGCTCGTCCCGACAGTGTTCGACGTTGACCGGCAGGTGCAAAGCGTGATTGACCTGGTCAAGCCGCTCATGGGGGCACGGATAGAAATTCTTCACCAGTCTTGCCGACCGGAGTGCTGCTTTGCGCTGGCCGACGTCAACCAGTTTGAAGCCGCCTTGTTGAACCTGGCGGTCAATGCCCGCGATGCCATGAATGCCAGCGGCCAGTTCATCATCGCGGTTCAAAAGGTTGACAAGATACCGGCCGGTCCAGGCAGTGGCCCCCGGCAGGGAAATTTCATTGCCATTTCGGCCAGCGACACAGGCTGCGGCATTGCTGCTGAAAAACTGGAAGTGATTTTTGAGCCTTTTTACACCACCAAGGAAGTCGGCAGGGGCACAGGGCTTGGCTTGAGCCAGGTTTTCGGTTTTGCCAAGCAATCGGGCGGAGAGGTGACTGTCAGGAGCGAGCCCGGCAAGGGCTCTGTTTTTACCCTCTACCTGCCACGCGCTGAAAGGACCGCCGAGCCGCAAGCACCGGTGGCAGCGCCAGAAGCGGCAATTTTTCATGACGCCATCGAAGTGCTGGTCGTGGAGGACAACGAAGCCCTGGGTCAGATCACCTGCGAGATTCTTGAGGTGATGGACTACCGGCCGGTCTGGGCTGCCAGCGCCGCCGCCGCGCTGAAAATTCTGGCCGATGAAGCCGGGCGGTTTGGCCTGGTTTTTTCCGATGTCGTCATGCCCGGCATGGATGGATTCGAGCTGGGTGAACAGGTGCGGCGCCAATATCCCGGCCTTCCGGTGGTGCTGACCAGCGGCTACAACTCGATCATGGCGGATGGGGGCCCGCATGCGTTCGAACTGATCCTGAAACCTTACACGTCAGACACGCTGGCGCGCGTGTTCCGGCAGGCCATTGCCAAGCAAAAAACGACTGGCTTTTTGTCCCCCGGCACTACTGGCTGAAACAAAAAACCCCCGCCATGCCCATGAGCATGCAGGTTGCAGGTGTCCGCACAAATCGCGGATTGGCCAGTACCCCGCCTTTCAGCGTTTTCTCATGGCCTAAAAAGCAAAGCGGCTGGTTCCAGGACCAGCCGCTTTTGTTCAGGATTGAATCCGAATCAGATTTTGTCGACAGCGTCTTTCAGGACTTCCTTGACGTCGCCAACGTTTTTCTGGATTCGTCCTTCGGATTGCTTTACAAGACCTTTTGCTTCTTGCTCGGGGCTGTCGATCAGTTCGCCAGTCTTGGATTGAACCTTGCCAGCTGCTTCCTTGAGCGCGCCCTTGACTTGATCTGTGTTCATAACTTAATCCTTTTGAGTTTTACGATGAATGACAAGGCTACGTTAGTGCCATCGGCACAGCATGGAAAGCGGTGCAAAGCTCAAGTAGACGTGGGTTGGTTCCTACATGCCGATTTTGCGCACGATGCATTTTCGGCAATGCCATGCCATGCCACCGGTGTCCGGTTTACCGCGCCAGCTGGTTGAGCTGGATGATGGGCAGCAGCACGGCAAGAACGATCAGCATCACGACCAGGCCCATCGCCACGATCAGCAGCGGCTCCAGCAAGGTGGCCAGTTGCATCGCGCGGCGCTGCACTTCGGTGCCGAGCTGTCGGGCTGCGCGGTCCAGCATCACCGGCAACTGGCCGGTTTGCTCGCCCAGGCGGGCAAACATGCTCAGCAGCCCCGGAAAACGCTTTTTATGCCCGATGGCTGACGCCAGAGGCGTGCCTTCGCGCACCAGCACCAGCGCATCCAGCGCGTCAGCGCGCATGGCCCGGTTCGACAACGTGTCGGCCGCTGCCTGCAAGGCTTTCAGGATGGGAACGCCGGCGCCCGCCAGCATGGACAGGGTGCCGGCAAAACGTGCGGCGTTGTAGCCGCGCGAGAGCTTGCCCAGCACCGGCAGCGTCAGCCAGGCCGCATCGAACCTTTCACGAAATGCGGCGCTGGTCCAGGCCAGCCGGAAGCCGCCCGCCACGGCGGCCAGCGCCAGCAGCACCAGCCAGCCCTGGTTGCGCACGAAGCCGGCCAGGCCGAGCATGATGACGGTCAGCACCGGCAAGGCTCGCTTGCTGCCGGCAAACACCTGCGCCACCTGCGGCACCACATAGCCCAGCAGGAAGGTCACGATGACAATGGCCACCAAGGTGACGATGGCCGGGTACAGCGCCGCGCCCACCAGCTTGGCCTTGAGTTCCTGGCTTTGCTCCAGGTCGTCGGCCAGCCGTTCCAGCACCATGCCCAGGTTGCCGCTGTGCTCGCCCGCGCCCACGACCGCGCAATAGGTTGCTGAAAACTCGCGCGGGTGCTGGGCCAGCGCGGTGGCAAAAGCGGTGCCGCCGTTGACCTCGGCGCGCAGGTTGGCGACCAGGTGGCGCTGGGGAATGTTTTCGGATTCGTCGGCCAGCGCCGTCAGCGCCCGCTCCAGCGGCAGGCCCGAGGTGACCAGACCGGCGATCTGGCGCGTCCAGATCGCCAGCGCGGTAGCATTGAAGACGCGTTTACTCCACAGCGTAGTGTTCCAGCCCGAAGCGCTGGCGGACTGCGCGCCCTTGCCCGGCGCGCCAACCGCCTGGACCGCCAGCGGCACCAGCGCCTGGGCCCGGAGCATGCTGCGCGCCGAGCGGGCGGTGTCGGCCTCGATGATGCCCTTGCGGGTCGCGCCGTCGGCGCTCAAGGCTTCGAATGAATAGGCAGGCATGAAGGCTCTCTTTAGACGCCCACCGGCATTGCATGCCAGTCAGGGCCGCGGAACCGGCTTTGCCGGGCCGCAGGCTGTAGGCTGCGGCTCCAAGCCCGCCTGCGCGGGCTTGGACAGCCTGCAGATGCGCCGCCTCTGGCGGCGTGGCGCCCTGCAAGGGCAGTGGCCCCCCCGGGGGGCAGCGCATTACACGAACTGAAAAGCGTGGGGGCCATATTTCTAGTCGCGTGTCACGCGGACCAGTTCTTCGCGCGTCGTGATGCCGCTTTGCACCAGCCGCTCGCCATCGTCGCGCATCAGCGTCATGCCGTTCTTGAGCCCCGCTTCGCGCAGGTCGGCTTCCGACGCCTGGTGGTGAATCTGCGCGCGGATGGCGTCGTTGGTCGCCAGCAGTTCGAACACGCCGGTGCGGCCTTGGTAGCCGGTCTGGCCACAGGTGGCGCAGCCGGCGCCCTGGCAGTGAACGCAGACCTTGCGCACCAGCCGCTGCGCCAGCACGCCGAGCAGCGACGAACTGAGCAAGAACGGCTCGATGCCCATGTCGGTCAGCCGCGTGACGGCGCTGGCCGCGTCGTTGGTGTGCAACGTGGCCAGCACCAGGTGGCCGGTGAGCGAAGCCTGGATGGCGATCTGCGCGGTTTCAAAGTCGCGGATCTCGCCAATCATGATCACGTCCGGGTCTTGGCGCAGGATGGCGCGCAGCGCCTTGGCAAAGGTCAGCTCGATTTTCGCGTTGACCTGCGTCTGGCCGACGCCGGCCAGTTCGTACTCGATCGGGTCCTCGACCGTCATGATGTTCTGGCGCCGGGTATCCAGGCGCTCCATCGCCGCGTACAGCGTGGTGGTCTTGCCCGAGCCGGTCGGGCCGGTCACCAGGATGATGCCGTGTGGCTGCGCCACCAGGTGCTCGAAGCTGCTCAGCACATCGCCCTGCATGCCGACGGCCTCCAGGTTGAGCCGGTCGCCGCTCTTGTCCAGCAGCCGCAGCACGGCGCGCTCGCCGTGGGCGCTGGGCAGCGTGCTGACGCGCACATCGACCGCCCGCGTGCCGATGCGCAGCGAGATGCGACCGTCCTGCGGCAGGCGTTTTTCGGCAATGTCGAGCTCGGCCATGATTTTCAGCCGCGAGATCAACGCGGCGTGCAGCGCACGGTTGGGCTGCACCACGTTGCGCAGCGAACCATCGACCCGAAAACGTACGCTCGAATGGCGCTCGTAGGGCTCGATGTGGATGTCGCTGGCGCCGTCGCGCGCGGCCTGCGTCAGCAGGGCATTGAGCATGCGGATGATGGGCGCGTCGTCCGACGTTTCCAGCAAATCCTCGATGGCCGGCAACGCCTGCATCATGCGCGACAGATCGACGTCGCTTTCGACCTCGCTGATGACGGTGGCCGCGCTCGATTCGCTCTGCGAATAGGCGGCGCTGATGCGTTGCTGGAGCAGCTCGGGCGCCTCGATGCTGATGCGCTGGACCTCGAACTTGCGCATCACTTCGCTGATGGCACCTGCCGTCGCGGGTGTGCCCAGGCTGTGCAGCCACAGCGTCAGGTCGCCGCCGAAGTCTTCCAGCAGCAATTGCTGGCTGCGGGCAAACGCATAGGGCAGGGGGTACTGGGCCGGATGTTGCATGGCTTGTCAGTTGGTGATCGGAGACGGCGATTCCGGCTGGAAAAGCTGCTGATTCACCGGCTGGGCAGGCGTCTGCGCTGGCCGGGCGGGAGCGATAGCGGGCAGCACCGGCGATTCATTGACCGGCACCAGGCTGCTGTTGACCGGCTGCGACTGCTGCTGGCTGGTGCGCATCAGGTCGTAGCGGTCCATCGACAGGGCGTTCGTCGAGGCACCGTCGCGCACCACCACCGGCCGCAAAAAGACCATCAGGTTGGTTTTCTTGCGGCTGCGGCTTTCGGACTTGAACAGGTTGCCGAACACCGGCACGTCGCCCAGGCCCGGCACCTTGTCCTGGTTGCCCGAATACTCGTCCTGCAGCAGCCCGCCGAGCACGATGATCGCACCGTCCTCGACCAGCACATGCGACTCGATCGAGCGCTTGTTGGTGATCAGGCCGGTGGCCGAATTGACCGAGCCCGGCTGCACGCTGGAGACTTCCTGGAAGATCGCCATCTTGACCGTGCCGTTTTCGCTGATCTGCGGCTTGACCCGCAAGGTCAGGCCAACGTCCTTGCGCTCGATGGTCTGGAAGGGGTTGACGCTGCCGTTGCTGCCGCCGCTGCCGGTGTTGGTGAACTGGCCAGTGACAAACGGTACGTTCTGGCCGATGATGATCTTGGCCTCTTCATTGTCCAGCGTGATGAGGTTAGGCGTTGACAGGATGTTGCCGGCGCCCGAGGTCTGCAGGAAGTTGGCCAGGAAACCGAGGAAATACACGCCATTGCTGCGTGGCGCCACGCCCAGGTTCAGGCCGGTTCCGGGCGCCACGGGCGTGCCGCTGGCAGCACCCAGGGCCGACTGGATGATGTTCTTGCCGCTGGCGCCAAAGTTGGTGCCCAGCAGCCCGATCAGGCTGTCGCCCTTGCCGCCGATCGGTCCTTGCCACTGAATGCCGAACTCGGCCGCCTTGTCCATGTTGACTTCGGCAATCAGGCTTTCCACGTAGACCTGCGCCCGCCGGGCATCTAACTTTTCAATCACCGCGCGCAGTTGCCGGTATTGCGGCTCGGAGGCGGTGATGATGAGCGAATTGGTCGCCGGGTCGGCCTGGATCTGCCCGCCGGTCGAAGGACCCGCGCTCGGCGTGATGGGCGCGGTCGCCGCGCTGCTGGGCTGGCCCATGCCGCCTGCCGTGCCCATCTGTCCCCCGGTGTTGATGGCCTGTGCATTGCCCATCTGCGGCGTTGCCGGGCTGGCCGTGTTGCCGCCGCCGGTCCCGGCCATGGAGGCGCGCAGCACCGTGGCCAGGTTGGTGGCGTCGGCATTCTTCAGGTAGACCACGTAGATGTTGCCGGCGTCGCCGTTCGGGCCGTTCATGGTCGGCGTGTCCAGGGTCCTGAGCAATGACTTCACCAGCTCCAGCCGGGCGCCGTTGGCGGCACGCACGATCAGCGAATTGCTGCGCGGCTCGGCGAGCACGGTGGTCTTGTAGCTGGCCTCGGCGACTGCCACGCCGCCGCCAGCGCTGTTGTCGAGCAGCCGCGTCAGCAGGGGCGCGAGGTCGGTCACTGACGCATAGCGCACCGGGATCAGCTCGACATTGGTGGCGTTGGACACGTCCAGCGCGGCAATGATGCGGCCCAGCCGGTTCAGGTTGTCGGCATAGTCGGTGATCACCAGCGAGTTGTTGCCGGGGTTGACGTTGATGGTGTTGTTCGGGCTGATCAGCGGCCGCAGGATGGGCAGCAGGTTGTTGGCATTCTCGAAACTGAGCTTGAAGATCGTCGTGGCGATCTGGCCGCCGCCGACCGGCACGTTGGTCGACACGGCGCCGCCCTGCAGCTTGGCATCGGCCTCGGGAACGATCTTGTCCAGGCCGGCGGCGTTGACCACGGTAAAGCCCTGCAGGCGCAGGATCGCCAAGAACTGGCTGTAGGCCACGGCCGGGCTGACCGGGCGTTCGGTCGTCAGCGTGATCGTACCCTTGACGCGCGGATCGACCACCACGTTGCGGCCCGTCAGCGTGGCCATGGTGCGGGCCACCGCGTCGATGTTGGCATTGACGAAGTTCAGCGTGATGGCTTCGCCGCGCCGGCCTTCGGCTGCCGGCGACGCGACTTGCGGCTGGGCCTGCAAATTTGAAGAAAAAAGGCCTGTTCCGCAAGCCAGAAGGGCACTTCCAGCTATTGAAAAAATAGCAAGCTGGTGTGGTTTGAAGTTCGGATGTTTCATGCGGCGTTAACCTACTTTGATGACGGCCGTTGCGCCGTTGCGCCGCCCGATGATGTTCAAAAGATTCGAGAGCGCGTCAACGCTCCCGGGCGTGGCGCTGGCAGCGCCATCGAATACCAGCCGCTGGCCGATCCACCGGCCCTGGCCGGTCAGCAGCAGGCTGCCGTCAAGGGTGCTCAGCTCCAGCGTGGACGGACTGCCGCCCGTCAGCGTGAGGCGGTAGCTGCCCATGGGCTGCAGCGTGGAAAGTCGCGAGGAAATCCGCACGGCGTCAAGCTGCAGTCGGCCAGCCAGCGCCAGCCGGCCCTGCGCCCAGCGGGCATTGAAGCCCTGGGTTGAAGCCGCCAGCTGGCCTTGCGCCTGTACCGTGTTCCACGGCGTTCCCAAGCCTGAGAGCAGGGCGGCGGGCCATTGCGACTGGCTGTCGGACAGCGCCAGCTGCACACCGCCCCAGCCCGCTGGCCTGGCCTGAAGCCGCCAGGCCTGTTGCATGCAGCATTCGGCGTCGAGTTGAAGGTCCAGTCCAGTCCAGGCCGGCCGGATGCGCCAGCCCACCAGCCCGGGCAAGGCCACGGCGTCGAGGCTGCCTGCGCCCCCCGACAACACCAGTTGCGCCGAGCCCTGCCAGAAACTGCCCCGGGGTGCCACCAGCACGGCATGACCGCCGCTGGCCTGCAGGACCAGCGCCGCTAGCCAGCGCGCCGGGGCAAACAGGCCCAGGGACAGCACCAGCCCGCCAAGCGCGCCCGCCGCTGCCCAGCGCCATGGGGCAGTGGCAAAGGCAGGGCTTGCGGCGGTGGGCGTCGGATAGGACATGGTCTGGCTAGCGGGCCGGCAGGCCCATCACAAGCACGCCATTCCAGACCGGGCCGCCTGGCGTCGAGGCACGCACGATACGGGCCTCGATCAGTGCCGAGCGGGCATTCAGGCGCGCCTGCGTCAGCCACTCCGCCAGCGCATCGGGGCTGGCGTCCTTGACGGTGATGCTGGCGCGCTCGCCTGCCAGCACCAGCTGGGCGCTGGCCCCCAGCGTCTGCTTGGTGGCGGCGGTCAGGGCGCGCACCGCCTCGTCAAAGGCCAGCGCGGGCTGCTTCTGGACGGCCTGCGCCTGAAGCTGCATGGCCTGCATGGCCTGCATCTGCGCGCCCAGCGCCCTGGCCTGGGCGTTGGCGGTGCGCAGCGTGCCCAGTGCCGGCCCGACACTGAATTGCCAAAGCAGGAATGACAGGACCAGCAGGCCGGCCAGCCGGATGCCGTTTTTTTCACGGCCCGGCAGCCCGGCCCAGCGCGCTCGCAGCGGCTCCAGGGTGGTCGTCAGGCTCATGGAAAACGCTCCTCTTTCATCGTCAGGCCATCGGCCTCCATGCGCAGGCTGTAACCCCGGGGCTGCAGCCGCGCCGCGATGGCGGCCAGATCGGAAGGCGAAGGGGCAGGCCCTTTCAGACGGAGTTCATTTGCTATGAATTCAATAGCTTCTGGCGCCGGCGCATCGGGCGCTGCAGCCTGAAAATGCCCTAACATGGTTTCCATGTCGGCGGACGAGGCGACGCCGTTGCGGCGTTGCAGGTCGGTCAGTGCGCGGGCCATCTGCACCGGCGCATCGACGACCACACGCACGTCAGGAAAGGTGGCGGTCAGCAGGTTGCGGATGGCGGCGCGCTGGGCGGCCTGCGCGGCCTCTTCTTTCCAGGCCCAGGCCTGCAGGCCCACCAGATTGGCCAGCACCAGGGCCACGCTGGCCCAGCGCGCAGCGCGCCAGCGCGGCGCCCTGAACAGCGAGGAAATCATTGCCGACAGGTGCTTGCGGGTGCGCGTGCCTCGGGTGTAGAGCAGGTCGAACTGTGCCAGGTCCCAGTCCGACTGCGCCGCCGCCAGCCAGCGTTCAGGCGGCGTTTGCAGCCGGGCGGGACGATTGAAGAAATGTTCCGCCAATGCGGCAACGCCGGGTTCGGCCAGCACTTCGGCTTCTTCCGGCCAAGCCATCAGCGCGGCGCTGGCCACCGACAGCGGCAGCAGCGTCACGCCCTCTGGCCCGGTGCGCATCAGCTGGGCCTGGTCGGGCGTACCGGTGACATGCAGTGAGGCGGGTGCATCGCCGGAAGGTGGCGCCAGTTCGGGAACGATGCGGCTGACCGGCCGGCCGGCCTGCGCCAGCAGCGCCAGCCAGGCATGCAGCCAGGCTTTGTCGCAGGCTGCGACCCACACGGGCTCGTCGGCGCGCGGCGCCGGCTCGATGGCGAAATGCAGCTGGCTGGTCTCGTCAAGCACGCTGTCTTCCAGCAGTCCGTCGAGCACGGCGCGCAGTCGCCCGGCATTGTTGCCATCCTGAAACAAGCCGCTCTTCAGCGCGCCCCGGGGCAGGGTCAGCCGGTGCCAGGACAGGCGGCAGGCGGGAACCACCGCCACGATGTCGGCGCCAGAGGGCGCGGGCAACAGCGCTGCGGGCGCCTGGACGGCGCGCGAAACGGTACGCCCGTCATCGCTCAGCACGCCTTCGCAAAGCATGGTGGCAGTCGGAAGCGCCCGGGAAAGGGTGACGATCAGGGTAGTCATGCTGGAATTAAGGGGGCTATTGTAGGGGGGTCATGTCAAGGCGCCGGAGCGCCCCGGTCGCGCCATAAGGTCTTCACCTCCGGCCCGTCGCGCTGCACCACCGAATGTTCCTCGACCACTGCCTGGTCCAGCCGCAGCCGCCCCTGGATCTCGAAGAAACGTGAATTGACGCTGTACTGCGCGAGGTCATCGAGCTGTACGGCGGTCTGGCCAAGCTGCTTTTTCACATCGTCCAGCGTCTTGAAGTGGTTGGCCTGGCGCGCGTTCACCAGCTGCTGGGCCTGCCCCATTTCCAGCGAGGGAATGCAGGCTGACAACACCGTGGCGCTGGCGGTGTTCAGGTTGACCGGGGTGCGCACCGGCAGCAGCGTGATGTAAGGCCGCAGGACGGCCAGACTCGGCGGCGACAGCCCCAGCCAGACCAGCTGGTCGATGCGCTGGGGCAGCAGGGGCGCCTGCGGGTTTGCCGCATTTTCAGGGCTGGCGTCCCGCGCGAGCCGCAGGTTGTCCACCAGCACCTGCAGTTCCCCGGGGGGAAGCCCGAGCAGTTCGAACAGTTTGGCAAAGGCTTTCACCGAGGGCTCGGACACCTTGCCGTCGCTTTCCACCAGGTTGGTGACGTTCAGGCGCGACTGCAGATCAGTGATCAGGCCCGACAGGAAGGTTTGCGAAGCATTGGCCTCGTCGTCCGGGTCGCTTTTCTTGTCGGTCGCCAGAAAGGTGGACAGCCGGGCTTCTTCCAGCGGCACGGCCCAGGGTTCGGCCAGGTAGTCGGCGCCGCCAGAGCGGGAATCCTCGCGCAGGATCAGGCGCGCCCAGTCGAGCGCCCCGGTCAGCAGCCAGAGCGACTGCACGCGCGCGCGCTCGGCGGCCTCGACTTCCACGCTGCGCCACTGCTGCCACAAGGCGCCGGCCGCCAGGCTGGCCACCAGTGCCACCGTCAGCATCGCCGTGAGCAGGGCCGCGCCGGCCTGGCGGGCATGACTTGCAGCCGCTGCCGCGCCGCGACGCGCCGGAGAAATGCCAGCCAGCATCACGACTTGGCGCCCGACAGCGCCGGACGCACCCAGTCGCGCGTGAGGGTGCCGTTGATAGCTTCGCCAGCGGGCAGCGTCAGCACCAGCCTGATGCCGTCGGGCAGCGCCAGGTCGGTGTCCACGGCCTGGGGCGCGCTGCGAACCGGTGCCACCGGCGTGTTGGCATTGTCGCTGGACAAGGGGTTGGTCCAGGCATTGCCGCGAAAGTAGAAGATCTGCCACTGTTCAAGCGGCGTGATGCGCACTTCGTCCCTCTTCTCGGCATCGCCCGGGTTCTGTGCCCACTGGGCGGCACGCTCCCACGCGGTTTGCAAGGCCCCCCGCGAAAACTGCGGCGGCGACTGCCAGCGCAGCCATTGGTCGGTGCCGTTCACACTGCGCCGTGACCACGCCACCACCAGCAGGCCGTCGCCAGGCTGTGACGTGCTGCGGCGGACAATCCGCAGCCCTCGCCCGTCCCAGTCCAGCGTTGGCGTGCGAGGCAGCTGCGCCAGTGCGTCCAGGTCGGCAGACCACTGCGTGAGGCCGGCCTGCAGGGTGAGCACCGCATCGGCCCGCTGCTGGATCTGCGCCTGTGCCCGCGTCATGCCGTCGAGCCCGCGCCAGCTCAGGCCGGCCATCACGGCCATCGCGGCCAGGGCCACCAGCAGTTCGATCAGGGTGAAGCCGCGCGCCTGCGCAGGGCGCGGACAACGGCGGAAAGCGGCACGTCGAAGCGCCATGTTCAGTACCGCCCCACGATGGTTGAAAGCGCGAGTATTCGCGCCGCGCCGTCCATCACCTGCGCTTCAACCCGCAGAAAATTCGGATTGGGCGTGGGCTGCACCCAGAGCCGCACGGAAAGAACGCGGCCGGCCTGTTCGCAAGGGCTGGTGTTGTCGCCAACCGCCGGCATTTGCCGCGATAGCCGCACATCGACCAGTGCATTTTCAGCGCACAGGTGGGCCAGCAGCAGGTCGGACTGGCGTTCTGAATTGCGCATCAGCGAGCCTGTGGCCCGCACGCCGGCCGCCAGCGCGACCGCCACGATGCCAAGCGCGACCAGCACCTCGATCAGCGTGAAGCCGCGAGAACCAAGGCGCCTGAGCCGGCTGCGCAGCATCATTGGCCACCGTCCGTCAAAACCGAAAAGGGCCGGATGCCGTCCGTGGCCAAGGTCAGGCTGCGCGAAGGGTCCGAAGTGGACACCAGGCGAATTTGCTGCGGCCCGATGACCGGTTCCGGTCCCAGCACCACGACGCTGGTGACGGCTGCGCGCACGTCCGGGCCAAGCCAGGCGGAAGGAAAGGTTGAGCCCTGCGCCAGTCCTTCAAAAACAAAGCCGGTGTCGGTCGGACGCCAGCGCACCGGATTGGCGGTCATGCGCGACTGCGCCCGGGCCGAATCGAGCAAGACCGCCAGCCGCTGCGCCTCGCGTTCCAGCGCCGTTCCCGACGTGTCGCGCAGCGCCAGCCCGACGCCTGCTGTCGCAATGGCCATGATGGCTACTACCATCAGCAATTCGATCAGCGTGAAGCCGGCCTGGCGAATCCGCGAGAACGACGAACCATGCCTCATGGCACCTCCGGAAGGCAGCGAACCCACATAGCCAGAAGCGTGGGCATGCCCGTTCCAAACCAGCCGGGGCCGAGGAACTGGCTTTGCCAGGCCGCAGGCGCAGCGGCCCCCTTGGGGGGCAGCGCAGCACACGAAGTGGCAAGCGTGGGGGCGTTATTCCCAGCTGCCAATATCCGCATTCTTGCCCTCGCCCCCTGGTTGCCCGTCGGCACCGAAGGACATCACGTCGATTTCGCCCTTGATGCCAGGGTTCAGGTACTGGTAGGGGCGGCCCCAGGGGTCGTTGGGCAGCTTGTCCACGTAGGATTTCCAGTTGGAGGGAATCGGCCCGGTGGTCGGCTTGGCCACCAGCGATTGCAATCCCTGCTCGGCGGCAGGATAGCGCTGGTTGTCCAGCCGGTAGAGCTTGAGCGCCTGCATCAGGTTGTTGACATCGGTTTTGGCGGCCGTGGCGCGCGCATCGTCCGCGCGGTCCAGCACGTTGGGCACCACCAGCGCGGCCAGCACGCCGATGATCACCAGCACCACCATCAGTTCGATCAGGGTAAAACCTGCGGAAAGGCGCCGCCGAAGGGACGGGGAGGGAGGGTGTTGTGTAGTCATATAGTCGCTTCAATGATAATCCTGCCATGCAGACAGATGCCTATCGCCTATGGTCCACCAGAATTGTGACATTCGCCATCTCCGCGCTGGCCGCTGCCAGCGTGGTGTACTGGGGTCTGAAGGTCTGGGGTCTGCCCACGCCGGCCGTGCCTTCCGCCGCGCTGGTCGAGCAAATGCCTCCTGTCAGTTCACAGGCCATTGCCCGAGCGCTGGGCGGCGGGATGGCCCCCGTTGCCATGGCGTCAACCGCAGCACCTGCGGCCAGCCGCTATGACCTGATTGGCGTGGTGGCAGGGCGAATTCGCGCCGGTGCCGCGCTGATTTCGGTCGATGGCCAGGAAGCCAAACCGGTTCGCGTAGGTAACCTGGTTGACAATGAGATGGTGCTGGAATCGGTAAACGGTCGGAATGCAGTATTGTCTTCGAGCACAGGAACCTCGGCAAAACTGACGCTGGAGATGCCCAAACTGACGCAGTAATACTGCTGTTTCAATAGCATGCAGTGCCTGATCCATAAGCTTTTCAAGGCTATCGGTATCGAAACAGTTCAGGCCGAAGTCGCCAACCACGGTTTGTTGCGTTATTGATTATTTTGTGAATTGTGTGCAACACGGGGACACTGTTGCCAAAACTCCAGGTTTACACCCTGTAATCATTAAGCGATGATTCTTTCTTTGACCCCGTATTGAACACCATGTCCGTTACCGAGACCGCGCTAAAAAATCCAGCCTCCACGGCATTGCCCGGACTCGGCAGAGCTTTGGTGTCGGCCGGCAAACTGGGCCAAAAGGCAGCCGAGGACATTTTTCTGAAGGCTCAGGGCAGTCGAAACAGCTTCATCGCCGAGTTGACAGGGTCTGGCGCGGTCTCGGCGTTCGACCTGGCGCACATCATGTCGACGTCCTTTGCCGCACCGCTGGTGGACATGGACGCCATTGACATGCAGCGTTTGCCCAAGGATTTGCTCGATGCAAAAATTTGCCTGGCCTGCCGCATCGTGGTGCTGGGCAAGCGCAATAACCGGCTCATCATTGCGACGGCTGATCCGTCTGACCAGGGCGCGGCGGAAAAGATCAAGTTTTCCACCCAGCTGGGCGTGGACTGGATCATTGCCGAATACGACAAGCTGTCCCGGCTGGTCGATGCGTCGAGCGCGACGGCGTCCGAGGCCATTGAAAACATCATCGGCGAGGATTTCGAGTTTGACGAGGATCTCTCGGAGGCTGCGGCTGCACAGGAAAATGAAGCGAGCGTATCGGAGGTTGAAGACGCGCCGATTGTCAAATTCCTGCACAAAATGCTGGTTGACGCCTTCAACATGCGGGCGTCCGACCTGCACTTCGAGCCTTTCGAGCATTCCTACCGGGTTCGATTTCGCGTGGACGGCGAACTGCGTGAAATTTCTTCTCCACCGGTGGCCATCAAGGAAAAGCTGGCCGCGCGCATCAAGGTGATTTCCAAGCTGGACATTTCCGAAAAACGGGTGCCGCAGGACGGCAAGATGAAGCTCAAGATCGGCCCCGACCGCGTAATCGACTTCCGGGTCAGCACCTTGCCGACCATGTTCGGCGAAAAAATCGTCATCCGTATCCTGGACCCGAGCAGCGCCAAACTGGGCATTGACGCGCTGGGCTACGAGCCGGTCGAAAAAGAGCGCCTGCTCGAAGCGATCAAGCGGCCCTACGGCATGGTGCTGGTGACCGGGCCGACAGGCTCGGGGAAAACCGTCTCGCTCTACACCTGCCTGAACATCCTGAACACCGCCGGCGTGAACATTTCCACCGCTGAAGATCCGGCCGAAATCACCCTGCCCGGCGTGAACCAGGTCAGCATGAACGAAAAGGCCGGAATGACCTTTCCGGTGGCGCTCAAAGCCTTCCTGCGCCAGGATCCGGACATCATCATGGTGGGTGAAATCCGCGATGTTGAAACCGCCGACATCGCCATCAAGGCGGCGCAGACCGGCCACCTGGTGCTGTCCACGCTGCACACCAATGATGCGCCCACGACCCTGACGCGCATGCGCAACATGGGCATCGCGCCCTTCAACATCGCGTCGAGCGTGATCCTGATCACGGCGCAGCGGCTGGCGCGGCGCTTGTGCCCGCACTGCAAGACGGCCATCGAGATTCCGCGCGAGGCCATGCTTCAGGCTGGCTTCAAGGACGATGAACTCGATGGTTCATGGAAGCCCTTTCACCCGGTGGGTTGCGCCAAATGCAACAACGGCTACAAGGGCCGGCTGGGTATCTACCAGGTCATGCCCATTTCCGAAGAAATCCAGCGCATCGTCCTGCGCGACGGCAGCGCCATGGAAATCGCGGCCCAGGCTGAAGCCGAAGGCGTGCGAAGCCTGCGCCAGTCCGGTTTGTACAAAGTTAAACTGGGAATGACCTCAATGGAAGAGGTTTTGGGCTGCACCAATGCCTAGCCTGGCGCATAGCAAGCCCAGGATAAGGGCATCAGGCGGCAGCGACAAGACGGCTCGAAAGCCGTCCACACAACGATAAGGCTTTATGGCAACCGCATTGTCCAAAGATATCAAGGAATTTGTCTTCGAGTGGGAAGGCAAGGACCGGGGCGGCAAACAGGTTCGCGGCGAAGTCCGTGCTGCTGGCGAAAACCAGGTCAAGGTATCGCTGCGCAGGCAGGGGGTGATGGCGACCAAGATCAAAAAGCGCCGCATGCGTTCGGGCAAGTCCATCAAGCCGCGTGACATTGCCATCTTCACCCGCCAGCTCGCCACCATGATGAAGGCCGGCGTGCCGCTGCTGCAGTCTTTCGACATCGTCGGCCGCGGCAATCCCAATGCCAGCGTGACCAAGCTGCTGAACGATGTGCGCACCGATGTTGAAACGGGAACGTCGCTCAGCGGTGCTTTCCGCAAATATCCGATGTATTTCAATGCGCTGTACTGCAACCTCGTCGAGGCCGGCGAGGCTGCCGGTATTCTGGAGTCGCTGCTCGACCGCCTGGCGGTTTATATGGAGAAAACCGAGGCCATCAAGTCGAAAATAAAATCGGCCCTGATGTATCCGGCCTCCGTGGTGGTGGTGGCTTTCGTGGTGGTCGCCGTGATCATGATTTTCGTGATTCCTGCGTTCAAGGAGGTGTTTTCATCCTTTGGCGCCGATTTGCCGGCCCCCACGCTGATCGTGATGGCCATCAGCGAGTTTTTTGTCGCTTACTGGTGGCTGATTTTTGGCGGTGTCGGCGGCGGTATCTATTTTTTCCTCCAGGCCTGGAAGCGCAGCGAAAAAATGCAGAAGGTCATGGACCGGCTGCTGCTGAAACTGCCGGTATTTGGCACCCTGATCGAAAAATCCGTCATTGCCCGCTGGACCCGCACCCTGTCCACGATGTTCGCGGCCGGCGTGCCGCTGGTCGAAGCGCTGGACTCGGTCGGCGGCGCATCGGGTAACTCGCTCTACGCTGACGCCACCGTGAAAATCCAGCAGGAAGTCTCGACCGGCACCAGCCTGACCGCCGCCATGGGCAATGCCAACCTGTTTCCCACCATGGTGCTGCAGATGTGCGCCATTGGCGAGGAGTCGGGCTCGGTGGACCATATGCTGGGCAAGGCAGCCGATTTCTACGAAGCCGAAGTCGATGAAATGGTGGCGGGCCTGTCCAGCCTGATGGAGCCCATCATCATCGTGTTTTTGGGCACGCTGATTGGCGGGATTGTGGTGTCGATGTACCTGCCGATCTTCAAGCTCGGCCAGGTCGTTTGATGCTGCTGGCGTCAAGCATGGACGCGGGACTTGTCGCCGCACTCGCCGCTATTTTGGGCCTGCTCATCGGCAGCTTTCTCAACGTTGTCATCTACCGCGTTCCCAGGATGATGGAGCGCCAGTGGGCAGCCGAATGCTCCGAGTTGAACAGCGCACCAGCGGAGCCAGCAGAAAAGTTCAATCTGCTGACGCCGCGTTCGCGCTGCTCGAGTTGCGGCCACTTGATCCGCTGGTATGAAAACATTCCGGTGCTCAGCTATGTTTTCTTGCGGGGCAAGTGCTCGGCTTGCCGCGCGCCTTATGGCATGCGCTATCCGCTGGTCGAGGCCGTCACGGGCGCTCTGTTCTTCTTTTGCGCCTGGCGCTGGGGCTGGACGATGACGGCGCTGGCCTGGTGCGGATTTTCTGCCGCGCTGCTGGCGCTGGCGGTGATTGACTGGGACACCACCCTGTTGCCCGACGACATGACCTTGCCTTTGCTGTGGGCGGGGCTGATCGCGGCGGCACTGCAGTGGAACCCGGCGGTCGATCTGCCATCAGCCCTGTGGGGAGCGGTGGCCGGCTATCTTTCATTGTGGGCGGTGTACTGGGCCTTCAAGCTGGCAACCGGCAAGGAGGGCATGGGCTACGGCGACTTCAAGCTGTTTGCCGCGCTCGGGGCCTGGTTTGGCTGGACTGCGCTGGTGCCCATGATCCTGATGGCTTCGGTGATTGGCGCGGCGATCGGCATCGCGATGAAGTTCTCCAGCGGCCTGCGCGAGGGCGGCTATGTGCCTTTCGGCCCTTTTCTGGCCGGCGCGGGCTTTACCGCGATGGTTTTCGGCCCCCAGTCTATTCTTCTGTTCATTGGTTTGTAAGCCATGCATCCGCCGGTCCAGCGTATAGGCCTGACAGGCGGCATCGGCAGCGGCAAAAGCACCGTGGCGCGCGTTCTGGTGGCGTGCGGCGCCGCGCTGATCGATGCCGATGCGATTTCCCGGCAGCTGACCGCGTCCGGAGGCGCGGCCATCGGCCAACTGGCCAAGCAGTTCGGGCCGCAGGCCATTACGGCAGAAGGCGCGATGGACCGCGACCGGATGCGCCAGCTTGCGTTCAGCGATCCCGCCATCAAAGGGCAGCTTGAAGCCATCATTCATCCCCTGGTCAGCCAGGAATCCACCCGCCAGGCCAGCGCAGCCGTGCAAGCCGGCCACTCCTGCATCGTGTTCGACATCCCCTTGCTGGTGGAGTCCGGGCGCTGGCGCCAGCAGCTCGACCGTGTGCTGGTGGTGGACTGCATGGAAGAAACGCAAATTGCCCGCGTTATGGCCAGAAATGCTTTGCCCCGTGAAATGGTCGTGAAAATCATCGCCGGCCAGGCCAGCCGCGCGCAACGGCTGGCGGCGGCTGACGCCTGTATTTGTAACGAGGGTTTGTCCCTGCAGGCGCTGGAGCGGCAGGTGCGAGAGCTGGCGCGCTGCTTCGGGCTATGATGACAAAAAATCTACTGAAGCCAGGAAAACCAGTTCCGTGATTCTTTACGAGCATCCCTTCAACGAACGCATACGTACCTACCTGCGGCTAGAGCACCTGTTTTTGCGCTTGGCCGAGTTGGTGAAACGGGACAGCCCGATTGACCACCACCACGCGCTGGCCACCATTTTTGAAATCATGGATGTCGGTGCGCGCGCGGACCTGAAAACCGATGTGCTCAAGGACATTGAAAAGCAGAAGCATGTGCTGAACGGCTACCGTGGCAACCCGGTCATTTCGGAACAGGTGCTTGACGACATCACCGCCGAGCTCGACGCCTGTTTTTCCAGCATGAATGAACTTTCCGGCAAGGTTGGCCAGTCATTGACCGAAAACGACTGGCTGATGAGCATTCGCAGCCGTATCGGCATTCCTGGCGGCACCTGCGAATTCGACTTGCCGGCCTACCACGCCTGGCAGCACTTGGGCGTCAACGTTCGCCAACACGACCTGCAGCGCTGGGTGGCGCCGCTGGTTCCGCTGGCCGAGTCGCTGAACCTGCTGCTCAGGCTGGTGCGCGATTCGGGAGCGCCGCAGAAGGTGATTGCGCCCGCCGGCCAGTACCAGCAAATGTTGTCGCAGGGGCGTACTTACCAGCTGCTCAGGTTGCGGCTGCGTTCGGGCGTGGCGGTAATTCCCGAAATCAGCTGCAACCGCCTGATGGTGTCGGTGCGTTTCATGTCCCACGACAACGACGGTCGCCAGCAAACCAGCAATGAGGAAACCGTGTTTGACCTGACGCTGTGCACCTGAGCCAGACCAGACCGAATCCGCATTGCGTTCTTCATTGACACCCGAACCTCTTTCCCTGACATGAAAAAAGACCCTACACCCGTGCGGCAGGTGGTGTGCCCCGGTTGCGGCGGTCCCAGTGTTTATGCGCCCAGCAATCCTTTTCGTCCTTTTTGCAGCGAACGCTGCAAAAACATCGACATGGGCGCTTGGGCGAGCGAAGATTTCCGCCTGCCCGCCGACACGCCGCCTGATGACCAGCCCTACGGCGATCCAAAACTGCATTAAGGCTTGTTCGCGCCATTCCAGGCTGCCAGGATGGGCGTTGCGGCGTAAGCAGGTAGAAGTAGGTAGAAACAGGGAGATAAAAATGAAAAATAGCGTACTCAAGCCATTTTGGACCGCCATGTTCCTGGCCGCCTTGCTGCTCGGCAGCGCGCACGCCGGGGCATCGTCGGCAGTTTCCGGCGAAAAGCCGGCAGCGTCTGCCAAGAAAAAGACCAAAACAGGCGCCAGCGGCCAGGTCCGGTTTCTGCCGGGTTCCGCCGAAACGACCAAAGAACGAAGCAGCCGCCTGAGGCGTGAATGCCATGGGCAGGTCAATGCCGGGGCTTGCGCAGGCTATACGCGCTGAAGCAGAAACGAAAAACGCCCGCGATGCGGGCGTTGCAGGCTCGGGTGGCTTGGCTTTAGTCCTTGGGCGCGCCGAGCATTTCCTGAAGTTCACCGTTCTGGTACATCTCCATCATGATGTCGGAGCCGCCTACGAACTCGCCCTTGACGTATAGCTGGGGAATGGTCGGCCAGTTGCTGTAGCTCTTGATGCCGTTGCGGATGCCTTCGTCTTCCAGCACATTGACCGTGGCCGGCTTGGTCACGCCGCAGGCCTTGAGCACCTGGATCGCACGTCCGGAAAAACCGCACATTGGAAACTGGGCCGTGCCCTTCATGAAAAGCACCACATCGCTGGATTTGACAAGCTCGTCAATGCGTTGCTGGGTCGGGTCGGTAGGGCTCATGTTGAAATCCTTCAGGTGAAATGGCGTTCAAGCCGGAATGTGGAGTACCTGGAATCTGAATGTACGAATTCCGAAGCCAGATTATCGCTGTCTGCCCGATGCCCTGTGCCCGTCAGGGATTGCCGGTCATGCCGGGCCATTGGCCGCCGGAGCAGCGCTCGATGCCTGCCAGGTCGCGGCGGCTCTGGACCTGCAAAAATCCTTGCCGAATCAGCAATTCACGGACCTGCTCCGCCTGATCGTAGCCATGCTCCAGCAGCAGCCAGCCGCCGGGCAGCAGGTGGCCGGGCGCCTGCCGGATGATGCGCCGGAGGTCATCAAACCCGTCGGCGCCGGCGGTCAGCGCCTGCCGCGGTTCATGCATCAAGGCCGCCAGGTGCGGGTCGGCGCTGGCGATGTAAGGCGGATTGCTGGCGATCAGGTGAAAGCTTGCGCTGACCTGCTCAAGCCAGCTGCTTTCAATGAAGACCACGGCCAGGCCCAGTCGCCGGGCGTTTTCACGCGCAACAACCAAGGCCGGGGCGCTTGCATCGACCGCCGTGACCTGCGCCTGGCGGCCTTGCGCTTGCAGGCTGTGGGCAATGGCCAGGGCGATCGCGCCGCTGCCGGTGCCCAGGTCCAGCACCTGCAGCGCCGGGCCTTGCGACTTCAACACGTCAAGCGACCATTCGACCAGAGTTTCCGTATCGGGCCGGGGCACCAGCACGCGCGCATCGACCAGCAGCGCCAGGCCAAAAAACTCCTTGCTGCCGACGATGTAGGCCAGCGGCTCGCCATCGACCCGGCGCAGGCTCAGCGCGCGAAACGATTCGATCACCCCTGGCGCGAGTTCATCGGTGTCGTGCGCCAGCAGCCAGGACCGGTCGCTGGCGGGCTTGCCCAGCGCGTGCAGCAGCAGCAACTGAGCGTCCAGCCGGTCGAGCCCAAGGTGTTGGGCCGCTGCCAGGGTTTGCGCGCAGGTGGAGTATTTCACGGTCGGGCTTTGATTTGCTATATAAATAATAGCTGCTTGCGCCCGTGGTTAGTGCGCAAGATGGCTATTTCTCTTAAAACTATGCGGTGCTCCAGGTCAGCCGCCGTTATTGGCGGTTTCCAGCTCGTTCAGCTGCTCGGCGCCGCGCGCCACCTGCAGCGCCGTGACCACGTCGTCCAGGTCGCCTTCCATGATGGTCAGGAGCTTGTACAGCGTCAGGTTGATGCGGTGGTCGGTCAGCCGGCCCTGCGGAAAATTGTAGGTGCGGATACGGTCGCTGCGGTCGCCGCTGCCGATCAGGCCCTTGCGCGTGGCGGCGTCCTTGGCGGCCTGGGCCGAACGGTCCTTTTCATGTATGCGCGCCGTCAGCACCTTCATCGCCTGGGCCTTGTTGCCGTGCTGGCTGCGGCCCTCCTGGCATTCGGCGACGATGCCGGTCGGCAAATGCGTGATGCGCACCGCCGAATCGGTTTTGTTGATGTGCTGGCCGCCGGCGCCGCTGGCGCGGTAGGTGTCGATGCGCAGGTCGGCCGGGTTGATCTGGATGGCGACGGCTTCGTCGGGCTCGGGCAGCACCGCCACGGTGCAGGCGCTGGTGTGGATGCGCCCCTGGGTTTCGGTCGCCGGCACGCGCTGCACGCGGTGGCCGCCCGATTCGAAGCGCAGCTTGCCGTACACGCCCACGCCCAGCATGTCGGGCGGGCCGTCGATGCGCAGCACCACTTCCTTGTAGCCGCCAAGTTCGCTCGGCGACTCGCTGATGATCTCGACCTGCCAGCGCTTGCGCTCGGCAAAGCGGGTGTACAGGCGAAACAGGTCGCCGGCGAACAGCGCCGATTCGTCGCCGCCGGTGCCGGCGCGGATTTCGATGAAGGCGGCGCGCTTGTCGTCCGGGTCCTTGGGAATCAGCATCAGCTGCAGCGCTTCGTCTAGTTGCGCGATATCGGCCTTGGCGGCCTTGATTTCCTCCTCGGCCATCTCCGCCATGTCTGCATCGCTTGCGGCTTCGGCCAGCATGGTTTCGGCGCTGGCCAGGTCGGCTTCGCGGCGGGTCAGGCGGTTGTACTGCTCTGCCACCACGCTGGCCTCGGCATGTTCGCGGGTCAGCGTGCGAAAGCGATCCAGATCGCTGACCACGTCGCTGGCGGACAGCAGGGCGTCGAGTTCATGCAACCGCAAAAGCTGGCGGTCCAGGGTGTGGCGAAGAAAGGGTTTCATGGACAAGGTCAAGAAAGAAGCAGGAGAAACTTCCGGCGGCTTACCGGGAGGAGGGCGCAGCGCGCTTTGGCGGCGGCAGTTGGAAAGCCGGCGCTAACGCTCTTTGTGATCGGCTGTGGCCCTGGGCATCTGGCCGCGCAGGAACAGCTTGGACACGGTGCGCGCCGTGGCTTCGCGGCTGCTGGCGTCGCCCGCGTGCAGCTCGGCCATGGCGCCGTGCAGCATTTTTTGCGTCAGGCCACGGCTCATGGCTTCGAGCACTTCCTCGATCGGTTCGCCTCGGGCCAGCAGTTTTTTGGCGCGCACGATCTCAAGCGCGCGCCAGGCATCGGCCTGCGCATTGAGCTGCTGGATCAGCGGCACGCTGCCGCGCTGGTCCAGCCAGTGCATGAAGTTCTGCACGCCCGCATCGATGATGACCTCGGCTTCGGCCACCGCTGCCTGCCGGCTGTTTCGGCCGGTCTGCACCACATGCGCCAGGTCATCGACGGTGTAGAGGTAAACATCTGACAGCGCCTTGACTTCGGGTTCGATGTCGCGCGGCACCGCCAGATCGACCATGAACATCGGCCGGTGCCGGCGCTGCTTCAGCGCGCGCTCGACCGCGCCCAGGCCGATGATCGGCAAGGTGCTGGCGGTGCAGCTGATGACCGCGTCGAATTCATGCAGGCGGCCAGGCAGGTCGCCCAGGCGCATCACCTCGGCGCCAAAGCGGCTGGCGAGCTTTTCGCCGCGTTCCAATGTACGGTTGGCAATCGCCATGGCCTTGGGTTTTTTGGCGGCGAAGTGGGTGGCGGTGAGGTCGATCATTTCACCGGCGCCGACAAACAGCACCTTGATGTCGGCCAGGTCTTCAAACAGCTGGCCGGCCAGCCGCACGCTAGCAGCGGCCATGCTGATGCTGTGCGCGCCAATCTCGGTGCTGGTGCGCACTTCCTTGGCAACAGCAAACGAGCGTTGAAACAGCTGGTGCAGCGTCGTGCCCATGGCGCCGGCGTCTTCGGCGGCGCGCACCGCGTCCTTCATTTGACCAAGGATCTGCGGCTCGCCGAGCACCATCGAATCGAGCCCGCTGGCGACGCGAAAGGCGTGGCGCGCAGCCTGGTCGTCGTGCAGCGCGTAAGCATGGGCGCGCAGCAGCAAAGGCGACACGCCGCCGTTGTGCGCCAGCCATTCGACCGTGCTGTCGAGGTCTTTGGCGTCGCCGGCGCAGTAGATTTCGGTTCGGTTGCAGGTGGACAGCAGCGTGGCCTCGGGCTGGCGCGCCAGCGAGGCGCGCAGGCCGCGCAGGGTGGGTTCGATCTGGTCGAGGGCGAACGCGAAGCGTCCGCGCAAATCCAGCGGTGCGGTGTGATGGTTTAGCCCCAGGGCCCAGACTGACATCTGCGCATTATAAAATTGAAGTGATGAGAACCGGGCGCCCGGGCGCAATCTCCTTTTTGCTCATTTCCACCGGCCGCTTCTAGCGCGTTCTCTTCAATCCCGACGCACTGCCATGACTGCTTATCTCCTTGCCGGGCATCTGCTCAACCTGCTGGCACCTGCCGCGCTGATCGCCTTGCTGCTGGTGGTATTTTCCCGCCTGTTTCCGGGATTTTTTGCATCAAATAAGGCTATTGCGCATAGTTGGCGGGCACAAGCAGCTATCAATTTTGTAGTCGGGTCGGCGGTGCTGGTCGCCGGCGTGGTCCTGCTGGGCCGTGACGGCAAGATGCTGACCTATGTGCTTTTGGTGCTGGCCATGGCGGCCAGCCAGTGGTGCCAGCTGGGCGGCTGGAAGCGCTAGCACCAGCTTGTCCAGGGCAAGAGCGGCAACCGGTTTGTTGACCTGGGTCAAGAAACGGGCTGCCGGATCAAGCCGGGCTGAACAAATCCACCCGGTCGGTGATGATGCCGTCGGTGCCCAGTTCCATCAGGCGCCGGGCGGCCGGCTCGTCGTTGACGGTGTAGCTCAAGGCGCGCAAGCCCGCGTCATGGGTTTTTTTAACCTTGGCGCTGTCCCACAACACATGCTTGCAGACCACTGCGACGCAGCCCAGCGCGAGGGCGGCTTGCAGCCAGCCATCAGGCAGCGTCTCGAGCAGCAGGCCGCGCGGCAAATCGGGCGCCGTTTCGCGCGCGCCCTGCAGCGCATCGTGTGAAAAAGACGTCAGCAGCGGCGCAACGCTGGCGCCTTGCCACCAGCGCAGGGCATGCGATGCCACCACCTCGCCGGTGCGGCGCTCGGTGCCGGGCGTCGGCTTGATCTCGATGTTCAGCGCATAGCCGTTGGCGCGGCAAAAGCGGGTGGCGTTTTCCAGCGTCGGCAGCGGCTCGCCGGCGAAGGTGCGCGAATGCCAGCTGCCGGCATCGAGCTGCGACAACTCGGCCCAGGCGTGGTCGCCGCCGGTCGCGCTGGCACCGGTCCCCAGCTTGTTAGCCGCGTTGGTCGTTCGGGTCAGCCTCGCGTCGTGCATCAGGAAGGGCACGCCGTCGGCGCTCAGCTTGGCATCGCATTCGAACATCCGGTAGCCGTGCTGCGCCCCCAGGCGGAAGGCGGCCAGCGTGTTTTCCGGCGCCAGCTTGCCCGCGCCCCGGTGCGCGATCCAGAAGGGATAAGGCCAGTGGGCGGTGGGGTTGTTGGGGGCCAAACGGAGGTTTTATAAGGGCTTGGACGGCCCGGATTGGGAAAATGAGGGGCTGCGATAATATAAGACCACCGCACAGGACGTGGGTCCGAAGCCGCCCAAACTCACGATGAACGCACCTACCACCCTTCAAGAACTGAATGTTTTCGCCGATGGCGCAAAGCATGCCGAACCCCGCATCCGCGAAATTCCCTACAACTACACCTCGTTTTCCGACCGGGAAGTGGTGATCCGCCTGCTGGGCAGCCGGGCCTGGGACCTGCTCAACCTGCTGCGCGGCGAGCGCCACACCGGCCGCTCGGCGCGCATGCTTTATGAAGTGCTGGGCGACATCTGGGTGGTGCAGCGCAACCCGTATCTGCAGGATGATTTGCTCGACAACCCCAAGCGCCGCAAGCTGCTGGTCGAAGCGCTGCAGCACCGGCTGGGCGAGATTGAAAAGCGCCGTACGCCGGACGCCGACCGCGAGCGCGATGCCATCGTGGGTGAGCTGATGCAGGGCGCGCGGGCAGCCGTAGGCCGCTTTTCCGCCTCGTTCGAGGAAGTCGCCGGCCTGCGCCAGCAGACCGAGCGCAAGCTGCGCAAGCTCACGCGCAAGGACAACATCAAGTTCGACGGCCTGTCGCGCGTCTCGCATGTGACCGACGCGACCGACTGGCGCGTCGAATACCCGTTTGTGGTGCTGACGCCCGACACCGAAACCGAGATGGCCGGGCTGGTCAAGGCCTGCATCGAACTGGGGCTGACGATTGTTCCGCGCGGCGGCGGCACCGGCTACACCGGTGGCGCGATTCCGCTGACCTGGAAATCGGCGGTCATCAACACCGAAAAACTCGAAGCCATGACCGAGGTCGAGATGGTCTTGCTGCCCGGCCTGGACCTGCCGGTCGCGACCGTCTGGACCGAAGCTGGCGTGGTGACGCAGCGCGTGGCTGATGCGGCCGAGCGCGGCGGCTTTGTGTTCGCGGTCGATCCGACCTCGGCCGAAGCGTCGTGCATAGGCGGCAACATCGCCATGAATGCTGGTGGCAAGAAGGCCGTGCTCTGGGGTACAGCGCTGGACAACCTGGCCTCGTGGCGCATGGTGACGCCCGATGCACAGTGGCTGGAGGTCGTGCGCGTCGGCCATAACCTGGGCAAGATCCACGATGCCGAAATGGCGAGCTTTGACCTCAATTATTTTGAAGCCGACGGCAAGACGCCGATCCGCAGCGAGCGGCTGGACATTGCCGGTAAGACCTTTCGCAAGGAAGGCCTGGGCAAGGACGTGACCGACAAGTTCCTGAGCGGCCTGCCGGGCATCCAGAAGGAAGGCTGCGATGGCCTGATCACCAGCGCGCGCTGGATCGTGCACCGCATGCCGGCGCACACGCGCACGGTCTGCATGGAGTTCTTCGGTAATGCCAAGGACGCCGTGCCGAGCATTGTCGAGATCAAAGATTTCATGTTCGCCGAGCAAAAGCGCGGTGGCGCGATTCTGGCCGGGCTGGAGCATCTGGACGACCGTTATTTGCGCGCCGTGGGTTATGCCACCAAGTCCAAGCGCGGCGGCGACGGTCGGGGCGGCGCGTCGGGTGTGCCGAAAATGGTCTTGATCGGCGACATTGCTGGCGACGACGCCGATGTGGTGGCCCGGGCCACGAGTGAAGTGGTGCGTATTGCCAATTCGCGCAGCGGCGAAGGTTTTATTGCTATTAGTCCTGAGGCGCGCAAGAAATTCTGGCTGGACCGCAAGAAAACGGCCGCCATTTCGCGCCACACCAATGCCTTCAAGATCAATGAAGACGTGGTGATTCCGCTGCCGCGCATGGCCGAATACACCGACGGCATCGAGCAAATCAACATCGAGCTGAGCCTCTCGAACAAGATCAAGCTGTGCGACGAGCTGGATGCGTTTTTTCGCAAGGGCAACCTGCCGCTGGGCAAGGCCGAGGACGCCAGCGAGATTCCTTCGGCCGAGCTGATGGAAGAACGGGTTGGGCAGGCGATTGCGCTGGTGGGCGAGGTGCGCGGTCTGTGGGCCGGCTGGCTGCAGGACGTGGCCACGCTGTTCCCGAAACTGCAGGACCACACGCTGCGCGCGAGCTGGAAAACGCAGATACGCGCGCCGCTGCAGGCGATCTTCAGCGGCGGCGCCTTCAAGCCGATCCTTGAAGAGTGCAGCGCGATTCACAAGCGCGTGCTCAAGGGCCGGGTCTGGGCCGCGCTGCATATGCATGCGGGCGACGGCAACGTTCACACCAATTTGCCGGTCAACAGCGACGACTACGAAATGCTGCAGGCCGCCCACGGCGCCGTGGCGCGCATCATGGTGCTGGCGCGCTCGCTCGACGGTGTGATTTCAGGGGAACACGGCATCGGCATCACCAAGCTCGAATTCCTGACCGACGAAGAGCTGCGCCCGTTCACCGAATATAAGCAGCGGATTGACCCGGAAGGGCGTTTCAATAAAGGCAAGCTGCTACGAAATACAGAGCTGCTTACGCCCGGCCAGCATGCGCTAACGGCTGATTTGACCAATGCTTACACGCCCAGCTTCGGGCTGATGGGCCACGAGTCGTTGATCATGCAGCAAAGCGACATCGGCGCGATTGCCGACAGCGTCAAAGACTGCCTGCGCTGCGGCAAATGCAAGCCGGTGTGCGCCACGCATGTGCCGCGCGCCAACCTGCTGTACAGCCCGCGCAACAAGATTCTGGCGACGTCGCTGCTGGTCGAGGCCTTTTTGTACGAGGAGCAGACCCGGCGCGGCATCAGCCTGAAGCACTGGGAAGAATTCGAGGACGTGGCCGACCATTGCACGGTGTGCCACAAGTGCCTGAACCCCTGCCCGGTGGACATCGACTTCGGTGAAGTGTCGATGAACATGCGCAACCTGCTGCGCAAGATGGGCCAGAAGTCGTTTCGGCCGGGCAATGCGGCGGCGATGTTCTTCCTGAATGCGACGAATCCGCAGACCATCAAGGTGATGCGAACGGCGATGGTCGATGTCGGCTTCAAGGCCCAGCGCCTGGCCAATGACGTGCTGGGAAGCCTGACGAAAAAGCAGACCGCGCTGCCGCCCGCCACCGTGGGCAAGGCGCCGGTCAAGGAACAGATCATCCACTTCATCAACAAGAAGATGCCCGGCGGCCTGCCCAAGAAAACCGCGCGCGCCTTGCTGGACATCGAGGACAAGGACTACGTCCCGATCATTCGCAACCCGAAAAACACCACGGCCGAAACCGAAGCGGTGTTTTACTTTCCGGGCTGCGGCTCCGAGCGGCTGTTCAGCCAGGTCGGCCTGGCGACGCAGGCCATGCTCTGGCACGCGGGCGTGCAGACCGTGCTGCCGCCGGGCTACCTGTGCTGCGGCTATCCGCAGCGCGGCAGCGGCGATTTCGACAAGGCCGAGAAGATGATCACCGACAACCGGGTGCTGTTTCACCGGGTTGCCAACACGCTCAATTACCTCGACATCAAGACCGTGGTGGTGAGCTGCGGCACCTGCTACGACCAGTTGCAGGGCTACCAGTTCGACAAGATTTTCCCGGGCAGCCGGATCATCGACATCCATGAATACCTGCTCGAAAAAGGCATCACGCTGCCGCCGAACCAGCCCGGTTTCCTGTACCACGAGCCGTGTCACAACCCGATGAAGCTCGGCGACTCGATGAAGACTGTGAAGGCGCTGGTCGGCGACAACGTGCTCAAAAGCGAGCGCTGCTGCGGCGAATCGGGCACGCTGGGCGTGACGCGACCCGACATTTCGACACAGGTGCGCTTCCGCAAGGAAGAGGAAATCCGCAAGGGCGAAGCCGAGTTGCGTGCGTCGGGCGCGGTCCTTGCCACCGGCAATGTCAAGATTCTGACCAGCTGCCCGAGTTGCCTGCAGGGTTTGACCCGCTACGGTGACGACCTGCAAAACGGCCTGCTGGAAGCCGATTACATCGTGGTCGAGATGGCCAACCAGCTCCTGGGCAAGGACTGGCTGCCCGACTACGTGGCCGCCGCCAACCATGGCGGCATTGAACGGGTGCTGGTATGACGAATACTGTCTGTCCTTTGTGCGAAGCCGACGGCGGCGTGCTGGTGTTTCGCAACGAAACCCTGCGCATCATCCAGGCCAGCGAGGCGGGCTTTCCGGCGTTTTACCGCGTGGTCTGGAACCGGCATGTGGCCGAGTTTTCCGACCTGTCGGCCACTGAACGCCAGGTTTGCATGCATGCCGTCGTGAAGGTCGAGCAGCTGCTGCGCAGCGAGCTGCGGCCCGCCAAGATCAACCTCGCCGCGCTGGGCAACATGGTGCCGCACCTGCACTGGCATGTCGTGGCACGGTTTGACTGGGACAGCCATTTTCCGGCGCCGGTCTGGAGTGCGCCGCAGCGTCCGGTGGACGAGGCGCAGGTGGCCGCTGTTGCGTCGCGGTGCATCGACGTCAACCGGCTGATCGCCGAAGCCATGGCGCTTTGAGCGCTCCAACCCATTTATTCAAAAAAGCGAGGCATTTTCATGGCAGGTCTTCAAACCGGGTCGCCGACCCCTGTGGCTCTGACGGTTCACAGCCAGTCGCGGCTTCTCGAGGTTGCCTTTTCAGACGGCGCGCAATTCAGGATTCCGTTTGAACTGATGCGCATTTATTCACCCTCGGCGGAAGTGCAGGGCCACGGTCCGGGGCAGGAAGTCCTGCAGACCGGCAAGCGCGAAGTCAATGTCGTGGAACTGGAGCCTATTGGCAATTACGCCGTAAAGCCGGTGTTTTCCGACGGCCACGAGAGCGGGCTCTTCACCTGGGATTACCTGTATCACCTGGGCGCCGACCAAAGCCAGCTGTGGGACGACTATGAGCGCAGGCTGAAGGTTGCCGGGGCTCTGCGCGACGCGCCCATGGTCGTGGCCGGTGGACACGGCTGCAGCAGCCACTAACTAGGCTTTGCCTTCGTTGCGTCATTGATTTTTCAGGCAATTTTCGCCAATGACCTGAGTCAGCGCAGGGTTGTCGCTGTCAACCGGCACTTTGCCATCTAGCATCCACCTTATGACAACTACCCACTTTGGTTTTGAATCGGTTGACGAGCAGGACAAGGCGCGCCGCGTGCGCGGCGTTTTCGATTCGGTCGCGCCCAAATACGATGTGATGAACGACCTGATGTCGATGGGCCTGCACCGCGCCTGGAAGGCCTACACCGTGATGGTCGCCAACGTCAAGGAGGGCCAGCAGGTGCTCGACATTGCCGGCGGCACGGGCGACCTGGCGCTGGCGTTCGCGCCCAAGGTCGGCGCCACCGGGCGCGTGGTGCATACCGACATCAACGAAGCGATGCTCAGGGAAGGGCGCAACCGGCTGATTGACGCGGGGGTCCATCTTCCGACGCTGGTGTGCGACGCCGAACACCTGCCTTTTGCCGACACCAGTTTTGATGTTGTCACCGTGGCTTTCGGCCTGCGCAACATGACGCACAAGGATGCTGCCTTGCGCGAGATGAACCGGGTGCTCAAGCCTGGCGGCAAACTCTTGGTGCTGGAATTTTCCAAGGTCGCCAAGCCGCTCGAAAAGCTTTACGACTGGTATTCGTTCAAGGTGCTGCCCAAAATCGGCAAGCTGGTGGCCAATGACGACGCCAGCTACCAGTACCTGGCCGAATCCATCCGCATGCACCCAAACCAGGAAGAATTGAAAACCCTTATGCAAAATACTGGCTTTGGCCATGTGGATTACCACAACCTGTCCGGCGGGGTGGTGGCATTGCATGTTGGAATCAAGTGCTGACAGGTCGTGCAGCAGTTTGCTGCAAACAGTTTGTGATTCATTTGATGAAGGAGACGGTATGAAAATTTGGCAGGTCATTCTTTCCGCAGTATTTGCGGTAACCCTCACCCTGTCGGGCGTGCCGGCCGATGCCAAGCGCATGGGCGGCGGCAGTTCGATTGGCAAGCAGTCGTCCAACGTGACGCAGCGCCAGGCACCGGCCAACAATGCGACCAATCCTTCCGCCGCGCCGGGGGCAGGGGCTGCGGCGGCAGCCGCTCCTAAAAAGCCGTGGGGCGCCATGCTCGGCGGACTGGCCGCAGGCCTGGGCCTAGCCTGGCTGGCTTCATCGTTGGGACTGGGTGGGGCTTTCGGCCAGATCATCATGTTTGCCTTGCTGGCGCTGGTGGTCATGGTGGTGATCGGCTTTGTCATGCGCAGGCTCAAGGGCGGTGCGGCGAATTCGCCGGGTGCCACGCGAGCGCAGTCGCCTTTCGCCTTCCAGGGCGCCGGCAATGCGCCTGAAGCCACGACGGCCCGAAACTACAGCCCGGCCAACGTCGGTAACGACGCGTCGGCACGCCCATGGGAGCGCAGCGCAACGGCTTTTGACAGCAATGTGGCCGCCACTAGCTCGGGCGGCTCGATGATCGGCTCCGGCCTGGCGGGTTCGCAGTCCTGGGGTGTGCCCGCCGGCTTTGACGCCGAAGGCTTTCTCAAGGCTTGCAAGTCCAATTTCGTGACCCTGCAGGACGCCTGGGACCGCTCAGACATCCAGAACCTGCGCGCCATGATGACCGACGACATGCTGGAGCAGATCAAGACGCAGCTGGCAGACCGCGAAACCCACACGGGCGGCACGTCAAACAAGACCGAGGTGGTCATGCTCGACGCGCAACTGCTGGGCATCGAGGAAATGAGCGATGTGTACATGGCCAGCGTCGAGTTCTCCGGCATGATCAAGGAAGACGCTTCGGCCGGAGCCAGCCCATTCCGGGAAGTCTGGAATATGACCAAGCCCCGCACCGGCGGCAGCGGCTGGCTGGTCGCGGGTGTCCAGGCATTGCAGTAAGCGGATCATCAAGCAAGCAGTAATACCTTAAGGCCAAGCTAGGGACATTAGGCCCCAAGCGCTTTTTATCCTGCAAAATCGGGGACGTATGAATAACACGTCTCCTTTTTCATTTCTGGAATCCATCGCCACCCGTTTTCAGCCGCCCGCGTGGGTGGTGGACGAAGGGCAGCAGCGGCTGGTACTTTTTCTCAACCATGTTCTCCTGCAGGAAAAGCAGGCCCAAGAACGGCTTTTACGACAAAAAGGCCGCGTGGTGCACTTGCGGTGGGGTTTATTTGCTATTGATTTGATAGTTACTCCGGCTGGCCTCGCAGATCGTGCGCCTGCTTTTTCCACGCCTGATCTGGTTCTTTCGGTTGCCGCTGAATCGCCGCTGGCTGTGGCGCAGTCGGTGCTGGCGGGAAAGACGCCGCCCGTCAAGATCGAAGGCGATGTGCAACTGGCGGCCGATATTGGCTGGCTGGCTGAAAATTTGCGCTGGGATGCTGAAGAAGACTTGTCCCGCCTGATCGGCGATGCGCCAGCCCATGCGCTGGCTGACGCCGGACGACGGCTTGCCACAGGCCTTAGGCAGTTCTTGACCAAGGGTCCGCTGGCACCTGCGGCGCAGGCCGCAACCTCATCCCCGGCTGCTCCGGCGGGTGCCGTACCACCGCGCAGGACGGCGCCTGTCGCGCCCTTGTCGCAGGTATCAGCCATCAGCCCGTTGCCTGCCGAAACGGCCGCAGTTCCTGCCGGGTCCGCTGTTCAGTCTGACACGACCGGCGACCCCTTGCCTTCGGGCGAAACCAGCACCCATGGCTCCACAGGCGAGGTACCCTCCAAGCCACCCGGGGCCGCTGCATGAGCCAGATTTTCCGGGGCTTCATCATTGTCTGGACCGTGTTCAGGTTCGGGCTTGACGAGCTGGTCCTGTCAAGTTTCGAAAAACCACGGATTCGCCTGCTATCGCGCATCGTGTCGTTTGGGCGTAATCTCAAGGCCCCCCGGGGGGAGCGTCTTCGGCAGGCGCTTGAACACCTGGGGCCGATTTTTGTCAAGTTCGGTCAGGTGCTTTCCACCCGCCGCGACCTGCTGCCCCCCGACATTGCCGACGAGCTGGCGCGGCTGCAAGACCGCGTGCCGCCATTCCCGTCTGCCGTTGCGGTGGCGATCATTGAAAAATCTTTTGGCAAGCCGCTGGATCGCATCTTTGAAAGCTTTGACCAGACGCCGGTCGCCAGCGCATCGATAGCGCAGGTTCACTTTGCCACGCTGCCGGGTGGTCGCGAAGTCGCCGTCAAGGTGCTGCGGCCCAACATGGCGGCCGCTTTCAGAAAGGATCTGGCGCTGATGCGCATGATGGCTGGCTGGGTAGAGCGCGCGTCCAAAGACGGCAAGCGCCTCAAGCCGCGCGAAGTGGTGGCCGAGTTCGACAAGTACCTGCACGACGAACTCGACCTGCTGCGCGAGGCGTCAAACGCGGCGCAGCTGCGCCGCAACATGCAAAGCCTTGACCTGGTGATGATTCCGGAAATGTACTGGGACTACTGCATGCCCGATGTGATGGTGATGCAGCGCATGTACGGCGTTCCTATTGGCCAGACCCAGCGCCTGCGCGATGCTGGCGTGGACATGAAAAAACTGTCGCGCGATGGCGTCACCCTGTTTTTTACCCAGGTATTTCGCGATGGGTTTTTCCATGCCGACATGCATCCCGGCAATATTCAGGTCAGCCTGGCGCCTGAAACCTTTGGCCGCTATATCTCGCTTGATTTCGGCATTGTCGGAACGCTCACCGAGGTGGACAAGGAATACCTGGCGCAAAACTTCAGCGCCTTTTTCCAGCGCGATTACAAGCGCGTGGCCGAACTGCATATCGAGTCGGGCTGGGTGCCGCCGGCCACCCGTGTCGATGAACTGGAGTCTGCGATTCGTGCCTGCTGCGAGCCGATGTTCGACCGACCGCTCAAGGAGCTTTCGCTTGGCATGGTGCTGATGCGGCTGTTCCAGACGTCACGTCGCTTCCAGGTGGAAATCCAGCCGCAGCTGGTCCTGCTGCAAAAAACGCTGCTCAACATTGAAGGGCTGGGACGCGACCTCGACCCCGACCTGGACCTGTGGAGCACGGCCAAGCCTTTTCTGGAGCGCTGGATGCTGGAGCAGGTGGGCCCCGAAAAATTGCTGGCCCAACTCAAGGCGGAAGCGCCGTCGTACGCCAAACTGCTGCCCATGCTTCCGCGACTCATGGCGCAATACCTGAAGGCGGGCCCGCCAGCCAACTACAGCCGCTTGAACGAATTGCTTGCGGAACAAAAGCGGACCAACAAGCTGCTGCAAGGCCTGATCTACGGTGGCCTGGGTTTTGTTCTGGGGCTGATTTTCATGCAGGTCGTGTTGCGTATTCGACTGTTTTGATGCGAAATTTCCTTCAGCGGGGAAGGGCGGGGAAGTGGGATCAGCCCGTCGGGGCAAGCCCTATAATTGAAGGCTTTGCACCGCCTGGCCTTTGCTGGCGGCAAACTCCCCGGAAACGAGCTCAAGCACCATGCCTATCTACGCCTACAAATGCGAATCCTGCGGATTCGCCAAGGATGTACTGCAAAAAATGTCGGATGCTCCCCTGTCGGTATGCCCGCAATGCAGCACATCGAGCTTTAAGAAGCAGTTGACCGCAGCAGGTTTTCAGCTCAAGGGCTCTGGCTGGTATGTCACGGATTTCCGGGGTGGCAACAGCGGCGCGCCCGCTGCAAAACCGGCCGAGACGCAGGCCGCAGCTCCAGGCGACGCCAGCAAGACACCCTCTGATGCTGGCCCCAGTAGCGGCTCGGTAGCAAGCCCGGCCGCAGCACCACCGGCGACGGCTTCTCCAGCCCCGTCAAGCAGTAACAGTACCAGCAGTGGCGCTTCTACAAAAACGTCATGATGAGCTCGATTCGCCGGTGGCTGCTGGCTGGACTCTTGGTGCTTGTGCCGCTGGCCATCACGCTGGCGGTGCTCAACTGGATTGTCGCCACGCTCGACCAGACCCTTTTGATCCTGCCGGTTGCGTGGCATCCGGACAGGCTACTGGGTTTTCATCTTCCTGGTTTCGGCGTGCTGCTAACCCTGGGAATCGTGTTGCTGATGGGGGCCATTGCCAGCAACTTCCTGGGCAGGAAATTGCTAATGGTTGGCAATGCGCTGCTGCGCCGCATTCCAATCGTCCGGTCGATCTATTCCAGCGTGAAGCAGGTCTCCGATACCCTGTTTTCCGAAAACGGCAATGCCTTTCGCAAAGCCCTGCTGGTGCAGTGGCCACGTGAGGGCGTCTGGACTATTGGTTTTCTTACCGGTTTGCCGGGCGGCGACGTCGTGAACCACTTGCCGGCGGATTACGTGAGCGTCTACATCCCGACCACGCCAAATCCCACGGGCGGCTATTTTGTCATGCTCAAGAGAGCCGAATGCGTTGAGCTGAAGATGAGTGTCGATGAGGCGCTGACCTATGTCATTTCCATGGGCGTCGTGGTGCCTGCCGCCCGCCCTGTTCCCCCGCTCAATCCCCCCCTGTAAACAGCGCGGCAGCGCTGATCACCCGAGTATTTTTTTATGGCTATCGCCCAAACACAAGGCGCTCAAATGCGTACAACCTATTGCGGTCTGGTGACCGAAAGCCTGATGGGCCAGACCGTGAGCTTGTGCGGCTGGGTCAATCGCCGGCGCGATCATGGCGGCGTGATCTTCATCGACCTGCGGGACCGCGAAGGCTATGTGCAAGTGGTCTGCGATCCGGACCGTGCCGACATGTTCGGCATTGCCGAAGACGTGCGCAACGAGTTCTGCGTTCAAATCAAGGGCCTGGTGCGCGCTCGTCCGGAAGGCACGGCCAACGCCAGCCTCAAAAGCGGCCAGGTTGAGGTGCTGTGCCATGAGCTGATCGTGCTCAACCCCAGCGTCACGCCGCCATTTCAGCTTGATGACGACAACCTGTCAGAAACCACGCGCCTGACGCACCGTGTGCTCGACCTTCGCCGTCCTTACATGCAGAACAACCTGATGCTGCGCTACCGCGTGGCCATGGAGACGCGCAAGTTCCTCGATACCAACGGTTTCATCGACATTGAAACGCCCATGTTGACCAAGAGCACACCTGAGGGCGCGCGTGATTACCTGGTTCCCAGCCGCGTCAATGAAGGCCAGTTTTTTGCCCTGCCGCAAAGTCCGCAGCTGTTCAAGCAGTTGCTGATGGTGGCCGGATTCGACCGCTACTACCAGATTACGAAATGCTTTCGCGACGAAGACCTGCGCGCTGATCGCCAGCCTGAATTTACGCAGATCGATATTGAAACGTCCTTCATGGGCGAGCAGGAAATCCGCGACATGTTCCAGGGCATGATCAGCAACATATTCAAGACGGTGCTGAACACTGACTTGGGCGAGTTCCCGGTCATGGCTTACGCCGACGCCATGCACCGTTACGGCTCGGACAAGCCCGATCTGCGTGTCAATCTTGAATTCACCGAGCTGACCGATGTGATGGGCGATGTGGACTTCAAGGTCTTCAGCGCGCCGGCCACGACACCAGGCGGCCGGGTGGTGGCCCTGCGCGTGCCTGGCGGCGCCGAAATCACCCGCAGCGAGATCGACGGCTACACCGAGTTCGTCAAGATCTACGGCGCCAAGGGCCTGGCCTGGATCAAGGTCAACGACATAGCCAAGGGCCGTGAGGGCTTGCAAAGCCCCATCGTCAAGAACATCCACGATGCGGCCGTGGCCGAGATCCTCAAGCGCACCGGCGCACAGAATGGCGACATTCTGTTTTTCGGCGCCGACAAGGCCAAGGTGGTGAATGACAGCATCGGCGCGCTGCGACTGAAGGTCGGCCACAGCGCCTTCGGCAAGAAGACCTGCTTGTTCACCAAGGGCTGGAAGCCGCTGTGGGTGGTGGATTTTCCGATGTTTGAATATGACGAGGATGGCAAGCGCTGGAGCGCGGTACATCATCCTTTCACCGCGCCGAAAGACGGCCATGAAGACTGGATGGACACCGACCCGGGCCGCTGCATCGCCAAGGCCTATGACATGGTGCTCAATGGCTGGGAACTGGGCGGCGGCTCGGTGCGTATCCACCGCGCCGATGTACAGAGCAAGGTGTTCAGCGCGCTGAACATCGGCCCGGAAGAAGCACAGTTGAAATTTGGCTTCTTGCTCGATGCCCTGCAGTATGGTGCACCGCCGCACGGGGGCTTGGCTTTTGGCTTGGACCGTATAGTGACCATGATGACCGGTGCCGAGTCGATCCGCGACGTGATCGCATTTCCGAAAACCCAGCGCGCGCAGTGCCTGCTGACCCACGCACCTAGCCCCGTTGACGAAAAGCAGTTGCGTGAATTGCACATACGCCTGCGCAACCCATTGCCGCTCTGACCGCATTCAAAAGTAGATAACCAACCGAAAAAAGGGCACTTCAAGAGTGCCCTTTTTGCTTTCCGAATCCACCTCTGCTTTGGCCGGATAGTGATCAATACGGGGCGCATGAGAGCGCTTCACGAATGCCGGTTACGGTTTTGTCAAAGTCGCTTGGTCAGCGCAGGACCAGAACCGGCACGGTGCTGTGCGTCAGTACATGCTGGGTTTCACTGCCCAGCAGTATCCGCTTAATGCCCTTGCGACCATGCGACGCCATGACGACCAGGTCACACCCATGTTTGGTGGCAGCGGACATGATGGACTCGGCAACCAGATCAGACTGCGCAACTACCGCCTTGGCCGTAACGCCCTGGGCCTTGGCTTGTTCTTGCACCGCATTGACAACCGCCTGGCCTTTGTCGCTCCACTGCTTCTCGGTACGGGCAATATCTTCCACCGAAATGGTGATTCCACCTTCAAAGTAACTCACCGGGTAACGCGGCACGACATACAACGCGACCAGCTCGGCGCCTATGGCTGCTGCCAGTTCAATGGCGCTGCTCACCGCCGTACTTGAAAGATCCGAACCGTCGGTGGCGACAAGAATTCGCTGGTACATGATGAGTTCTCCAATTTAGATACAAAGATTCAGCGTAGGTGTATTGAGCCCGGCCGGTCTTGATTCACGTCAAGCTCCGCAAAAGCCTCAATGCTTTTATACCTTGAAAGATTCCACAAGACACATCCTGAATTGCTAACAGTTTTTTCTGCAAAAGTTAGCTGAACTGGGTAGCAAAGTCTGTAACCGCAATAACGCTTTGTAGATAAGCCCTCCCATTCAGCGAACTGCGTTCCCATTTGCTTTAAGGTCATTCCATAAGCAGATGAAGAGATGCGAGTTTGCCATTGTGTCTTTGGGCATAGCGATCAGAAAGGCTTTGAAAAAGCCGCGCATCGCCTGACGACCAGACTGCAAACACGAAATCTTCCGGAGGAACCATGAAAAGCCAGATGCATTTTGAGATTGATTCAAAGAAAACGGTACGGGCGAGGGGAAAGCGGCCAGCCGGTTATCCATTTCGCGGGCTGTCATCTCTCCCTGAAGCATTTATGGTCAATATCCCGCTGGAGTCGACTGAAACCGCACAGCTTATGGAAGAAAGGCGTACCTTCGCTGTCGCGGCACAGGCTATCCGCGAAGAGGAAAAAGCGCGCTTGGCTCGGGAGTTGCACGATGAGCTTGCACAGTCATTGACGGCGCTGAAGATGGACACAATCTGGGTACGCGACCACGCTTCATCCGTCCCCGGGATGGTGACCATGAAGCTGGACGAGATGGTGAAAATGCTTGACCGCACGGTGGCGGCAACACGCCGGATGGCCGCCGACCTGCGGCCGTTGATGCTCGATGACCTGGGCTTGGTGCCGGCGATCGAATGGCTTGCAAGCAATTTCATGCAGCGCTGCGGCGTGCCCTGCACACTTTCGGTCAATGATGAACTGGAACTCGAATTGCCTGAGCCGTACGCAACGGCTGTGTTCCGGATCGTTCAGGAGTCGCTTAACAACATTGCCAAGCATGCGGCTGCCTCGCAGGTCATCGTCACGCTGGACAAAACCCAGGATGCGGTGAGATTGCGAGTTCAGGACAATGGCTGCGGATTCTTTTCGGATGGCGCACGCAAGCCCCAATCACTCGGGCTCATGGGCCTGCGCGAGCGGGCACAACTCCTCGGGGGAAGCGTTGCCATCAGCAGTGCGCGGGGAAAGGGAACTACCGTAGAGGTCAGCATTCCCTTGGACCAGACTGGAGTTCACCAATGATCAGGATCGTGATAGCGGACGATCATGCCATTGTGAGAGAGGGCCTCAAGCGGATTGTTACCTCGGCGGAAGACATGACCGTGGTCGGTGAAGCGTCCAATGGAATGGAGGTCATGCGTCAGGTGCGTGAGTCTGATTTCGATGTTCTCGTTCTTGACTTGTCTATGCCGGGCCGAAGCGGAATGGAACTGATCAAGCTAGTGCGTTGCGAAAAGCCGAAACTGCGCATTCTTGTGCTCAGCATGCATGAAGAACTGCAGTACGCCGTTCGCTCGATCAAGTCCGGCGCCAGTGGCTACCTGACCAAGGAAAGTGCACCGACGCAACTGATGCAGGTGCTGCGCAAGATTGCAGCTGGCGGCGCTTTCATCAGCACAGGGGTTGCCGAGCAACTGGCACTCGGCTCCATGCTGGGATCAACCTCGGCAGCGCATGAAAAGCTGACGGACCGGGAATTCGAGGTCTTCCGTTTGATCGCCATCGGCATGTCTGTCACCGATATTGCGGGGCGGCTGAACCTTTCGGCAAAAACCATCAGCACCCATAAAGCCAATCTCATGCAGAAAATGAATCTGCAAAACCAGAGTGAACTGATTCGTTACGCCATCAAGCATGGCGTGACCGAGCCCTTGGAGCCATGAAACGATTTGAAGGGTCTTGCGTGCACCGGTGATCGTGATGGAGCGGTTTTCATGCCGCCAAGCTTGCCGGGATTGGCTGAGTGGTGGTCGGTGCTGACCTTTGATTCATCCGGATTTTTCCGATGCTGCTTGTCAGGCAACACGCATGGCACGCATCATCAATGGGCGGCATAGTAACGCAATGGGCCAAGATAATGCATCGTTAAGAATCTTTATTGCAGACGATTCACTTGTCATACGGGAACGCGTGGCATCGATACTCGGAGCCAGCGCCATGACCGTCGTCGGCCAGGCCGAAACGCCCCAGGATTCGATCGAGGGCATTCTTGCCGTCTACCCCGATGTGGTCGTTCTGGACGTTCAACTCGAAGGCGGGTCTGGCTTGCAGGTATTGCGGGCAATTCGCCATGCAGCGCCCGACATCGCATTTGTGATCTTCAGCAACAGTTCGGACCCGATCTATAGAAAGCGCTATCTGTGTGCCGGGGCCGAAGATTTTCTGGACAAGACCCATCAATTTGACCAGCTCGCGAAAGCGGTGCTTAACGCCTCACAGCATGCCGACTGTTGAGATTTTTCAGCGTCAGTCGAAGGAGCGTTTGCCATGTCCGCCGTTTTCGAAAACTTAGCCCGTCCCCCAGAGCCGCGCATCCGGCTAAAGGCAGAAACATCCTTACCGGATACGTCCCTCATGGCGCGCTGCGCCACATGCCTTCATAACGAAACGTGCTTTCCGTGCGGAATCGCCGTGAACGATGCGCGTCAGTTGGACGCATTCAGATTCGGCCAGCGCAAGGTCAAGACCGGACAAACCCTCTTCCATGAAGGCGACTACTTTCAGTTCCTGTACGCGGTGCGAAGCGGCACCTTCAAATCCAGGTTGCTGCTGGCGGATGGAAGGGAGCAGGTCAACGGCTTTTGCATGGCGGGTGAAGTTCTCGGTCTGGACGGAGTGGCTTGTGGCACCCATGCGAGCAGCGCCATTGCGCTGGAGGACGCCGACGTTTGCGTGATTTCCTATTCTCATCTGACGGAACTGGCTGCAAGCAACGCTGGCCTTCTGCAGCTGATCGCGCGAATGATGAGCCGTGAAATCTTGCGAGAGCATCGCTTGATCACCCTGCTGGGAAGCATGAATGCGGAAGAGCGGCTGGCTGCCTTTTTGCTGAACCTTTCGCACCGGCTGAAAATGCGGGGTTACTCGGCCGTTGAATTCCACCTGCGGATGTCGCGCGCCGAGATTGGAAGCTACCTTGGAATGACGTTAGAGACCGTGAGCAGGACTTTTTCTGCCTTTCAGCAATTGAATTTACTTGAAGTCGACAAACGGCACATCAGGCTGCTGAACATCGATGGGTTGAAGCGGGCTTTGAAAACAAGCGCGCATTGAACAGCGGTCAAGACAGTCCAGCATTTCCGAACGGTCAATTGGCGAAGACTGCCGGCCCTTGGTGCAGGCGTGTCGATCACCGTCCTTTCTCCCAATCCTGGCTTTTCATGCTGTGTTCCGTACAGGGTTTCGCCGTGCGCATAGCCGAGCGCCAGCGCGAAACCAATCAATGGCAAGGCATCAGCGGAGTGCACGTTGTATGCATTGTCTCCAAAGGCGTCTCATCGACCCGGGCGCTGGCCAGGGTCGCCAGGGGCCGTCGGGAAATTGAAAACCGCCTGCGCTCGGTGCACGAAGATGAATGTCGGGCGCGGAAAAGGCACGCGCCAGCCAATCTCTCGACGACAGGAAAATTTGCCATGGTGCTGCTGCGCCATCGCAGGGAATCACTTTTGAATCTTTCAGGTCCGGGGATAATTGCAATTGCCCTGATTTCTTCTTTGGGAATGATCAGCCAGCTTCAATAATTGCGCTATAATTCGAAGCTTGGCGGCTGTAGCTCAGTTGGATAGAGTACTTGGCTACGAACCAAGGGGTCGTGGGTTCAATTCCTGCCAGCCGCACCATAACAAAAGCGTTATAGAACTACAGCTTAGAGATCAAAAGTCTCTAGGCTGTTTTTCTTTGTGCGTCTCACTTTCTTCCTGAAAGTGTATGTGGTCACCGTTCGGTCACCGTTAACCGCTGGCAGTCCCTAGACGGTGTTGGACTCTTCAAACCCAAGCATCGCAGACGAGCATGAAATTTGGTTGCCAAAGAAGTTTCTGTGGCCTGCTGGTCGGTATCTCTATGACGAGGCAAGATTCATGCCCCTTACAGATCATGCCGACTCCACGTAAAAAAACTGATTTCCCGCTTCAAAGTCAAAATTGCCCCACGCAGTGTTGTTATGAAGCGCGAGCAACCGGCAATCTGGTGCTGCGCGCGATGCGCATTCACAAATTGAATCACCTCATACACCGATTCAATTTGACGCGTCCGACGCCAGCCGCGACAGTGAGGCATGAACCCTGCCAGCCCTGAAAGCCCGGTCCCGGCCATCGCCCTCGCCACGGTGGACCAGTTGCGGGACCGCATCCGCCGCCAAAGCAAGCTCAAGGGCCGACAGGCCGACGACGCCTCCCTTGAAGAAGTCCGCGCGCTGATTGGCGTGCGCCCGGCAGAAGGCCATCGCCGCGACCTGCTGATCGAGCATCTGCACCAGCTCAACGACGCGTACCGCTGCCTGCACGAGCGGCATCTGGTGGCGCTGGCCAAAGAGATGAACCTCCCCATGGCCAAGGTGTATGAGGTGGCGACCTTCTACCACCACTTCGAAGTCGTCAAGGGCGATGCGAAAGGCGATGGACAGGCGCCCGGCCTGACGGTGCGCGTCTGCGACGGGCTGAGCTGCGAGCTGGCCGGCGCGCAGGACTTGCTGGCGCGTCTGCCGGCCTTGCTGGGCGCCGAGGTGCGGGTGATGGCCGCGCCGTGCATCGGCCGCTGCGAGCAGGCGCCGGCGGCGGTGGTGCACCAGACGCCGGTGCCGTTTGCCACGCCTGAAGCCGTGGTTTATGCATCAAATACGGCTATTGCGCAATATCCACGGGTGCTAGTAGCTATTAACTTTGTAGCGTCCGACTGGGCCGAAAAAAGCATTCCAGAACTGTCCGGCCACACCGATTACGCCACCTACCGCGCCCACGGCGGCTATGCGCTGGCCGCTTCTCTGGTCAATGGCATGCAGGACGCCGAGCGCGTCCTGCATGCCATGGAAAACTCCGGCCTGCGCGGCGCGGGTTTTCCGGCCGGGCGCAAATGGCGCATCGTGCGAGAGCAGAGCGCGCCGCGCCTGATGGCCGTGAACATCGACGAAGGCGAGCCCGGCACCTTCAAGGACCGCACCTACCTGGAGCGCGACCCGCACCGCTTTCTGGAAGGCGTGCTGATTGCCGCGCAGGTCGTGGGCGCTGAGGCCTGCTACATCTACCTGCGCGATGAATACCACGATTGCCGTGCGCTGCTGAAGGCCGAAATCGCCAAGCTGCAGGCCGATTCGCCGTGTCCTTTGCCGCTGCTCGAGCTGCGCCGGGGGGCGGGCGCCTACATCTGCGGCGAGGAATCCGCCATGATCGAGAGCATCGAGGGCAAGCGCGGCGAACCCCGGATGCGCCCGCCCTACATCGCCGAGGTCGGCCTGTTCGGCCGGCCGACGCTGCAGCACAACTTCGAAACGCTGTACTGGGTGCGCGACATTGTTGAAAGAGGCCCGCACTGGTTCGGCAGCTTTGGCCGCAACGGCCGCAAGGGGCTGCGCAGCTTCAGCGTCAGCGGACGGGTGAAACAGCCGGGCGTCAAGCTGGCGCCGGCCGGCATCACCGTGCAGGAACTGATTGACGAATATTGCGGCGGAATGGCGGACGGCCACACGCTTTATGCCTACCTGCCGGGCGGCGCGTCGGGCGGTATCTTTCCGGCCAGCCATGCCAATGTGCCGCTGGACTTTGACACCCTGCAGCCGCACGGCGGCTTCATCGGCTCGGCCGCCGTCATCGTGCTCGGCCAGCATGACAAGGCGCGCGACGCGGCGCTGAACATGATGCGGTTTTTTGCCAATGAAAGCTGCGGCCAGTGCACGCCGTGCCGCGTCGGCACGGCAAAGGCCGCGAAGCTGATGGAAGCGCCCCGCTGGGATAACGCCACGCTGGAAGACTTGAACGTGGTGATGACCGATGCGTCGATTTGCGGCCTGGGTCAGGCGGCGCCCAACCCGGTGCGCTGTGTGCAGAAATATTTTGCCCATGAGGTGGCCTGAATGAACGCACGAGCCCAAGCCATTGAAGTCGCGCTGCCCACGGTCGAATTCACGCTCGATCAGCAAACCGTTCACGCCTTCGAGGGTAAAACCATCCTCAAGGCCGCCGAGCGCCATGGCGTGCAGATTCCGCGCCTTTGCCACCAGGACGGCCTGCGGCCCGACGGCAACTGCCGCGCCTGCGTGGTGGAAATTGCGGGCGAGCGCACGCTGGCACCGAGTTGCTGCCGCAGCGTGACGGCGGGCATGGAGGTGCAGGCGCAGAGCGAGCGCGCCGTGAAAAGCCAGAAGATGGTGCTGGAAATGCTGCTGTCGGACATGCCTGATGCGGCTACAAATGGATTGAAGCGGATGAGTCGCTGCAGCACGGCGAACTCAGTGACTGGGCTTCCCGAATGGGTGTCACCGTTCGCCCTGAACTCAAGACACTGCGTCGCGACCAGCCCCAAGCCGACTGGTCCCATCCCGCGATGGCGGTGAACCTGGACGCCTGCATCCAGTGCAACCGCTGCGTGCGTGCCTGCCGCGAGGAACAGGTCAACGACGTGATCGGTTTTGCCCTGCGCGGCGCGCATAGCGAAATCGTGTTCGACCTGAACGACCCCATGGGCGACAGCAGTTGCGTGGCCTGCGGCGAATGCGTGCAGGCCTGCCCGACCGGCGCGCTGATGCCCAAGACGCAAATCGGCTCGCAAATCGTGGACAAGAAGATCGATTCGGTCTGCCCGTTCTGCGGCGTCGGCTGCCTGCTGACCTACAACGTGAAAGACAACGCCATCGTCAGCGTCGAGGGCCGCGACGGCCCGGCCAACCATTCGCGGCTGTGCGTCAAGGGCCGCTTCGGCTTTGACTACGCGCACAGCCCGCAGCGGCTGACGGTGCCGCTGATCCGCAAGGCCGGCGTGGCAAAAGACCCGCAGGCTTTGAAGCACCTGAACCGCGACACGGCCGACTGGACCGAGGTGTTCCGCGAAGCCACCTGGGACGAGGCGCTGGCGCTGTCCACCGGCGCGCTGAAAAACCTGCGCGACACCCAAGGCAAAAAGTCGCTGGCTGGCTTTGGTTCGGCCAAGGGCAGCAACGAGGAGGCGTATTTGTTCCAGAAGTTAATACGCACCGGCTTTGGCAGCAACAACGTGGACCATTGCACCCGGCTGTGCCATGCATCGAGCGTGGCGGCGCTGCTCGAAGGTGTCGGTTCGGCGGCGGTCAGCAACCAGGTTCACGACGTCGAAAACGCGGGCCTGATCTTCATCATCGGCTCGAACCCGACCGGCAACCACCCGGTGGCGGCGACCTGGATGAAGAACGCCGCCAAAAAGGGCGCGAAGATCGTGCTGGCCGACCCGCGCGTCACCGACATCGGCAAACACGCCTGGCGCACGCTGCAGTTCAAGGCCGACACCGACGTGGCGATGCTCAATGCGCTGATTTACACGGTGATCGACGAGGGGCTGGCCGACATGGCGTTCATCGAGGAACGCGCCAGCAACTACGAAGCGCTGCGTGCCAATGTCCAGGGCTACAGCCCCGAGGCGATGGCGCCGATTTGCGGCATCCCGGCCGAAACGCTGTGCGAAGTGGCGCGTGAATTTGCCCGGGCGAAAGGCGCGATGATCTTGTGGGGCATGGGCATCAGCCAGCATGTCCACGGCACCGACAACGCACGCTGCCTGATTGCGCTCTCGACCGTCACCGGCCAGATCGGCAAGCCCGGCTCGGGCCTGCATCCGCTGCGCGGCCAGAACAATGTGCAGGGCGCGAGCGACGCCGGGCTGATCCCGATGATGTTTCCGAACTACCAGCGCGTGACCAACCCGGCCGCGCACGCCTGGTTCGAGGATTTCTGGGGCATGAAGCTTGATGACCAGCCCGGCTACACCGTGGTCGAGATCATGCACAAGATCCTCGCCCCGGAAACCGACCCGCACAGGATTCGCGGCATGTACATCTTGGGCGAGAACCCGGCCATGAGCGACCCCGACCTGAACCATGCGCGCCAAGCGCTGGCCAGCCTGGAGCACCTGGTGGTGCAGGACATCTTCATGACCGAAACCGCCTGGCTGGCCGACGTGGTGCTGCCCGCCACCGCCTGGCCCGAGAAAACCGGCACGGCGACCAACACCGACCGTATGGTGCAGCTGGGCCAGCAGGCGATTGATCCGCCCGGCGACGCTAGGCCGGACCTGTGGATCGTGCAGCAGATGGCGGCCGGCATGGGGCTGGATTGGAACTATGAAGGCCTTAACCACGGCGTCGCTGCCGTGTATGAGGAAATGCGCCAGGCGATGCACAGTTCAATAGCCGGCATCACCTGGGAGCGGCTGGAGCGTGAATCCAGCGTGACCTACCCCTGCCTGAGCGCCGGCGACCCCGGCGCACCAATCGTGTTCATCGACCATTTCGACACCGCAGATGGCCGCGTGCATCTGGTGCCCGCCGACATCATTCCGGCCAACGAGCGGCCCGATGCCGAGTTTCCCTTTGTGCTCATCACCGGCCGCCAACTGGAGCACTGGCACACCGGCAGCATGACGCGGCGCTCGGAGGTCCTCGATGCGCTGGAGCCGATGGCGACCGCCTCGCTGTGCGGCGCCGACCTGCTCGCAATGGGGCTGAAGCCCGGCGATGTGGCCACGGTGCAGTCACGCCGGGGCGCGGTGGCGATCCATGTGCGCCGCGACGACGGCACGCCGCTGGGCGCGGTGTTCATGCCGTTTGCCTACTACGAGGCGGCGGCCAATTTGATGACGAATGCCGCGCTCGACCCGTTTGGCAAGATTCCGGAATTCAAGTACTGCGCGGTGGCGATACGGCGCGGCAGCCAGGCGGCGGTGGCGGCAGGCTACCGCATCCATGCCGCCAGCGGCGCTTGACCAAGCCCCGGGCAGGAGCCAGGTTGTGCGGTGCTCCCGCACAATCAGCCCATGAGTATTGGATTTTTCGGCACACTTCGGCTCAAGAACATGCAGACCAAGGGAGCCGCTGACATGGCACCTTGGGCAAACGCACCCGCCGGGCTGGTGCGGTGCGGCGGTCTGTCCAGGCGGTCAGCCGCCCTCGCGCTGGGCGCTTTTCTGGGCTTGAGCCTGAGCGCCCCGGCGTCGGCTTCAGCCCCGCTGCTTGATGGCGTGGCGCCTGCCGGCCCGGTGCCGCTGGCCGCCGAGTTTGCACGCGAGGTGGCTCCGCGCCTGCTGGTTCCCGACGACGAGCGTGTGGCGTATGCCGCACGCCTGCAGGACGCGCTGACTGCGGCGCAGGTGACGCTGGCCGCGCCCCAGTTCATCGTGCTGGTGGACCGCAGCCCCAACGTGCAGGCCGCGCTGCTGTACTGGGGGTCGGCCGGGCGCGGCTGGGGCTTCATCGGGGCCACACCGGTATCGACTGGCCTGCCGGGGCGCTACGAGCATTTCCTGACGCCGCTCGGCGTTTTTGACCATTCGCTGGCGAACCCGGACTTTCGCGCCGAGGGCACGAAAAACAAGCTCGGCTTTCGCGGCTATGGCGTCAAGGGCATGCGCATCTACGACTTTGGCTGGGTCGAGTCGCCGCGCGGCTGGGGCAATGGCGCGATGGGCACGCTGCGGCTGCAGATGCATTCGACCGATCCGGTTCTGGCCGCGCCGCGCCTGGGCACGCCGCAGTCCGAGGGCTGCGTGCGCATTCCGGCAACGCTCAATGACTTCATCGACCGCCATGCCCTGCTCGATGAAGACTACGAACGCGCAGTGGCCAGCGGAGAGCCGTTGTGGGTGCTGCGCAAGGACCGCACGCCCACGCCATCGCCGGGCCGCTACCTGGTCGTCGTGGACACCGAGCGCCAGGCGCGGCCGGCCTGGTCGCCGCTGCCGGCAAAGCCTTGACCCGCCCTTCATTGCTTTTCATGAAGAAAAAGCGGCTTTGCGCACGGCCTGCCTGCACAGTATGCTATTGATTTTGTAGTGTCGAAAAAAGAGCAGGGCGGGGCGAATCGGTCGTCCCGCAGCGCGTTTAGCCCAGCAATGTTTTCGCGCCTTCGAAACGGGCTGCGTAATACTTGCTGTCGAGCCGGTCGGTCCTGACGCCGGTGCGCGGGTTGCTGGCATGCACGAAGCGCCCGTCGCCCACATAGATGCCGACATGCGAAAAGGAGTAGCCCAGGGTGTTGAAAAACACCAGGTCGCCAGCCATCAGGTCGGCCGGATTGACCGGGCGCGCGGCCTTGGCCATGGACGCTGCGCTTCCCCGCAGCGGGATGCCGGCGGCCTGAAGGTACACATGGGAAACGAGTCCGGAGCAATCGAATCCCGTGGCCGGGCCGCGTCCGCCCGACACGTAAGGCATGTCCAGCAGAGACAGTGCAAACAGGGCGATGTCGCTTCCCGCTTGTGCCGATTTTAAAGAGCGTGGTTCAGAAGCCGGCCGGGTGGCGCAGCCGGCGAAAGCCAGCAGCGTCATGCTACCGAGCCACTGACCCCATCGCCTTCGGGAATACGCCTGATGGTCCATTGGTTCTCCAGCCAAAATTGCGGCAAGCCATGCTCGCCAGCGTGTGATCCAGCGCAGGCGCCTGGAACCGTTGGCGGAACGCAGGCACGGCTGGAAGGGCATCCTACCGCAGACGGCCACGCGGCAAAAGACCTAGATTCGAGCGGGCATAAGGCGCGCCGTACACTTCCGCCATGCTTGACTTTCTAATGCTGTACCCCGAGTCCGATGAGGCGCTTCGCCGCCCGTGCATGGACGTGGCTGTGGTCATGCGCCGCGAGCGCATTGACAACGTCTGGCAGCCGTGGCGCTGGATGCTGGCCGACGTGGTGCCGCACGAAGACGGCTTTGGCCATCAGCCGCGCCTGCTGCTGAAGGACGAACGCGAAGAGCGCTGGCTGCATCCCGGCTTTCGGGTGGAACTGCACCGGGGCGACGCCGAAGGCTATTACCTGAATGTCACCACGCCGCAGCCTTGCTTCTGGGTCGTCTGGCGCATGGAAGAAGAGGCCGGCCTGGCCGATGAGCCCGTCGCCGTGCCGCAGATCGTCACCCTGAGCTACCACGATGCCGGCCGCTGGCTCGATGCGCAGGAAACCGTCGAACAGGTGCCCGCGCCGCCCGATGTGGTGCAGTGGATGCGGCATTTCGTCGACGAGCACCATGTGCTCGAAGCCAAGCGCCGCCAGCGCCCGCAAAGCTTCAAGCCGCTGGTGGACCGCTTCGGCAGCCCGGCGCGCGTAAGCACCGAAAAGAAGTTTGGCGGAGGAGGCGGCCGTGGCTGAAGAGCATTCCGGATTCCTGGGCCGCTGGGCGCGGCGCAAGACCGACGCGCTGCAGGGCAAGCCGCTGGACGAGCCTGCCGCGCCGACGAAAGCCGCGCCACTGTCTGCGGCTGCCGCCGTTTCGCCTGCCGCACTGAAACCCGATCAGGCCCATTTGTCGGCACCTGCGGCGTCCCCGGCGGAACAACCCGAAAAGCTGCTGTCGCTCGACGATGTGAAGGCGCTCACGCAGGACTCCGACTTTAAGCCCTTCATGGCCCGAAATGTCGGCGCCGACGTGCGCAACGCCGCCATGAAAAAACTGTTCACCGACCCGCACTACAACGTGATGGACGGGCTGGACATTTATATTAGCGACTACTCCATCGCCGACCCGATTCCGGAATCCATGCTGCGCCAGATGGTCGGCGCCAGGCTGTTGAAAATTTTTAACGAGGATGATGAAAACAATGATGGTGGCCAGGAAGCCGCTGCATTGCAATCTCCTGTAGATTCATTACCACCGGATGACTTGAATAACCCCACGCCTGAGGCCGTGGCGCAGTCCGGAAATTCCCCAGAAATTCACGGTCCGAAAACCCCAATCGCTGAACTCCCCAGTCAGCCCGAGCCTTTCGAGGATCACGGCGCCAGCCAACCCGACGACCATGCCCACTCTCATTTGCGACTGCAACCAGACCATGCCCCTTCAGCCCCGAGCGCTGGGCACGGCACTTGACGAAAACCTGACGCTGCATTCGACGCTGTGCCGGCGCGAAGCGGGCGCGTTCCAGAAGGCCATCCAGTCAGGCGACGACGTCATCGTCGCCTGCACCCAGGAAACGCGGCTGTTCGCCGAACTCGCGCAGCAGACCGAAGGCGCCACGTCCGTCATCAAGTTCGTCAACATCCGCGAAACCGGCGGCTGGAGCAAGGACGCGGCCCAAGCCAGCCCGAAGATCGCCGCCTTGCTGGCGCTGGCGCATCTGCCCGATGCCGAACCGGTGCCAACGGTGACATACAAGAGTGCCGGCCGCCTGCTCATCATCGGCCCACTCGATGCGGCCGAGCGCGCCGCCGAACTGGTCTCGGATGCGCTCGACGTCACGCTGTTCAGCCTGGGCGCAGGCAGCCATGGCGGTCTGCAGGAGCGGCGCTACCCGGTGCTGGCCGGGCAGATCAGGCAGCTCACCGGCTGGCTGGGTGCTTTCGAGCTGAACTGGACGCGCAGCAACCCGATCGACCTGGACCTGTGTACCCGCTGCAACGCCTGCCTGTCGGCCTGCCCGGAAGGCGCCATCGGCTTTGACTACCAGATCGACATGAGCCTGTGCCAGTCGCACCGGGCCTGCGTGAAGGTCTGCGGCGTCGCCGGCGCCATCGATTTCAGCCGCGAGCCCGAAGCGCTGAGCGAAAAATTCGACCTGGTGCTCGACCTGCGAAGCGCGCCGGCCTTCACCCAGCATGCGCTGCCGCAGGGCTATTTCCGCTGGGACGGCCAGGACAGCCGCACGCTGCTGCAATTGCGTTCGCTGGTGGGCGAGTTTGAAAAGCCCAAGTTCTTCAATTACAGGCAAAAGCTGTGCGCCCACAGCCGCAACAACACCGTGGGCTGCAGCGCCTGCATCGACGTGTGTTCGGCGTCGGCCATCAGCAGCGAAAAAAACCGCCAGCAGATCAAGGTGAACCCGAACCTGTGCGTCGGCTGCGGCGCCTGCACCACCGTCTGCCCGACCGGCGCCATTTCCTATGCCTACCCGCGTCCTGCAGAGCAGGGCGCCAAAATCAAGACGCTGCTGAGCACCTACGCCAAAGCCGGCGGCAAGCATGCCGCGCTGCTGTTGCACAGCCAGGAGGCCGGCACGCGCCTGCTGGGCGACCTGGGCCGCATGGCCCGGCTCGATCCGGCGATTCGCGGCGTGCCGGCGCGCGTGATGCCGCTGGGTCTCTTTCATACTGCCTCCACCGGGCTGGAATTATGGCTGTCCAGCATTGCCTATGGCGCTTCCCAGGTCTGGGTGCTGATGACGGCCGAAGAAGCGCCGCAGTACCGCGAGGCCCTTCGCGAGCAGATGCAAGTCGCGCAGGCGATATTGACGGGGCTAGGCTATCAGGGCGAACACTTCCGTATTTTTGAGGCGAAGGATGCGCGTGACCTGGCCGGCCTGGACGCGCAACTGCAGGCGGCGCCCGCGCAGGGCGTGGCGCAGGCGGCCGGCTTTGCGGTGCAGGCCGACAAGCGCGCCACGCTGGAACTGGCGCTCGACCACCTGATGCTGCAATCGATGGTGCAGGCAGAGCTGATTGCGCTGCCGGCCGCATCGCCGCTGGGCGCGCTGGCCATCGACAAGGACGCCTGCACCCTGTGCCTGAGCTGCGTCAGCGCCTGCCCGGCCAGCGCCCTGCAGGACAACGCCGAACGCCCGCAGCTCAGATTCATTGAAAAGAACTGCGTGCAATGCGGCCTGTGCGTCACGACCTGTCCGGAAAATGCGCTGGCGCTGGTGCCCCAGCTCAGGCTCACGCCGCAGCGCAAGGAAGCCGTGGTGATCAACGAGATGCAGCCCTATGCCTGCATTCGCTGCAGCAAGCCATTCGGCACGCTCAAGGCGATTGAATCCATGCTGGGCAAGCTGGCCGGCCATGCCATGTTCCAGGGTGCGGCGGCGGACCGCCTGAAGATGTGCAGCGACTGCCGCGTGATCGACATCTACTCGGCCGACAACGAAGTCAAGATCGGCGACATCCGCTAATCCCAGTCCACAGGCAAAAATTCCCATGCAAGCCCAACTCACCGCCTCCACCCTCGACGAAGAAACCGCGCGTGCCGAGGTCTACGGACTGCTCGCCGCGCTGCTCTATGCGCCGCCCTCCGCCGACCTGTACGACAGGCTGCGCGTCGCCGCGACCGAAGCCCCGGCCGCCGGCGCGCTGCTGGAAGGCCCATGGGGCGAAGTAGTCGCCGCTGCACGCGAACAGTCGCTGGCCGACACCCGCCATGAATACGACACCCTGTTTGGCGGCGTGGGCAAGCCAGAGGTCTATCTGTTCGGCTCCCACTACCTCAGCGGCTTCCTGAACGAAAAACCGCTGGCAGCGCTGCGCACCGACCTGGCGGCGCTTGGCCTGGCGCGCGACGGCGCCATGTCCGAGACCGAGGACCATGCCGCGTATCTGTGCGAAGTCATGCGTTACCTGATCGCCGGCGATGATGTGGAAGTGGCCAACCTGACGCGCCAGCGCGCGTTTTTCACGCGCCATGTGCAGCCCTGGTTTCCCATGATGTGCGAGGCGGTCATGCGGCATCCGAAGGCGCGTTTCTACCGTACATTCGCGTGCTTTGCGCAAGCGTTTGTCAGTGTTGAATCGCAAGGTTTTGACATGCTGGAGTGAAACATCCCTGATTGCAGCCCTGGCTGCAATTTCTGCCTGATCACGGTTTCAGCCCCCAGCCGCGCAGTACAAAATCTTAGAGAGCCTAAGGTTTTCCCTTGGTTTTAGGGTTGTATTTCCGTGAACCATTGTGGTGCGCCTATGACTAACGTAGAGTTATGCAAGCTTTTACATATCGCCAAAATTTCATGGAGCAAAAAATGCAGGAAAGCCAGCCCAAACCCTCGCGCCGGGGTTTCTTTTTCGGTGCCGCAGCCACCGGCGCAGCCGCCGCTGCCGTGATGGCGCTCCCGCGTGTGCAGGTTGCGGAAGTCGCCGTTGCGGCGCCCAGGCCGGCGCCTGAAAAAGGCGGTGGTTACAGCGCTTCGGAGCATGTCGAGCGCTACTACAAGACCGCGCGCGTCTGATTCCACTTTCCGGTCCAATTTCCGGTTGGCCGTTCTTCAATTCTCACGGAGAGCTTCATGCTGCTCACGAAAAAATCTTCCAGCCTTTCCGGCCTGACTGCGCACCGTGCGGGTGCCCCGCGCTTTGTGCAAAGCCTGACGCGCGGCCTGTCGCACGCCCTGCCCACCATGGACCGGCGCTCGTTCCTGCGGCGCTCCGGACTCGGCGTGGGCGTAGGGCTGGCGGCGACCCAGCTCTCGCTGGTTAAAAAAGCCAGCGCAGCGGCCCCCGGCGAAGCCGGCGGCAATTCCAAAATTGAAGTCAAGCGCACCATTTGCTCGCATTGCTCGGTCGGTTGCGCGGTCGATGCCGTTGTTGAAAACGGCGTCTGGGTGCGCCAGGAGGCGGTGTTTGATTCGCCCATAAACCTGGGAGCGCATTGTGCCAAGGGTGCCGCGCTGCGCGAGCACGGCCACGGCGAATACCGCCTGCGCTATCCGATGAAGCTGGTCAATGGCAAGTACGAGCGCATCAGCTGGGACACGGCGCTGAACGAAATCACCGAGCGCATGCTCGCCCTTCGCAAGGAAAGCGGTCCGGATTCGCTGTATGTGATTGGTTCTTCCAAGCACAACAACGAGCAGGCCTACCTGCTGCGCAAGTGGATGAGCTTCTGGGGCAGCAACAACTGCGACCACCAGGCCCGCATCTGCCACTCGACCACGGTGGCCGGCGTGGCCAACACCTGGGGCTACGGCGCCATGACCAATTCGTACAACGACATGCAAAACAGCAAGTGCGCGTTGTACATCGGCTCGAATGCCGCCGAGGCCCATCCGGTCAGCATGCTGCACATGCTGCATGCCAAGGAAACCGGTTGCAAGATGATCGTGGTCGATCCGCGTTTCACCCGCACCGCCGCCAAGGCCGACGAGTACATCCGAATCCGTTCCGGCTCCGACATTCCTTTTCTGTTCGGCATGCTTTATCACATCTTTAAGAACGGCTGGGAAGACACGAAGTACATCAATGATCGCGTCTATGGCATGGACAAGATCAAGGAAGAAGTGCTGGCCAAATGGACCCCGGACAAGGTGGAGGAAGCGTGCGGCGTGCCTGAGGCGCGTGTTTACCTTGCTGCTGAAATGATGGCCAAGAACCGGCCCTCCACCGTGGTCTGGTGCATGGGGCAAACCCAGCACACCACCGGCAATGCCATCGTGCGCGCTTCCTGCATTTTGCAACTGGCCTTGGGCAATGTCGGCAAGAGCGGTGGCGGCACCAACATCTTCCGCGGCCACGACAATGTGCAGGGCGCCACCGATGTCGGCCCCAATCCTGATTCGCTGCCAGGCTACTACGGTCTGGCCGAAGGTTCCTGGAAGCATTTCGCCAAGGTATGGGGCGTGGACTTCGACTGGATCAAGGCCAAGTACGCTTCGCCCGCCATGATGGGCAAGCCCGGCATCACCGTCTCGCGCTGGATCGATGGCGTGCTGGAAAAAAACGAATTCATCGACCAGGACTCCAACCTTCGCGGCGTTTTCTACTGGGGCCATGCGCCCAACTCGCAGACCCGCGGCCTGGAGATGAAGCGGGCGATGGACAAGCTCGACCTGCTGGTGGTGGTGGACCCGTACCCATCAGCCACCGCCGCCATGGCCGCCATGCCGGGCAAGGCCGAAGACCAAAATCCGAACCGTGCCGTTTACCTGTTGCCGGCCGCCACGCAGTTCGAGACCAGCGGTTCGTGCACCGCGTCGAACCGCTCAGTGCAGTGGCGCGAAAAAGTCATCGAGCCGCTGTGGGAAAGCCGCAGCGACCACATGATCATGCAGCAGTTCGCCGACCGGCTGGGCTTTGGCAAGGAGCTGAGCAAGAACTTCAAGATGCAGCAGGTCAAGGGCATGGACGAGCCGGTGCCCGAAGACATCCTGCGCGAAATCAACCGCAGCTGCTGGACCATCGGCTACACCGGCCAGAGCCCGGAACGCCTGAAGGCGCACATGCGCAGCATGCACCTGTTCGACGTCAAGACGCTCAAGTCCAAGGGCGGCAAGGACAAGCAAAGCGGCTACGACACCACCGGCGACTACTTTGGTCTGCCGTGGCCATGCTGGGGCACGCCGGAGATGAAGCATCCCGGCTCGCCCAACCTGTACGACACCTCGAAACACGTCATGGACGGCGGCGGCAACTTCCGCGCCAACTTTGGCGTCGAGCGCGAAGGCAAGAGCCTGCTGGCCGAGGACGGCTCGCATTCGCTGGGCGCCGACATCACCACCGGCTACCCGGAGTTTGACCATGTGCTGGTGAAAAAACTCGGCTGGTGGGACGAGCTGACCGACGCCGAGAAGGTGGCTGCCGAAGGCAAGAACTGGAAGACCGATTCGTCCGGCGGCATGATCCGCGTGGTCATGAAGAACCACGGCTGCCATCCCTTCGGCAATGCCAAGGCGCGTGCCGTGGTGTGGAACTTCCCCGACGCGATTCCACAGCACCGCGAACCGTTGTACGGCACCCGGCCCGACCTGATGGCCAAGTACCCGACGCACGACGACAAGAAGGCTTTCTGGCGCCTGCCCACGCTCTACAAGACGCTGCAGGACAAGAACATTGCCGACAAGGTGCATGAGAAGTTCCCGCTGATCATGACCTCGGGCCGGCTGGTCGAGTACGAAGGCGGCGGCGAGGAAACCCGCTCGAACCCGTGGCTGGCCGAGCTGCAGCAGGAAATGTTCATCGAGATCAATCCCAAGGTGGCGGCCGAAAAAGGCATCCGCAACGGTGAACGCGCCTGGGTCAGCACGCCGACCGGCGCGCGGCTCAATGTGCAGGCGCTGGTCACCGAGCGCGTCGGGCCGGACACGGTGTTCATGCCGTTTCACTTCTCGGGACGCTGGCAGGGCGCCGACATGCTGGCCTACTACCCCGCAGGCGCTGCGCCCGTGGTGCGCGGCGAGGCCATCAACACCGGCACGACCTACGGCTACGACAGCGTGACGATGATGCAGGAAACCAAGACAACCGTTTGCAATGTCGAACGAGCATAAGGAAGAACAAAAATGGCACGCATGAAATTTGTCTGTGACGCGGAGCGCTGCATTGAATGCAATGGCTGCGTCACTGCCTGCAAGAACGAAAACGAAGTCCCGTGGGGCGTCAACCGCCGCCGCGTGGTCACGCTCAACGATGGTGTTCCCGGTGAAAAATCCATCTCGGTGGCCTGCATGCACTGCAGCGACGCGCCTTGCATGGCCGTTTGCCCGGTTAACTGTTTCTACCGCACCGACGAAGGCGTGGTGCTGCACGACAAGGACATCTGTATCGGCTGCGGTTACTGCTCGTACGCCTGCCCGTTTGGCGCGCCGCAGTTTCCGTCCACCGGCACCTTTGGCGTGCGCGGCAAGATGGACAAGTGCACCTTCTGCGCCGGCGGCCCCGAGGTCAACGGCAGCCAGGCCGAGTTCGAGAAATACGGCCGCAACCGCCTGGCCGAAGGCAAGCTGCCCGCTTGCGCCGAGATGTGCTCGACCAAGGCGCTGCTGGCCGGCGATGGCGATGTGGTGGCCGACATTTTCCGCAACCGGGTGGTGCAGCGTGGAAAAGGCGCCGAGGTCTGGGGTTGGGGAACGGCTTATGGGTCGAAGCAAGCCGGCCAGCCGCCTGCAGGAGCCAAGTCATGATGCGCATGGCATTGACCCTCTGCGCTGTCGTGCTCATAGCGGCCTGTGGTGAAAAACCGCAGACCGGCGCTGGAGTCAAAAGCGACACGCCCGCATTTCAGGGGGCGCAAAACAGCTTTGTTGCACCGGGCTGGACGCCGGGAGGCAAGACCAGCTGGGAGGAGGGGCTCAAGGCCCGCATGCAGAATTCCCAGAACGAATATCCCAAGATGAACACGTCAGAAAAGTGACCGGAGCCCTTATGGAACGAGCACGATTAGCTATATTTGTAATAGCACTCGGTTGGGCCGGGCTGGCTGCCGCCCAAACCCCGGCTGCCCCTCCAGCACAGGCGCCGGTCGCAACTGCGCTAGCGGCGGCTGTGACTTCGGTGGCCCCGGCGGCCACGGGCGGCATTCAGGGCCAGAACATCTTCGACGTCAAGCCCGACGCCAGCGAAGACCCGGGCTATGCCAGGCAGACCAATGGCGAGCGCGCCAAGGTCCAGCCCGGCAACAATACGCCCATGTGGCGCCAGGTGGGCGCAGGCGTGACCGGTTACAGCAGCCTGCCCAAAAGCCAGGCGCCCGAAGCCGGCAACCTGATCCAGCCGTTTGTGCAGTACCCCGGCTCGCGCGTCACCAATGCCGGCGAAGCCTGGCGCCAGGTGCGCAACAACTGGCTGATTCCCTACGGCGGCGCCTTGCTGCTGATTGTGGCCGGTGCGATTGCCCTGTTTTACCTGGGCAAAGGCACGATCAAACTGCACGGCGCCAACACTGGCCGCAAGATCGAGCGCTTCACGCCGTTCGAGCGTTCGGCGCACTGGGCCAACGCCATCGCTTTTTGCGTGCTTGCCATTTCGGGCATCGTCATGGCCTTCGGCAAGTTCTTCGCGCTGCCGGTCATGGGCGGCCAGCTGTTTGGCTGGCTGGCTTATGCGCTGAAAAACGTGCACAATTTTGCTGGCCCGGTGTTCGCGGTGTCGCTGCTGGTCGTGTTTTTCACCTTCGTGCGCGATAACCTGCCACGCCAGGGCGACCTGCACTGGCTGCTCAAGGGCGGCGGCATCCTGTCGGGCAAGGAAGTGCCGTCGCACCGTTTCAACGCGGGTGAAAAGCTGGTGTTCTGGGGCGGCGTGCTGTTCCTGGGCATGGTGGTGGTCGGCTCGGGGCTGGTGCTCGACATGCTGCTGCCCGGCCTGCTGTACGAGCGCAGCACCATGCAGATCGCCCACATGGTCCACGCCGTGGCCACGGTGCTGATGACGGCGATGTTCATCGGCCACATCTACATCGGCACGATTGGCATGGAAGGCGCCTACAAAGGCATGAAAACCGGTTATGTTGATGAAACCTGGGCCAGGGAACACCACGAGTTCTGGTACGACGACATCAAGGCCGGACGTATTCCCGCGCAGCGCACCGAACCAGTGCCGCCCGCCGGTCCTGCCGTGCAGGCTTAAACACACGAGTGAGAATTGCCATGAAAAAATTTCTGATCACCAGCCTGCTGCTTGGCGTCTGTTCGCTGGCGGCGGCCAAACTCCCGCCGCCAGCGCCCGAGGCCAAGGCTAAGTCCGACGAATCCGCAGCCAAGGCCGCTTGGGCCGGCAAGGTCGATGCCTTCCAGTTGTGCCTGTTGCAGGACCGGGTGGCCACCAGCTACCTGAAATCGGCCCAGGCCGCCGGCAAGGAAACCAAGGCGGCGACGGCCACGCCGCCCTGCGCCGAACCGGGCGTTTTTGCCTATACACCGCCTGAAGCGCCCAAGCCCCTGGAAGCTGCGGGCGCCCATTCACCGGCTGAAACCGCTGCCGCCCCACCGAGCACCAAGGTGCCCGACGCAGTGTCGAATCCCGACAAGAAACCTTGATAACCGCAATCTCCCTCAAAAGGCCGGGCCGCAAGGCGCCGGCCTTTTTTACGATAGTCTTCTCGCCATGTCCCTTCCTCTTCTGACGCAAGCCCAGGCCCCTTTGACCAGCGAAATCGAGGCAGTCAACGAATTCGGCGTACTTCAAAAAGTTTCGATTCCTGCCGAACGCGCGCTCACGGTCTATGTCGACAAGCGCGAACTGGTCACGCTGATGACGCTGGGCGCGAACCCGGAACTGCTGGTGCTGGGCTACCTGCGCAACCAGCGCCTGGTGCGGGATGTGGCCGACATCGAGTCGATCACGGTCGATTGGGACGTGGGCGCCGCTGCCGTCAAAACGCGCCATGGTATCGACGATATCGAGGAAAAAACCGCGCACCGGGTGGTCACCACCGGGTGCGGGCAGGGCAGCGTGTTTGGCGGCCTGATGGACGAGGTAGACCAGATTGCGCTGCCCGCAGGCAGCAGCATCACCCAGGGCCAGCTTTACGGTCTGGTCAACACCATCCGGCTCAAGGAAACGACCTACAAGTCGGCCGGCTCGGTGCATGCGTGCGCCCTGTTTTCGGCGGTTGCCGGCGACGCCGACATGCTGTTGTTCGTCGAGGATGTGGGCCGGCACAACGCCATCGACACGATTGCTGGCTGGATGTGGATGAACATGGCCCCCACGCTCCCCACTGCGTGTGGTTCGCTGCCCCCCGAGGGGGCCGCTGCGCCTGCGGCCCGGCAAAGCCGGTTCCGCGGCCCTGACTTGGAGGGCGCAGATGCTTGCATGTCTTCGATCGTCGCGCCTCCTGACCCCGAATTACTCCCTCTCCCTCTGGGAGAGGGCAGGGGTGAGGGCTCCCCGACTTCAGACACGGCGTGCCTGGTTTTCTACACCACCGGCCGCCTGACCAGCGAAATGGTCATCAAGTCGGCGCAGATGGGCGTGCCGGTGGTGGTTTCGCGCAGCGGCATCACGCAGATGGGCCACCAGGTGGCGCAGTCGGTCGGGCTGTGCGCGATTGGCCGGGCAACCAACAAGCGCTTCCTTTGCTACACCCATGCCGGGCGGCTCAGGCTGGAACCTGGGCTGGTGACCGTGGCCGCGCTTTCATCTGAAAAAGAAGCCGGTTAAGGCGTATTCCTGTGCCGGGCGTTCACTCCTTTTTTGATAGCTGCTTGCGCTTACAGAACGTGCGCAAAGGGCCGATTTGGTTCATAAACAATCGCCTGGAGTGACCGGCGCAGCCGACTGACAGCAAGGCCAGCACCCATTCGCATCAACCCTTCATGACGCATCCCTTACCGGTTCTGCGCTAAGGTCAGGCCATGAACACTCTTTTTCTCAAGCTCGGCTGGAAAACCCTGCTGCGCGACTTGCGGGCCGGCGAATTGCGGCTGCTGATGGTGGCGGTCACGCTGGCCGTGGCATCCCTCACGGCGGTCGGATTTTTTGCCGACCGGCTCAATGGCGGGCTGCAGCGCGACGCCCTGCAGTTGCTCGGCGGCGATGCGGTGGTGCGCAGCGATGGCCCGGTGCCGGCGGCGTTCATCGAACAAGCCCAAGCGCTCGGCCTGAACGCCATTTCCACCGTCACCTTTCCGACCATGGCCCGGGCCAGGGACGAGGAGGGCGGGGCCAGCAAGCTGATCGCTTTCAAGGCCGTTCCCGAAGGCTACCCGCTGCGCGGCAGCATGAAGCTGGCCGACAGCCTCGATGAAGCCACGGGTCAGACGACCCGCGACATCCCCGCGCCCGGCACCGCCTGGGCCGATGCGGCGCTGCTCGATGCGCTGGGCCTGAAGCTCGGCCAGCCGCTGCTGATGGGCGATGCCAGTTTCACGGTCACCCGCGTCATCGTGCAGGAGCCCGACCGGGGCGCCGGCTTCATGAGCTTTTCGCCGCGCGTGATGGTCAATGCCGTGGATGTGCCGGCCACTGGCCTGATCCAGCCGGCCAGCCGCACCAATTACCGCTTTGCGGTTGCGGGCGATGACGCGCAAGCCGTCAAGTCCTTTGTCCGCTGGGCAACCGATGAACTGAAGAAGCCGGACGCCGAAACCCGGCTGCGCGGCGCGCGGCTCGAATCGCTGGACAGCGGCAGCCCGCAGATGCAGCAGACGCTGGAGCGGGCCGAAAAATTCCTGAACCTGGTGGCGCTGCTGGCCGCGCTGCTCAGCGCCGTGGCCGTCGCCATCGTGGCGCGCAGCTTTGCCTCAAAGCATCTGGACGACTGCGCCATGCTGCGCGTGCTGGGGCAGCCGCAGCGTACGATTGCGCTGGCCTACAGCTTTGAATTCGTGCTGGCCGGCCTGGCGGCCAGCGCGCTTGGCGTGGCGCTGGGTTTTGCGGTGCATCACGTGTTCGTGCTGCTGCTGGCCGGGCTGGTCAGCGCCACTTTGCCGGCGGCGACCTTGTGGCCGGCGGCTTTTGGCATGGGCATGGGACTGACGCTCTTGCTGGCCTTTGGCCTGCCGCCGGTGCTGCAGCTGGCCCAGGTGCCGCCGCTGCGGGTGATTCGCCGCGATGTCGGCAACCTCAAGCCGGTGTCGATGCTGGTTCTTGGCGTGGGCATCCTGGGGTTTGCCGCATTGCTGATGGCTGCCAGCAGCGACCTCAAGCTCGGCCTGATCGCCGTCGGCGGCTTTGCCGGCGCGGTGGGGGTGTTTGCGCTGGCCAGTTACGCCGCCGTCAGGCTGCTGCGCGCCAGCGTCAACGAAGCCACTGCGCCGCGCTGGATGGTGCTGGCCACGCGCCAGCTGTCGGCCCGGCCGGTGTATGCGGTGGTGCAGACCAGTGCTCTGGCCATCGGTCTGCTGGCGCTGATGCTGCTGGTGTTGCTGCGCACCGACCTGATCAGTAGCTGGCGTCAGTCGACGCCGCCCGATGCGCCGAATCGCTTCGTCATCAATGTGCAGCCCGACCAGGGCGACGCCTTCCGGCAGGCGCTGAAGGACGGCGGCGTGACGAAGTTTGACTGGTATCCGATGATTCGCGGCCGGCTGGTGGCGATCAACGGCAAGAACGTGACGCCCGAGAATTTTCAGGATGACCGCGCCAGAAGTCTTGTGGACCGGGAATTCAACCTGTCCAACAGCGCGGACAAACCAGTGCACAACGAAGTCGTGGCGGGCCGCTGGCTGGCGGGCGAGCCCGGAGCCATCAGCGTCGAGGAAGGCCTGGCCAAAACCCTGGGCTTGAAACTCGGCGACAGCCTGCGCTTTGACATCGCCGGCCAGTCCAGCGAGGCGAAAATCACCAGCCTGCGCAAGGTGGACTGGGGCTCGATGCATGTGAACTTCTTCGTCATGTACCCGGTGGCGCAGCTGGCCGCCGAAGTGCCGGTGACCTTCATCAGCGCTTTTCGCGCGCCCGAACCCGCCGACCCGGTGACCAACGGGCAAGCCCGGCCGCAGAGTTTTGACAACACCCTGGTGCGGGCCTTTCCCAACATCACCAACGTGGACATGAGCAGCACGCTGGCGCAGGTGCAGCGGGTGCTGGACCAGGTGATCCGGGCGGTGGAGTTTTTGTTCGGCTTCACGCTGGCGGCCGGACTGGTGGTGCTGTTTGCCGCCATCACCGCCACCCGCGAGGAGCGCGCCCGCGAATTCGCCATCATGCGCGCCGTCGGTGCCCGCGCCTCGCTGCTGCGGCAGGTGCAGCGCGCCGAATTGGCCGGCGTCGGCCTGCTGGCCGGTTTTCTGGCGTCCATGGTTTCACTGGTGGTCGGCTGGGGCTTGGCGCGCTTTGTGTTCGACTTCAGCTGGACCGGCTCCTGGACCGTGCCGGTGTTTGGCAGCCTGGCTGGTGCCGCCCTGGCGCTGGCGGCCGGCTGGTGGGGGCTGCGCGCCGTGCTGAATACCCCGGTGGTGGAAACGCTGCGCAAGGCGCAATGAAAATTGTTCGCACCGACGCGTCATTCCCGCGAAGGCGGGAATCCAGACGCTTGTACGGATTGGGCCTGGGTTGCTGGATTCCCGCCTTCGCGGGAATGACGGGTGGCTTGATTTATAAAATCTCCTGCATGCAAATCAAAGAAACCCCCGCCGAAGCCCCGCTGTTTGAAACCCCCTTTGCCTGGATGGGCGGCGAGGAGCACGTCAAGGCGCTGGTCGAACGCTTTTACGACCTGATGGACCTGGAACCCGCTTATACGGCCTTGCGCGGCGCGCACGGCAACACGCTGGACAACGCCCGAGAGCGCCTGTTCTGGTTCCTGTGCGGCTGGCTGGGAGGGCCGCAGCACTACACCGAGCGCTTCGGCCACCCACGCCTGCGTCAGCGCCACATGCCGCAGCACACCGGCGGCGGCAGCATCGGCATCCGGGAGCGCGACCAGTGGCTGGCCTGCATGGACCAGGCGATGCAGGAAACCGGCGTGGACGACGCCCTGCGCGCGCGGCTCAATGCGTCGTTCTTTCAGACCGCCGACTGGATGCGCAACCGGGGCGAGTGACGGTCAGGCGCCGGCCATGCTGCTCTGCGCCATCGTCAGCGGCGGCGTGCCCGACTTGAACATCGAGGCCAGCTGCTGGCGCAGCTCTGGCGTGTCAGTGTGGCCATGCACGGCGACGGCATGCTGCACGGCGGCCTCAATCAGTTCCCTGTCGCTGTTGTCGGCTGACAGCGCGACGCTGCAGTTCATGGCGCTGGGAAATTCCCGGCAATCAATGTATTGGCGTGACATGGTGGCTCCTTTCAGTGCTGTGCTTCATCAACCAGGTTCAGCTGCGTCTGGACGGTGCGCCGAACCCGCGGTCTTCTCCCCGCAACCGGGCTTGCACCGGCGTCAAGGACTTCCAGTGACGAAATGCAGGATCGCACAGGAAGCGCCCATCACGACATACTGAAACCGTCAAGAAAAATTGTCAATATGCCGCCCTGCGCAGGCACCAGCCCGCACTGGCAAGCTGCGATCAGTCACCCGCTCGCAAAATTGAAAAATTAGGAGTGAAAATTGGCTCTTGCGCTTTAAGCACGGGCGCTAATAGCTATAGAATAAATAGCATTTCCAGTTTCCGGCACCGCCCTTTCACCACGGTGCCAGCAGCACCACCAGCGCTCCGGCGCCGCCTTGGGCAGGAGGTGCCTTACGGCTACAGCCTCAATAACAATCACGGTTGTATCGGCATTGGAGACTGCTTTGGCATGCCTCGCTTCGCCGTCAAGACCATTCCGACTGGTGGCAGTGTGAAGGACCTCAGCGCTACCCTCGGGCCAAGCGGCTACTCATCCTTGCAGCCATCGCACTGATCGAGATCAAGGATCTGCGCCGGATCTACCGTATCCAGCGCTGGGAGTTCTGGCTGTCCATCGCCTGCATGGCCGGCGTCGCGGTGCTCGGGGCCATCGAGGGCATTGCCCTGGCGATCGTGATGGCCGTCATCGAGTTCCTGTGGGACGGCTGGCGCCCGCACTTCGCGGTGCTCGGCCGGGTCGATGGCGTCAAGGGTTACCACGACATCACCCGCTACCCGCACGCCCGGCGCATTCCGGGGCTGGTGCTGTTTCGCTGGGATGCGCCGCTGTTTTTTGCCAATGCCGAGCTGTTTCGGGACCATGCGCTGGATGCCGTGGCCGCGTCGCCGACGCCCGTGCGCTGGCTGGTTGTCAGCGCCGAGCCGGTCACCAGCGTGGATGTCACCGCCGCCGATGTGCTGGAAGAGCTGGACCACACCTTGCGCGACGCCGGCGTCGCGCTGTGCTTTGCGGAAATGAAGGATCCGGTCAAGGACAAGCTCAAGCGGTTCGGCCTTTTCTCGGCGCTGGGCGAGCAGCGCTTTTTTGCCACGCTGGGCCAGGCCGTGAGCGGCTATCTCAAGGCCACCGAGGTGCCGTGGGTGGACTGGGAGGAGCGTAACGGATGAACCAGTGAGCGGGCGGCTGAGTCATCACGTCTGGCTGCGAGACGAAGGCGTTGACAAGGGAAATATCAAGAATTTGGGCGCTGCATAGCGCCTGTCAGAAGTTGTTCCAGGCTTGCAACCAGTTCTACTCCGGCGGCAACATCATTGCGATGCGCTCACTCAAGCCATCTGCTCTTTCCGATCCTGCAATTTCTTCCACTTTAACAATGATTTCGCGGGCAATAGCCATCATGGATTCGCGGTCACGTGCTTGTCGCAGTTGATCTCGGTACTCTTGGGCCAGTGCGGGAGTCTTTTTGGAAAACATCCGCTCGCAAATGTCAAACAGGAACATCCTGGTGGTCGCCAATGAGCGTTTGCCGTCGAAGTTGTCGCTGGACGATCCGGGCAGTGCGATAGTGGCAGAGGGCAAGTCAAGTGCAGGAGCCACAACTTGAGTGTCAGGAGCCAATGTGCGGTTACTGCTCGCCTGAAGGCGGACCAAATACCCGTCAGAAATCAGTTTTTGCAAGATGCTGCCATCGTCGCGCAGCAATACCTGCATTTCATCCTGTGTTTTACAACCATCTGCGAGAAAGAGCGCACCCCGCTCTCGAATATTGAGCACACGCTGCCCGGAGCTGAGTTCGCGCCTGGCCTTCTCTGACTTGTGGAGGTGCATACGTGAGCCTATTTTTACTTGTAATGAAGTTGTGTATCGTAGAAATTTTCCGTGTCTCATTTATGACTGCTGGCTCCAGCGTCAGGTTTTCATCCCTAAACCGATCGTTTGACCAGGTATCCCCACCTAACGGCAGTTTTTAAAGGCAGAGACAGATAGTTGATCCCTGGCCGGCTTGCCAAGGCACCGAGCAGTGCGGCCAGTACGGCTGCGGGGCAGTGCTGGAAAAAGTGTTCAGCGGCGTGCATGCCAGTGCACCGGGGATCAATATAACGGTAGCTCCGGTGCTGGCTGGGACAGACAGCGTTGCAACTCCAAACAGTAACTGCTTCGACGGGTTTCGTTCCTTCCCCGTCTGCGAAAAGAAGCCTTACGGACACGGGTTCATTCAGTGAGCGGGACGTTGCAGTAACTGCTGCCGGCCTTTTACGTCATGAAGCTGACACCATCACTGCCTACATTGCGACGGTACTTTCCTAACTTGCTTGAGATATTGAAAGAGTTCCATGATGAACAATAAAATTTTTGCTGTTGCCGCACTGTCGTTGGTGGCAGGCTCCGCACTGGTTGCCTGCAGCGGCAACGATGACATCTCGGTCGCCACGCCTACGACGCTGGCTGAACCTTTCACCATCAAAGTGATGGGGTTCAATGACTACCACGGCACACTGGAGTCGCCCGGCACGTTTGGCGAAACCACTGCGGTGCTTGCGGCCAGCCGTCCGGCCGTGGGTGGAGCGGAATTCATGGCTGCCCATATTGCAAGCCTTAAAAAGAAAAATCCGCTCAACGTGGTGGTTGGAGCGGGTGACTCGATTGGCGCCTCACCGCTGATTTCATCTCTGTTTTTCGACGAGCCTTCGGTGGAAACCTTGAACCGCATCGGCCTGGAATTTAATTCGGTCGGCAACCACGAGTTTGACAAAGGCTCGGCCGAACTGCTGCGTCTGCAAAACGGCGGCTGCAAGATGACCGCCGGTGTGGTGGACCCCAACAGTTGCCAAGGTGCTGCAGCCGGCACGCCGGTGCCGTTCGAGGGCGCCAAGTTCAAATGGCTGTCGGCCAACGTAGTTTCCACTGCCACTGGTAAGCCACTGCTGCCTGCATACGGCATCAAAGAGTTCAACGGTGTCAAGGTGGCCTTCATCGGCATGACGCTCAAGGCCACCCCCACCATCGTCACGCCTTCTGGCGTCGCCGGGCTTGAGTTTCGCGACGAAGCACAAACCGTCAATGCGCTGATTCCTGAATTGCGTGCAGCCGGCGTTTCTTCCATCGTAGTCTTGGTGCACGAAGGTGGCTTTCAGAGCGGAACGCTGGGCGACATCAATGCGTGTGAAGGTCAACTGGCCGGCTCGGCGATTGCCAGCATCGTCAGCAAGTTCGACAACGCAGTTGATCTGGTAGTCAGTGGCCATACCCACGCGGCTTACAACTGCATGCTGCCCAACGCCACCGGCCGCAGCATCTCGGTCACCAGCGCCAGCTCGTTCGGCCGGGTGTTGACCGATATTGATGTGACGATTGATCCCGCAACTCGCGACATCACCAAAGTTTTGGCCACCAATAGGCTGGTGCTGCGCAATGACCCCGGCATCATCGCTGATGCCGGGGTAGCAAAGATCGTGGCAGGCTACAAAAGCCTGGTCTCGCCTCTGGCTAACAACATCATTGGCGGCATCACTGCTGACCTGCCCAACAGCCGTACCGACGGCGCCTGCAACATGCCGGCCGGCAACCTGATCGCCGATTCTCAGCTGGCCGCCACTCAGCCGGCCGGCTTCGGCGGCGCCGTGATGGCCTTTATGAATGGCGGCGGCGTGCGCAGCCCCGGCTTTACCTTTGCCTCCAGCACGGCGGGCGAGGGCAATGGCAATGTGACCTACGGCGAGGCTTTCACGGTCCAGCCGTTCGGTAACAGCCTGGTCACTTTGTCACTGAGCACGCAGGACATCAAGGATTTTCTGGAAGAGCAGTTCGCCGGCTGCCGGAAGCAGTCCGCCACTGCCACCCGCTTTGCGATTCCCTCGGCTGGCTTCAAGTACACCTGGGACGGCGCCAAGGCCTGCGACGCGCGCGTCAGCAACGTCACGCTGCGCAGCGGCGGCACCGTTGAAACCCTGGTGGATGCCAGCGGTGTGGTGCAAAACCCCACCAAGTCCTACCGCGTGACGGTCAACAACTTTATGGCGGACGGCGGCGACGGCTACGCCACGCTGGTCAAGGGCACCAACCGCATTGGTGGCGCGCAAGACATCGATGCGCTGACCGCTTACCTGGCCGACTTCAAAGCTCCCAAGGCGCCTTATGCGCCGGGCGTCAACGCAGCCGACACGGGTACTCCACGAATCAATCGTGTGGGTACCAGCGCCGTCTGCCCAAGCGGCGCCAATGTCAATCCGTGAAAAAAGGACGGCAAGCGAACGGCATTTCGTCAAAATGCCGCACGGTTTTATTGCTGGCGCTTGGCCTGCTGGCGGGAGCGGCAGGCAGCACAAGGGCGGCAGGGCCTGACAGCAACGCCCCTCTACATCAGTTTATTGAACAAGGGCGATCTCAGGCTCCTGCTGGCCATGCACATCGTGAAGTGGAGGCAGCATCGCCAGCCCGTTTGCAGGAACGTGCCGAGTTGCTTAAGAAAGGCGAAATCGCGCTGGCCCGGCTCGACGTCAGCGGCGCGCTCGATGCGTTCGAACGTGCTGCGCTGATCCTGCATGCCGCCGACACTGAAATCGCCTTGGTTCGCGCTTACATGCAGTCCGGCGACTACCGACGCGCACTGGCGTTTGGCGCGCATACCGCAGGCGCTCACCTTGACGTGGTGGGTGGATCGCTCCTCTATGTGTGGCTGCTGCATGCGGGCGGCCAGCCTGCAATAGCTCTGCGGCTGCTGGCCGACGCCGAAACCCGCATGCCGGGCAACCTAATGGTTAAGGCAGTTCAGCAGCAACTGCGATCAGGCATGCCGGTCGCCAGCGGCCCGCTGCTGGTGCTGCCGACACGGCTGGCGCCATACGGCGGGATGAAAGGCTTGCCTGCCACTGCCCGCGTCGTGGGCAGTGCGGTACTGCTCCACGGTGGCACGAAAGCGCTGCTGCCCTTGAGCCTGCTGCCGGCCTCTGGCCACCTCTGGTTACGCAACGGAGTGGGCCAGTTGGTGCAAGCCCGGATCGATCAAAAATTCAGCTCATTGGGCGTGGCGCTGGTGCGCCTGCAGAGCCGGCTGCCCGTCCCGGACGACCAATTTTTGGCGGCCAGTGATGCTTTTCCGGGAAGTCCGGGTTTCGCGGTGGAATATTCCGCATCGCCAAATGCCGCGCCTGCTTGGCCAGTGTTGCATACCGGGTTTCTGGGTAATTCCAGTGGCGCCACCGGCGAGCGGCTACTGGGCTTAGCCCTGCCTGCCGGGCCGCGTGGCGGACCCGTGTTTAATGCAGGCGGGCAACTCATCGGCCTGGCGCTGCCGGGTCGGGCTGGCCAAGGCAGCGACCGTCTGGTTCCGGCTTCGGAACTCAGAAAAGCGATTGGCGCCAGCTTCTCGGCCGTACCGCCGCAGGCCGGAACGCCAGCTGCCCCTGCAAGCACCAGACCGCGCGCCTCGGTGGACAAAATTTACGAGGCCGGCCTGAAAACCAGCCTGCAGGTGATTGCCGTGCCCTGAAAGCGCCGTCGGCTTTTGCTCAACAGGCTGCGGCCGGCAGCGGTTCCGGTTTCACCGCATTCTCACAACGCAGCAGCACACTGAAAAGCTTATTCAATACAGGAATTTGTCACATGATCCAGAGGAGCCCAGGCAATCGAGTGCACCAAGAAGTCAAGGCGGCATAGGTCCTTGGCCAAGGCTGTCCCATCAAAAACTGTTCTTCAAAATCAGTCGTAGATTGTCATTTCCCCAGCCCGCTTTTTTGCGCAGCGCCTTGACGCCAACGCCCTTGAATTGTTTTTTCGCGGTGTTCAGCATGTTGAGCACCACATGGTGCACGATGGCCATGTTCTGCGGCGCATGGTCTTTGCGCACAGTTGAGTGGTCCTCGTTAAACACGACATCGAGCGTCCAGTGCAGCGTGTTCTCGATCGCCCAGCGGGCGCGCACCGCCTGGGCAATTTGCCGGGCATTGGCGGGCAAACTGCTGATGAAAAAGCGCCGCTCGCAGCTGACTTTGCCGTTGATGTCGCGCGTCTCTTCGATTCAACAGCGATGCTGCGCAAGCCGCTCCACTAGGGCCTTTGCGCCAGCCAGTCCAGATGGTCGCTGACGATGCACCTGCGTGACTCCACACGCCCGTGCCCGGCGTCGGCTTCGCCCCAGATGTCGTTGATGGCCAGGGACACGGGCTTGGCCGCTTCTGTTTGTAAAAACAAGCGCACATCGTCGTTGCGCGTGCCTTGGTTGCCCTTGAGCGCCAGGACGTAATCGGCGCCCTTGTCGCGGATCTTCTTGGCAATGCTGCGCTGGCAATCCATGGCATCGATCGTGACGGTGTGGCCGCTGACATCGAGCAGATCGAGCAAGGCTGGAATCGCCGTGATCTCATTGGATTTTTCGGCCACTTTTTGGCAAGCGCCAGCACCAGGCGCGAATCGGTGGCAAAGGCGCTGACCATGTGGATTGCCGCCGCCCCGGCAGCGGCGTCGGCGCTGTTGCACAAGGTCTTGCCATCGATGGCGATGACTTCGCCCGACACGCGCGGCAGCGAAGCGGCCCAGGCGAGAAAGCAGGCGCCAAACTGCTCGGGCTCCAGCGCGGCGCACACCCGGGAAAAAGTGTTCTTGCAGGGAATGCCGGCCGAGAAAGGAAAATACTCGCGCAGAAAATCGAGCTTTTCCTGCCCGAATATCACAAAGTCGCGCCAGCTCTCGGCCCCGCAGATCGAGCCGCACAGCAGCACAAAAAGAATCTCCTCCAGCGGATACAGCTTGGTGCGCTCCACCTGCGGATCTGTGCAGAGCGCCGACGAGCACGGCTGGCTCTCGGGCGAGCACTTCAGCGTGGACGGCACGCTTATTCAGGCCTGGGCCAGCCACAAGAGCTTTGTGATTTCAAAATATGAAAAATAATCGGAAAAATAGACCAGTCTGAACCAGTTGCTGCGCCGGCGCAGTCAGTATTTCAGCGGCCTGCTAGGCGTTTGAGCAAGTCATACACACCGTTCAAGTTGTAGGCCACGCCAAACTGCCGGATGTCTTCGCCCGGCACCCGCCCGCCGCCGCGTTCGCGCTGAAGTTGCTCGACCGCTTGTCGAAATGCCTCTTCCTGCTCTTTGGCAAGGCGCTGCGTGCTCCAGTCATGCGGCAGACCGGCCAGACGGGCCACGCCGCCGGCGGTAAACCATTGCATCCAGCGCATGACCGCGTGGCGGGTCACGCGCAGTGCAGCCGCCACTTCGAGATAGCTCTTGCCATCCTTGAGGTGCGCCAGCGCGATCAGGCGCAGTCGGCGGCGCCCATCGTGTTCCCTGCGGGCCAGCCGGTCAAAGTCATAGGGCTGCAGCTGGTCAATGATGTGCTGAGATAACATTTTCGTAATCTCCTGCGAGAGCCAAGACTGCTCAGACTCCGATCACTGGCTTTGGTTCTTTCTCTGTCGGGATTGGTATTAGATGGCGCTGATGTCACTGCAGCCTTGGCCGTCTTTATCGCAGCATAGCGCCGCCGGTCCCCTTCCCGCAGCGTCGCAAACAGCCGTTTCATCATCAGCTCAATGTTTTGCGTGTAACGCGTCCGTGTGCGCATCTCTGGATTTCACGTATCCGGCCTGCTTCTTCAAAAAAACCATCGGGCAACGCCAGATTTTGATCACTTTGATAAAGTTATTTCTGGCGGCATCCATGAGGCCGCCCAGCGCATTGCGTTTTTGCTGCGGTAGCGCGCCTCGGTGTCATACAGCGACTCGATCAGCTCTGGCGTCTGCGCTGCTTCGCGGCTGGAGCAACGCCAGCAGCCCGAACCCGTCTTCGCCGACCATCCGGGCGTACTGCTCGCGCTCCTTGTCGCCGCGCGGTAGGCGCGTGCCGTACGCCAGCGATTTCGCAAAACTGACCGCCTTCAAACTTGATCCGGTGCATCTGCGAAGCCAATACGCCAGAAAGTGCCTTGGTTTTCTTCTCCCACTGGGTCAGTCCCAAAAAATACGGCTCACCAAGCCCTCTCGCCAATAGCTTGTGGGAAAGCATGTCACACAAGTGCCATTGAACTGACATTACTTCGTCACCCCCAGCGCCCAAAATTCTGTCATTCCAGTATGAGGTCGCCTCGGAGTTCAACATGAAACCCATCAGCCAGCTTGAAAAGATTGTCGCTCGCACTCTTGGCGCCATCACTTACGACCTCGACAACCAGCGCCCGCAAATTCTTTGCTGCACCGCGCACGCCATGACTGGCAGCTCCGGGGGGCTGCGCTCCAAATCCTACATCCGTCAATGACTCGAAGAGCTCCCGCCCAGCATGCCAACGTCATCCAGGCGCCACGCTCAACCCAGACCGTCGGAAATGCAACCTTCTGCCATTTGATCTCTACGCCGTTTCAAGCCCTTTGCAACGGCTTTTTTACAACTCTTCCGGTTGGGGCGAACTGGAAGGGGCACTGTGTGATTGCCCCGTCAACCAAGGACATTGCCATGAAAGAACTGCCCACCCCAACTTTCGCCTTTTCGCCAGTTGAAATGCCTCGGAGGTCACTTCATCGAACCCCTCATGAACGCATTCCAATCCCTGTGGAGCCGAAGCCAGCCCCGTACATGGGAAAAATTTCGGTTAGCTGGGCCCGCAATGAAGACGAGGTCCGGGAAGCGCAGCGGCTGAGGTACCAGGTGTTTGCACTCGAAATGGGCGCCAATTTGTCCCAGGTGCTGCCTATGCATGATGTTGATGTGTTCGACGATTACTGTGAGCACCTGCTGGTGCGTGATACGACCAGCCAGGAGGTGATCGGCACCTACCGGGTGCTGACCCCGGCGCAGGCCAAGCGCGCGGGCGGTACCTACAGCGACACCGAGTTCGACCTGGCCAGGCTTCAACCTCTGCGTGAGCGTATGGTCGAGCTGGGCCGCAGTTGCGTGCATGCCGATCATCGCCATGGCGGTGTGATTCTCGCGCTCTGGGGCGCGCTGGCCGAGTTCATGGCTCGCAATCGGCTCGACACCATGATCGGTTGCGCGAGCATTCCCATGCAGCACAACGGGGTGTTGGGCGGCCACGCGGCTGCCAGCATCTGGCGCCAGGTCAGGCAAACGCACCTGGCCCCTATCGACTACCGGGTCACGCCGCGCTTGGCCCTGCCGGTTGAACAGCTTGACGACTCGCTGGTGGTCGAGCCACCCGCGCTGATCAAGGGCTATCTGCGACTGGGAGCCAAGGTGTTGGGTGCGCCGGCATGGGACCCGGACTTCAACTCGGCGGACCTGCCCATGATGATGCGCATTGCGGATTTGCCAGCACGCTACTTGAAGCATTTTTCGGTACGATCAGTGCTGGATTGATGGCGCCCCGTGCACCACAAAAGCAGAATCGGCCACTTTTGCTGCCATCATGAGGGCAGGTTCTGGTTGGCTTGTCAGCAATTGCCGTGGCCTTAAAGCCACAAACAACAGACAAGCTAACTACGGCGATCAGCTCTGCGCACGCCAAGCGCGATAACGAGAGCGCTGCAATGCAAGAAATTCGACAAGGCCTTGTGTGACGCTACTGCACATCACCACCAACTTGAACCCCATCTTGGAAGCGTTGAGATGTCCAGTCACAGCACATACCCGGAACGCTTGTCAACATCAAGGCAGATCCAGTCGCTGCCAAAAATCCAGTCAAGCTTCCTCAGTAAATCAAAAAGTTTCCAGAACATGGTGAGATCCTTGGCGTGATGAACGACTTGAAGACGATAGCGATTTCACGTGACGGTTTTGCGTCAGCCTGCGTCTTTTCTCGCCCGACCTTCTTTCACGATGAGCGCAACTCATGGGCGCGGTGCCAACTTTTGATGGGTACTGGGCCTTGTAACGGCGATTCCCGCAGTGCGTGAACCTTCTTTTTCCGAGCTGTCGGCGCTTGAAAGCGTCATTGAACTGGGCGGCTCGCATCTGGACGTCAGATTGTTGCGCCAGGTGTCTGGGCTAGGGGCGTCGCGTTATCCCGTCTATGCGATTGCCTTGGGCAATCCCAGTCTCGACACACCATCGGTAGGGTTTTTTGGTGGCGTGCATGGGCTTGAGCGCATCGGTGCCCAAGTGGTGATTTCCTACCTGCAAAGCTTGGTGATGCGGTTGCGTTGGGATACCAGCTTGCACCGCCAGCTCGAAAGCGTCCGACTTGTGTTTATGCCGATCGTGAATCCGGCAGGCATGGCATTGGGCACCCGAGCCAATCCTCGCGGCATAGATCTGATGCGCAACGCTCCAGTCGATGCTACTGAAAAGGTACCCTTTCTCGCCGGTGGCCAGCGCCTTAGCCCCGGTCTGCCTTGGTATCGGGGCAAAGCAGGCGAGCCTCTTGAACAAGAGAGTCAGGCCCTGTGTGAGGTTGTGGCGACTGAACTCTTAACCCGAAAGTTCAGTATCGCCCTCGACTGCCATTCTGGACTCGGTTTCAAGGACCGGATCTGGTTTCCGTATGCGCATACCAAAAAGCCCATCGCGCATCTGGCTGAAATGCATGCGCTCAAGGAGATTTATTTGCAAGCCTATAGCCACCATCAGTATGTCTTCGAGCCGCAGAGCGTTCAATATCTGGCCCACGGCGATTTATGGGACCACCTGTATCTCCAGGCTTGTCAAAATACGGAAAGCATTTTTCTGCCTTTGACGCTGGAGATGGGTTCGTGGTCGTGGATCAAGAAGAACCCGTGGCAGGCATTTTCCCGCCACGGAATGTTTAACCCCCTGATCGAGCACCGCGAGCACCGGGTGCTGCGGCGCCATATCGGGTTGCTGGACTTTCTGGGAAGGGCCGCTTGCGGTCACGCGCTTTGGGCGCCTGCGCATGCAGAGCGTGAGCAGCACCATGCCGATGCGCTTGCCCAGTGGTATAGCTAGGCGCTCGAAATGCTCTGGATATTCTTGCGCGGACTGACCCGGGAAACGGCCCACTGGGGCAGCTTCCCCGCTGATTTTGAACAGGCACTGCCCGGATCAAAAGTTATCTGCCTTGATCTGCCTGGCAATGGCGAGCTTCACCACATGACCAGTCCGATGTCCATCTCCAAGATGGTGACGTACTGCCGCGATGAACTCATCAGACGCGGACACCCGCCACCCTACTTCTTGCTGGCCATGTCGCTCGGTGCCATGGTGGCGACCGAATGGTCTTACCGTGGCGCTGGTGAAGTGAAGGGGTGCGTCCTCATGAACATCAGCTTGGGTAAATTCAGCCCCTTTTACCGCCGCATGCGCCCACGTAACTACCTGCCACTTCTCCGGCTTGTCCTGCTGATTCGGGACCCTGAAGAGACAGAACGCATCATCTTGCAGTTGACCAGCAATCAAGCGGCACAGCGCGCGCAGGTTATTGATGACTGGGTTCAAACGCGCATTAAGCACCCAGTAAGCCAGGCCAATGCACTCAGGCAAGTCGTGGCGGCCCTTCGGTATCGAGTCTGTTCACGGGTTCCTGCGACAGACATGTTGATCTTGTGCAGCAAGCAAGACTCGCTCGTGCATGTCGACTGTTCGCTGGTCATCGCGTCTCACTGGAAATGCCCGGTGCAACTGCACCTATTTGCCGGACATGACCTTGCTTTCGACGATCCCAACTGGGTGATCGAGAAGGTCCAGCAGTGGTCAGGCCAATGGGATGGACCGGTGGGTGTGAAGCAAGTCCAGAAAAACTGAACCCTGCCGTGCGGCGAGACATGCTGGCGGGCCCTTCACCACGGCGCCAGCAGCACCACCAGCGCTCCGGCGCCGCCATGGGCCGGCCGCGCCTGCACAAAGGCCAGCACTTCCTTTTTCTGCACCAGCCAGCTTTGCACCCGGCCCTTGAGCACCGGCGTCTTGCCCGGCGAGCCCAGGCCCTTGCCGTGCACCACGCGAACGCAGCGCAGGCCGGCCTTGTTGGCCTCGCGAATGAAGGCGCCCAGCGCGTCGCGCGCGTCCTCGCGCCGAAAACCGTGCAGGTCGAGCTGGCGCTGGATGCTCCAGTTGCCCCGGCGCAGCTTGCGCACCACATCGACACCGATGCCGGGGCGCCGAAAGCTAAGGGCTTCGTCGGTATCTAACAGGCTTTCCACATCAAATCCGTCGGAAAGGGCCTCTTGCATCACGGCCAGCTCGTCGCGCTGGCGCTGCTCGGCCACTGGCGCCGGCCGCGCCCGTTCCAGGCTGGCCTTGTGGCCCGGCCGGTGTTGCGGCGCCAGCGCCATCACGCGTCCGACGGCGCGTGAAAACAACTCCTTTTCAGCCCGGACCAGCGCTGCGGCGGCGCGAACTTCGGCCTGCCGCTCCGCTTCCTGGCGGGCGCGCAATTCCAGTTCGCGGCGAACCGGCAGGAGGTCTTTGAAGTCCCGGATCAGCAGGCTTTTCTGGCGAGGGGAAAAGGAGGCAAACATGACGGCGGTAGGAATGGACGTGCGGCAATACCGAAAGCCCCCATCCTAAAGCAGTCCCCGTTCGGCCATCGAGACCGACTGCGAAGCCGTCACCACGAAATGGTCGAGCACCCGCACATCGACTAGCGCCAGCGCGGTTTTCAGGGTCTGGGTCAGCATTTCGTCTGCTCGCGAAGGCTCGGCCGCGCCGCTGGGGTGGTTGTGCGCCAGCACCACGCTGGCGGCATTCAACGCCAGCGCGCGTATGACCACCTCGCGCGGGTAGACGCTGGTTTGCGTCAAGGTGCCGCGAAACAGCTCTTCCAACGCAATCAGCCTGTTCTGGCTGTTGAGGAACAGCACGGCGAAAATCTCGTGCGGCCGGCTGCCCAGCTGCAGTTGCAGGTAGTCGCGCACCGCCTGCGGTGTGCTGAACAGCGCTTTTTCCTTCAGCTCCTCGGCCAGGGCACGCCGCGCCAGTTCCAGCACGGCGACGATCTCGGCGCGCTTGGCTGGCCCGAGTCCCTTGATGCACTTGAGCGCTTCGGGTCCGGTGTGTAGCAGCCCGGCCACTCCGCCAAAGTTGTCGAGCAGCTCCTGGCCCATCTGCAGCGCATTCTTGCCGGGCAGGCCGGTGCGAAGCAGCAGCGCCAGCAATTCAGCATCGCTGAGCGCCGCAGGGCCGCGAGCCAGCAGTTTTTCGCGCGGACGGGCGTCTGCGGGCAAATCTTTGAGGAGCATGGATGAGGCCGTGGTGGGGAATTTGCAAGTAAAAGTAAGTGGAGTATGCCGCAGGGCATGGCGACCGTTCGCCGTGAACCCCCTGGAAAAAGCATGAAAAGGCCTGCCGGCCGGCCCGCGCAAGCCTGGCTTTCTACAATAGGGCCAGTTCAGCCCATGTTGCTGGCCGATCCTGGCTGGCCCGAAAGTCTTATGTCTACTCTGCAATCCCCAACCGTGTCCGCTGCGCCCCTCGCGGTCGAGCCAGGCTCCTTCCTGACGCTGCATTACCGCATGGCCGCGCCGGGCGGCGCGAGCATCATCAACACCTTCGATGGCAAACCGGCCACGCTGAGCCTAGGCAATGGCGAGTTGTCGCCAGCCATTGAGCAGCGCCTGCTCGGCCTGCTAGAGGGCACGCGCACCATCTTTCAACTGGCCGCTGGCGAGGCATTCGGCGAGCGCAATCCCGAACTGGTGCAATGGGTGGCGCGCAAGCTGCTCAATGACCTGGGCGACCCGGACGAGCGCTACAGCGTGGGCGACGTAGTGCAGTTCCCCACGCCCGATGGCATGGGCCAGTACGCCGGCGCGGTCCAGCAGGTCAAGGAAGACGGCAGTGCCGTGCAATTTGACTTCAACCACCCGCTGGCCGGCCGGCCGGTGGAGTTTGAAGTCCATGTGATCGGCATCCTATGACGGCCCCCGCGCTTGATGCTTCGTTTGCTACACCGCCTGCGCAGCTTGAAGAAATCCTGCTGGCCGAGCCGCGCGGCTTTTGCGCCGGAGTGGACCGCGCGATCGAGATCGTCGAGCGGGCGCTGACCAAGTTCGGCGCGCCAATCTACGTTCGCCATGAGATCGTGCACAACACCTACGTGGTGAACGACCTGAAGGGCAAGGGCGCGATTTTCATTGAGGAACTGTCCGATGTGCCGCCCGGCGCCACGCTGGTGTTCAGCGCCCACGGCGTCAGCCGGGCCGTGCAGGAAGAGGCGATGGCGCGCGGTTTCCAGATTTTTGACGCCACCTGCCCGCTGGTGACCAAGGTGCATGTCGAGGTGGCCAAGCTCAACAAGGAAGGCTACGAGTTCATCATGATCGGCCACAAAGGCCACCCCGAGGTCGAGGGCACCATGGGTCAGCTCGACAGCGGTATCCACCTGGTCGAGGACGTGCTTGATGTGGCGCGCATCTCGCCGCTGCAGACCGAGCGCCTGGCGGTGGTCACGCAAACCACGCTCAGCGTGGACGACGCGGCCGAGATCAGCGCGGCCATCGTCGCCCGCTTTCCGCAGGTGCGCAAGCCCAAGCAGCAGGACATCTGCTATGCCACGCAAAACCGCCAGGATGCGGTCAAGGTGCTCAGCCCGCAGGTCGATATTTTGATCGTGGTCGGCAGCCCGACCAGCTCGAACAGCAACCGCCTGCGCGAACTCGCCGCCAAGCTGGGCACCGAGGCCTACATGGTTGATGACGCCAGCGAACTGCAGGAAGCCTGGTTTGACGGCAAGAGCCGCGTCGGCCTGACGGCGGGCGCTTCGGCCCCCGAGATTCTGGTCAAGCAGGTGATTGACCGCATCAAGTCGCTAGGCGCTGTGTCGATCCGCAAAATGGACGGGGTCGAGGAAACCATCAAGTTCCCGCTGCCCAAGGGGCTCAAGCTGGACGCGCAGGGCCATCAGCTGGAGTTAGGCGGCAGCCAGCTCCATCAGTTGAACTGAACGCCGATGGTTTTAGTTGCTATTAAATAAATAGCTAAAAACGTATATCCGACAAGCGGCAAGGGCACTTTATTCATAAAACTCCGCTGTGGAGGCTGCCCGGTCGGGCGCTGGGCATGGACTGCTAGGTCTTTGTGTCGCAGCTGGGCGAAATGTTTGCCTGCGCATTTGCGGCGCCAACGTCGATCCCGCCAGTCTGACCTGAATCCGCCACTACATTCCTGGCCATTGCGGCACAAAATACAATCGATCCCATGCTAGACATCAACCTGCTCCGTAAAGACCTGCTATCGGCGATTGCCCGCCTGGAAACCCGCAAGACTCCGCAAACCTTCCTCAACGTCGAGGCCTTCCAGACGCTGGAGGCCGAACGCAAGGCTGTGCAGATCCGGACTGAGGAACTGCAAGGCCAGCGCAATATCCAGTCCAAACAGATTGGCATGTTGGCTAGTCGAATCGCTAGGCTCAACGCAGAGGAAGAGTTTGATCAAGCTGACCTTATGGCCGCACAAGTTGAAGCTGCAAAGGCCGGCGTTACATGCATTAAGCAAGAAATGGATCAATCCGCTGCCCGGCTGGACCAGATTCAGCTAGAGATGCAAGCGCTGCTGCTGGCTGTGCCCAACCTGCCACACGACAGCGTGCCGCAGGGCATCGGCGAGGCGGGAAATGTCGAGATGCGCAAATGGAGCCCGTTCGAAGGCCTGGGAGGTGAGCCCGCCGCCTTGAGCTTCGAGCCTAAAGACCATGTCGATGTCGGCCAGCCGCTGGGACTGGACTTCGAGGCGGGCACCAAGCTGACCGGCTCGCGCTTCACCGTGATGAAAGGCCCGCTGGCGCGACTGCACCGTGCGCTGTCGCAGTTCATGCTCGACGTGCAGACGGCCGAGCATGGCTACACCGAATGCTATGTGCCCTACATCGTCAACAGCGATTCGCTGCGCGGCACCGGCCAGTTGCCCAAGTTCGAGGAAGACCTGTTCGCCGCCAAAAAAGGCGGCCAGGAAGGCCAGGCCGAGAATGCCGCGCTGTACCTGATCCCGACGGCCGAGGTGCCGCTGACCAATCTGGTGCGCGGCGAAGTCCTGCCAGAGTCGCAATTGCCGCTGATGTTCACCGCCCACACGCCGTGCTTTCGCTCCGAGGCTGGGAGCTACGGGCGTGACACGCGCGGCATGATCCGCCAGCACCAGTTCGACAAGGTCGAGATGGTGCAGATCGTCCATCCCGAGAAAAGTTACGAAGCGCTCGAAGCCATGACCGGCCATGCCGAGGTCATTTTGCAAAAGCTCGGCTTGCCTTACCGCGTGATGCTGCTGTGCACCGGCGACATGGGGTTTGGCGCCAGCAAGACCTATGACCTGGAAGTGTGGCTGCCGGCGCAGAGTACCTACCGCGAGATCAGTTCGGTGTCCAACTGCGAAGCCTTCCAGGCGCGCCGCCTGCAGGCCCGCTTCAAGAACGCGCAAGGCAAGAACGAGTTCGTGCATACCCTGAACGGCTCGGGCTTGGCCGTGGGCCGCACGCTGGTGGCGGTGCTGGAAAACTACCAGCGCGCTGACGGCGGTGTCGATATCCCGGCCGTGCTGCAGCCTTACATGGGCGGCATGGCGACTCTTTCAGTGCCCGAGGCCTGAGCCAGGCCGGAAACGGCCATCCAGCCTGCTAGAATTGCGGCCACCACACACTGGAGAGGTGGCAGAGTGGCCGAATGTACCTGACTCGAAATCAGGCGTACCGCAAGGTACCGTGGGTTCGAATCCCACCCTCTCCGCCAATCAAAGCCCCGAGTAGTTCAGCTACCCGGGGCTTTTTTCTTGTGCAGCCAATCCGGTGCCGTGGCCGGCGTTGCCCAAGGCCTACGGTTCAGGTCTTCAGGACGCCTGCCAACAAGCGTGGCAGGAATTGAAAGATCATTGCCGCCGTATTTTTTCTTTTTCACCGGCTGCTTTCTCACTGGCCGTTTTTTCACGGATGCTTTTGCAGTAGACGGTTTTGCAGCAGTCGCGGCGACGGGGGAAGGCCTGACCGCGACGGAGAGTCGATCGTTGTCTGCGCGTGGCGTTGCAGTTTCCGATTCGATGTTGGTGTTGGGAAGGTAGGACAGGTCGATTTGAGCCCTTGCCGCCCTGCGTTCGACGTCGGTGAGCATGACTTCAAAAACCGTGATCTTCTGCTTGCGTTCGGTGATTTTTGCGCGAAGTCCCCGGGCCTGCGCGTCCAGTGCCGCTTTGCGGGTCGATGGGTCTGGATTCGAAACGTCGGTGGTCGTGGTGGGCATGGGCGGGGGCGGCGCGGCGCAGCCGGACAGAAACAGGGCCGCCAGGATCACCGATGTTTTCAGCTTCTTCATGTCTTCCTTTCGTTGCCGTCTGCCTGCAACTATCGCTTGCTCAGCAGCACATTGCAAGTAGGTTGCCGCAAGCCAGGGCAGTAGGACGAACTATAGCAATGGATGAGATAACTTCCCGAACCGTCGCGCTTTGTTTGGGAGCAACTTGCAGCCAGCGGTGAATCGTTGCCGACAGACGCGTGACGCACAAAAAAAGCCCCGAACTTCGGGGCTTCTTTCATTTACTCAGCTGCCGGTCAGTGGCTGACCGCACCATCAGCGCCAAAGCCAGTCTGGGCGCGAACCCACTGGTCCGAGTAAGCCGCGCGTTCCTTGGCCGCGCGCGGGCTCTTGTCGGTGATGGAAAACACGTAACCCAGCAGGAAGGCCAGAGGCATGGCGAACAGGGCCGGCTGGTCATACGGGAAGATCGCTGTGGCATAGCCGAACACCGTCACCCAGACTGATTTGGACAGCACCACCAGCACCACGGCGGCGATCAAGCCACCGTACCCGGCTGCCAGTGCGCCGCGCGTGGTCAGGTCTTTCCAGTACATCGACAGGAACAGCACCGGGAAGTTGCCGGCTGCTGCAATGCCGAAGGCCAGCGCCGCCATGAAGGCCACGTTCTGCTTTTCAAAGGCAATGCCCAGCACCACGGCAATCAGGCCAATGCCGAAAGACGCCATTTTGGAAACCTTGATTTCCTGCGCTTCGGACACATTGCCTTTCTTGATCACGCGGGCATACAGGTCGTGCGAGATAGCCGAGGCGCCCGCCAGTGCCAGACCCGACACCACGGCCAGAATCGTCGCGAAAGCCACCGCCGCCAGGAAGCCGAGCAGCAGGTCGCCGCCCACGGCCTTGGCCAGGTGCATCGCCACCATGTTGCCGCCGCCGATGATCTTACCGCCCACCGTGCCGCCCTCGAAGAAATCAGGGTTGGTGCCAACGATGACGATGGCGCACAGGCCCATCAGCAAGATGACGTTGAAGAAGAAGCCGACGAATCCGGCTGCGTACAGCACCGACTTGCGTGCTTCCTTGGCATTGTTCACGGTGAAAAAGCGCATCAGGATGTGCGGCAGGCCAGCCAGGCCGAACATCAGGCCCAGTGCCAGAGAAATCGCATTGACCGGGTCCTGCAGCAGCTTGCCGGGGGCGAACAGCATGTCCTTGAGCTTGTGGACTTCGATGCTTTTCGCGGCCAGGGTGTTGAAGCTGAAGCCGAACTGCGAAAACGCCAGCACCGTGATGACCGTGCCGCCGAACAGCAGCAAACAAGCCTTGATGATCTGCACCCAGGTGGTGGCGACCATGCCGCCGAAGGTCACGTAGACGACCATCAGGGCGCCGACCACGATCACGGCAATGTGGTAGTCCAGGCCGAACAGCAGCTTGATCAGCTGGCCGGCACCGACCATCTGCACGATCAGGTAGAAGCACACCACCGTCAACGAGCCGATGGCCGCCATCGTGCGGACCTTGCCCTGGTCAAGCCGGTAGGAGGTAATGTCGGCAAAGGTGAACTTGCCCAGGTTTCTGAGGCGTTCGGCCATCAGGAACAAGATGACGGGCCAGCCGACAAAAAACGCAATCATGAACAGGTAGCCGTCGTAGCCGTTGGTGAACACCAGGGCGGTCAGGCCGAGCAAGGTGGCTGCCGACATGTAGTCGCCAGCCATCGCCAGGCCATTCTGAAAGCCGGTGATGCCGCCACCTGCGGTGTAGAAGTCCGATGCGGTCTTGGTGCGGCTGGCCGCCCAGTAGGTGATGCCCAGCGTCAAGCCGACAAAGATGGCAAACATCACAATGGCCGGGACGTTGAGCGGCTGCTTTTGCGTGATTTCCACAGCGCCGGCGGCCATCGCCGCGCCGGTGGCGCCCAGTGCCAGCAGGCCGGGGGTCAGTTTTACAAGCGTTTTTTGTATCATTTTTTTGCTTTCAAGGATTCGCGCAGCAGCTCTTCGGTCAGCGTGTCAAATTCAGAATTGGCGCGCACCACGTAAAACGCCGTGAGGACCCAGAACAGGATGAACTGGAACAGGCCAATCACCAGGCCGGTGGTAACAAAGCTGTCGCCCAGCCGGATGGCCAGAACACCGGGGTTGAAGGCCACCGTCAGGAAAAGGCCAAAAAACAGCACCAGCACAATGCCGGTTAAGGTCCAGGCCAGGCGCTCGCGCTTGCTGACCAGTTCCTTGAATTTCGGATTCTTTCGAATCCGGTCATACATTTCAGAGCTCATGCTTCATCCTCCATTAAAAAAACAATTCAATTTCTTGCGGAAAACTGCGGTGGTGCAGCCTGTCGTTCAGAACATCTCAACCGTCATGCGGTTGGTGGTGGGGCCGGCCAGGCAGATGCCTTGGGCCAGGCCAGGCGCCTGCGTCAGCACCGATTCGGCGTAAAAGCGGGCGGTGACCAGCTTGGCGGTGAAAAACGCCGGGTCGCTGTCCATCTTGTCCTGGGCGACCATCAGGGCGCGGGCCATCTGCCAGCCGCACAGCACTACGCCGGCCAATTTCAGATAGTTCACCGCGCCGGCGTAGACCGTTTTCGGATCGCTCCTGCCGTTGGCCACCATGAAGTCGATGGTCTTTTCAAGCGCCAGCCGGCCTTGGCGCAAGGCATCGAGCATGGCGCCGCAGTCGTCGTTGTCATGCGCGGCCAGGTCTTGTTCGGTGGCGGCGATCTGGTTGCACAGGGCCTTGGCCAGGGCGCCCTTGTCGCGCAACGTCTTGCGGCCGACCAGGTCGTTGGCCTGTATGGCGGTGGTGCCTTCGTAGATCGTCAGGATGCGGGCATCGCGCAGGTATTGGGCCGCGCCGGTTTCCTCGATGTAGCCCATGCCGCCATGGACCTGAATGCCCAGGCTGGCCATGTCGATGGACATCTCGGTTGAAAAACCCTTGACGACGGGAACCAGGAACTCGTATAGCGCCTGGTTTTGCGCCCGGGTTGACTCGCTGGTAGCATGGTGCGCCGCGTCGCTGGCGGCTGCGGCCACGTAGGCCAGGGCGCGTGCGCCCTCGACATGGGCGCGCATGGTCAGCAGCATGCGCTTGACATCGGGGTGGTGGATGATGGCGACCGGGCCGGCCGAGCCTGCCAGGTCGCGGCTCTGGGCGCGGTCATGCGCGAAGCGCACCGCTTTCTGGTAGGCGCGGTCGGCAATCGCGATGCCCTGCATGCCCACGGCGAAGCGGGCGGCGTTCATCATGATGAACATGTATTCGAGGCCGCGGTTTTCCTCGCCGATCAGGTAGCCCGCCGCGCCGCCATGGTCGCCGAACTGCAGCACGGCGGTCGGGCTGGCCTTGATGCCGAGCTTGTGCTCGATGCTGACGCAATGCACATCGTTGCGCGCGCCCAGGCTGCCGTCGTCATTGACCGTGAACTTGGGAACGACGAACAAGCTGATGCCCTTGACGCCCTCGGGAGCGCCAGGAATGCGGGCCAGTACCAGGTGAACGATGTTCCCGGTCAGGTCGTGCTCGCCGTAGGTGATGTAGATCTTGGTGCCGAACACCTTGTAGGTGCCGTCCTCCTGGGGCTCGGCGCGGCTGCGCACGGCGGCCAGGTCGGAGCCCGCCTGCGGCTCGGTCAGGTTCATGGTGCCGGTCCACTCGCCGCTGATGAGCCTGGCGGCAAACTTGCGCTTGAGCTCGTCGCTGCCGGCCACCAGCAGCGCCTCGATGGCGCCATCGGTCAGCATCGGGCACAGCGCGAACGACATGTTGGCCGCATGCAGCATTTCGGCGCAGGGCGTGGCAATCAGCTTGGGCAGGCCCTGGCCGCCAAACTCGGCCGGGTGGATCACGCCTTGCCAGCCGCCTTCGGCAAACTGCCTGAAGGCGTCCTTGAAGCCGGGCGTGGTGGTGACGACGCCGTCTTTCCAGCTGCTCGGCGTCTGGTCGCCTTGCCAGTTCAGCGGGGCGACCACGCTTTCGCAGAACTTGGCGGACTCTTCCAGCACGGACTGGGCGGTGTCCAGGTCATAGTCTTCAAAACCGGGCAGGGCGCTGACCTTGGGCAGGCCGGCGAGTTCCTGCATGGCGAACAGCATGTCTTTCAGGGGGGCTTGATAGCTCATGGGGTGCTTTCTGTTGTGAGGGTTGAACGGGAGTCAGGCGGTGGCCTGGACAGCCAGCAGCGCTGCGGTCTTGACGGCGCGCCGGGCCGATGAATCGACCTTGACCAGCGCTTCGCCGTCAATGACCACGACGCCCCTGACGCTGCAGGTGGTGTGCAGCACCACACGGCCACGGTCGGCGATGACCTCGCGCACCTTGACGGTGGCATGCACGGTGTCGCCGGGACGGACCGGCGCCAAAAACTTCAGGTGCTGGTCCATGTAAATCGCGCCCGGGCCGGGCAAACGGTTGGCGACTGCCGCCGAAATCACGCTGGCCGACAGGAAACCATGGGCAATGCGGCCCTTGAAGACGGTCGTCGCCGCGTACTCTTTGTTGATGTGGATGGCGTTGGTGTCGCCCGACACGCCGGCAAACAGCACGATGTCGGCCTCGGTGATGGTTTTGGAAAATATGGCCATCATGCCCACGCTCAGGTCTTCGATGTCGTAGCCGTTCAGGTCGTTCATGTCGGTGTCTCGTGTTGTGGATTAAAGGGTTGAATGTTTCGAAAAGGCGTTACATGCCGCTGTAGTTCGGCCCGCCGCCGCCCTCGGGCGTGACCCAGACGATGTTTTGCGTCGGGTCCTTGATGTCGCACGTCTTGCAGTGCACGCAGTTCTGCGCGTTGATCTGCAGCCGGTCGGTGTTATCGGCGTTTTTCACGTATTCATAGACGCCCGCCGGGCAGTAGCGGCTCTCGGGGCCGGCGAATCTGGCCAGGTTGATGGCGACCGGCACGCTTGCGTCCTTCAAGGTCAGGTGCGCCGGCTGGTGCTCCTCGTGGTTGGTGTTGCTGATGAACACCGAGGTCAGGCGGTCGAACGTCAGCTTGTTGTCCGGCTTGGGATACACGATGGGCTGGCACTCGGCAGCGGGTTTGAGCATCGCGTAATCGGGCTTGTGGCGGTGGATCGTCCACGGCGGGCTCTTGACGCCGATCCTGGGCAGCAGCCAGTGCTCCACGCCCGTCATCAAGGCGCCCACGTACAAGCCCTTCTTGAACCAGGCCTTGAAATTGCGCGACTGGTTCAGTTCTTGAGCCAGCCAGCTGGCTTCGTAGGCTGCGGGGTAGCTGCCCAGCTCGTCGTGCTGGCGCCCGGCCGTCACGGCTTCGTACGCCGCTTCAGCCGCCAGCATGCCGGTCTTGATCGCCGCATGGCTGCCCTTGATGCGCGCCGCGTTCAAATAGCCCGCCTCGCAGCCGATCAGCGCGCCGCCGGGAAACACGGTCTTGGGCAGGCTGAGCGCACCGCCGGCCGTCAGCGCCCGCGCGCCGTAGCCGATGCGCTTGCCGCCTTCGAGGTACTTGCGGATCGCCGGGTGCGTCTTCCAGCGCTGCATTTCCTCGAACGGGCTGAGGTAGGGATTGCTGTAGTCCAGCCCGGTGACAAAGCCCAGCGTGACCTGGTTGTTGTCCAGGTGGTAGAGAAAGCCGCCGCCGTAGGTGTCGCTCGTCATCGGCCAGCCGGCGGTGTGCACGACCAGGCCGGCCTGGTGCTTGGCGGGGTCGATTTCCCACAGCTCCTTGATGCCCAGCGCATAGGCCTGCGGGTCGCGGCCTTCGTCCAGCTTGAAGCGGCTGATCAACTGGCGGCCCAGGTGGCCGCGCGCGCCTTCGGCAAACACCGTGTACTTGCCCAGCAGCTCCATGCCCAATTGAAAGTTCTCGGTCGGCTCGCCGTCCTTGCCCACGCCGAGGTTGCCCGTGGCCACGCCCTTGACCGAGCCATCGTCGTTGTACAGCACTTCGGCGGCGGCAAAGCCGGGAAAGATCTCCACGCCCAGGCTTTCGGCCTGAGTCGCCAGCCAGCGCGTGACGTTGCCCAGGCTGATGACGAAGTTGCCGTCGTTGTGAAAGCAGTCAGGCACGAAAAACGCCGGCGTTTTGGTCGCGCCGGTTTCACTCAGGAACAGCACCTCGTCGGCGGTGACCGGCTGCGTCAAAGGCGCGCCGAGCGCCTTCCAGTCGGGGATCAGCTCGGTGAGCGCCCGGGGGTCCATGACCGCGCCCGAGAGGATGTGCGCGCCGGGCTCGGAGCCTTTTTCGAGCACGACCACCGACAGCTCGGTGCCGTGCTCGGCGGCGAGCTGCTTGAGGCGAATGGCTGCCGACAGCCCGCCCGGGCCGCCGCCGACCACGACCACGTCGTAGTCCATTGCTTCTCGGGGGCCGAACTGGGACAGGATGTCTGCTGGAGTCATGATTTTTAGGTAAAAAGTGCCTGTTGCGCACGCCAGTCGTGCGCAAGCAGCTATGAATTCAGGAGCAGATGCCGGCCTGGTGCCGGCGGCTTCAGAGCCTTGGGCCGGGCGCCGTTCATTCCATGGCGGACGCCGAGCGCATCTGCTCGCGGAGAACGAACTTCTGGATCTTCCCGGTCGAGGTTTTCGGCAGCGTGCCGAACAGCACCTGCTTGGGCACCTTGAAGCGCGCCAGCTGCGCGCGGCAATGCTCAATGATCTCGGCCTCGGTCACGCTGGCGCCCTCGCACAGTTCGATGTAGGCGCAAGGCACCTCACCCCATTTGTCGTCGGGCTTGGCGACCACGGCAGCGACCATCACGGCCGGATGCCGGTACAGCACTTCCTCGACTTCCAGGCTGGAGATGTTTTCGCCGCCGGAGATGATCACGTCCTTGCTGCGGTCCTTGATCTTGACGTAGCCGTCCGGATGAACCACCGCCAGGTCGCCGGTGTGGAACCAGCCGCCCGCAAAGGCTTCGGCTGTGGCTTGCGGATTTTTCAGGTAGCCCTTCATCACCAGGTTGCCCCGGAAGAAAATCTCGCCCATGGTGGTGCCGTCGGCGGGCACCGGCTGCATGGTTTCCGGGTTCAGCACGGCAATGGCCTGCTGCATCGGGTAGGCCACGCCCTGGCGCGCATTGAGCGCGGCGCGCTCGCCAATCGGCAGCTGGTCCCAGCCGGCCTGCTTGGCGCAAACGGCCGCCGGGCCATACACCTCGGTCAGGCCATAGACATGGGTGATGTCAATGCCGATGCGCTCGCAGCCTTCGATAATCGCGGCCGGCGGCGCGGCGCCGGCAATCAGGCCGGCAATCGGGTGCGAAATACCGGCGCGCAGAACCTGCGGGGCATTGATCAGGAGGCCGTAGACAATCGGCGCGCCGCACAGGTGCGTGACGCGGTGCTCGCGGACCAGCGAGAAGATCAGCGCCGGATCGATCTTGCGCAGGCAGACGCTGACGCCCGCCTGCAGCGCCAGCGTCCAGGGAAAGCACCAGCCGTTGCAGTGGAACATCGGCAGCGTCCACAGGTAGACCGAATGGCGCGGCATTTCCCAGGTCACCACGTTGGACACCGCGTTCAGGTAGGCGCCCCGGTGGTGCGTGACCACGCCCTTGGGGTTGCCGGTGGTGCCGCTGGTGTAGTTCAGCGCAATCGCGTTCCATTCGTCCGACGGCAGCGACCATTCGTAGGCCTCGTCGCCGGTCTGCAGGAACGCCTCGTAGTCCATCTCGCCCAGCAGCATGCCGCCTTCGTGCATCGGGTCATCGACGTCGATGACCAGCGGGCGGGGCTGCTTCATCAAAGCCAGCGCCCGCTCGATCAGGGGCGAGAACTCGCGGTCGGTGATCAGCACTTTGGCCTCGCCGTGGTCGAGCATGAAGGCCAGGGCTTCGGCATCAAGCCGGGTGTTCAGGGTGTTGAGCACCGCCCCTAGCATGGGAACGCCGAAATGCGCCTCGAACATGGGCGGCGTGTTCGGCAGCATGGCCGCGACGGTGTCGCCCACGCCGACGCCGCGCAGCGCCAGTGCGCTGGCCAGGCGGCGGCACCGTGCATACGTCTGCGCCCAGGTAAAACACGTGTCGCCGTGAATCAGTGATTCGCGGTCGGGATAGACGCGTGCCGAGCGCTCCAGGAAACTGATGGGGGACAGCGCGCTGTAGTTCGCGCTGTTGCGGTCGAGTCCGTGGTTATAGGCGGTCGTGGGCATGTCGGCAGTCTCCTGGTTTTGGTTCTGGCCTCAGGCTTGAAGGCCTGGGAAGTCATTGACAGGTTGAATGATGGCAGGCGAGTGTTGCGCAATTTCGGGGCAAATGTATCGAATGATTGCCGCCTTCCGGCCAGCGCGGCAGCGCCCTAGAATGGGCCAATCTGCCGGAGCCCGCCTTTCATGCCCTCACACATTTCCCCCGATCCCCAGCAAATCCACTACCGGCACGAGTTGCTCCAGGCCGGGCTTGACCGGCTTGACCAGGGGCTGACGGTGATCGATGGCAACCTGCGCATCGTCGCCTGGAACAAAGCCTTCTTGCGCCTGCTCGATTTCCCCGAGGACATGGCGTTTGTTGGCGCCACCTTCGAGTCCTTCATGCGCTACAACGCCGAACGCGGCGAATATGGGCCGGGCGATGTGGAGGAACTGGTGGCCGAGCGCATGCGCCTGGCGCGGCATTTCACCCCGCACTACACCGAGCGCGACCGGCCCGACGGGCAGATCCTGGCGGTGCGCGGCGAGCCCCTGCCGCACAACGGCTTTGTCACGCTGTACACCGACATCACCGCCAGCCGGCGCCATGAGCAGCAGATCGAGCAGCAAAACGTCGAACTCGAGCGCCGGGTGGCCGAGCGCACGCATGAACTGCAGGCGACCAACCGGCGCCTGATCGTCGCCGACGACGCCAACCAGCGCATCACCGAGGCCCTGCGCCGCAGCGAGGAAAACCTGCGCCTGATCACCGACACCGTGCCGGCGCTGATCGGCTATTTTGATCACCAGGAAATCTACCGCTATGCCAACAAGGGCTACGCCGACTGGTTCGGCACGGTCCGCGAGGGCGTGGTGGGCCGCGCCATCCGCGATGTGGTGGGGGGCGAGGTCTACACCGATATTTCGCGCCATGTGCGCCTGGCGCTCAAGGGCGAGCGCGTCAGCTACGAATACGCCATGCGCCGCCCCGGCGGACGGCTGGTGTATGCGCGCAGCGAACTGGTGCCCGAACTCGACGCCCACGGCCGGGTGGCCGGCTGCTTCGTGCTGTCGGTCAACATCACCGACCTGAAGAACACCCAGGCGGCGCTGGTGCATGCGCAGAAAATGGAAGCCGTCGGGCAGCTCACCGGCGGGCTGGCGCACGACTTCAACAACCTGCTGACAGTCGTGATTGGCAACCTGGTCACCCTGCAGGACCGCTATCCCAACGATCCGGACATTGGCGAATACGTGGCGCCAGCGCTCAAGGCCTCGCGCCGGGGCGCCTCGCTGATCAAGCGGCTGCTGACCTTTGCGCGCAAGCAGCCGTTGTCGCTGCGTTCGGTGAACATGGCCGACACGGTGAACGAAACGCTGCTGCTGCTCAAGCGCACCCTGCCGGCCTCTATCACGGTGACGGCCTCGCCGGTGGACGAGCCGGTCCATGCGATGACCGACGCCCAGCAGCTTGAAAACGCCCTGCTCAACCTGGCGCTGAATGCGCGCGACGCCATGCCCGAGGGCGGCCAGCTGACGATCAAGGCCGCGCGCACGGTCTTGGGCGCGGCGCAGGCGGCCGATTTCGACGTGGCGCCGGGCTGCTACGTGGCGCTGAGCGTGTCCGACACCGGCATCGGCATGGACGCGGCCACGCAGGCGCGCGCCTCCGAGCCTTTTTTCACCACCAAGCGCTTCGGCGCGGGAAGCGGCCTGGGGCTGTCGATGGTGTATGGCTTTGCCAAGCAGTCGGGCGGCGGCATCTGCATCCAGAGCGCGCTGGGCGAAGGCTGCGTGGTCACGCTGGTGCTGCCATGCACCGACGACGAAGCGCTGGAAGCCGAAACGCTGCCCGGCCCGCAGAAGCTGGCTGGCCGGCACGGCGCGCAGCGCCCGCTGGTGCTGCTGGTCGAGGACGACCCCGACGTGCGCCGGGTGATCCGGCTGCAGCTGGTCGGCCTGGGCTATCCGGTGATCGAGGCCGACCATGCGGCCGATGCCCTGCAGCTGCTGGCCAGCGTGCCGACCGTGGGCATCCTGGTGTCCGACCTGGTGATGCCTGGCGGCATGGATGGCCAGGCGCTGTGCAGCGCTGCCAGCCAGCGCGCGCCGCATGTGAAGGCCCTGCTGATCAGCGGCTACGCCGACGGTGATGCCGCACCCGGCGGCGCGCCCACCGGGGTTTCGCTGCTGAAAAAGCCGTTCACCGCCACCGAACTGCAGCAGGCGCTTGACCGCCTGGGCGCATGACGGCCGGCATGTTTCGCCAGCCGGAGGGGCCGCGCTGCATCTACCTGCTCGACGACGACCCCGACATCTGCCGGCTGGTCGGCAGCACGCTGCGCGAGTTCGGTTTCGAGACCGTCGAATGCCACACCGCCGCCGAACTGCACCGCCTGTTGCTGGTGCGGGTGCCCGACCTGTGCATTGTTGACCTGGGCCTGCCCGATGCCGACGGCATGGATGTGGTGCGCGAACTGCAGGCGCGCCATGCCTGCGGCGTGATGGTGCTGACCGGGCGCGGCTACCTCAGCGACCGGGTCATGGGGCTGGAGCTGGGCGCCGACGACTATGTGGTCAAGCCTTTTGAGCCGCGAGAACTGGTGGCCCGCGTGCGCAGCATCCTGCGGCGCCGGGACAAGGCGCCCGGCGCTCAAACGCAAGCGCCAGTGCGTTCGCAGCTGGCCGAGTTTGGCGGCTGGCGGTTTCGGGCCGACTCGAACCTGCTGACGTCGCCGGGCGGCGAGGAATGGACGCTCAGCGCCGGCGAGTCGCGCATGCTGCTGCAATTTTTGCTGCGGCCCAACCGCATCCTGGACCGCGAGCAGCTGTGCGGCGACCGTGACCTGTCGGCACTCGACCGCAGCGTCGATGTGCGGGTTTCCCGGCTGCGGCGCAAGCTCGAATCCGACGCTCAGCATCCCACGACCATTCGCACGGTCTACGGCGCGGGCTACCTGCTGGCGGCCGAGGTGACGTGGCTGTAGGGAAGAGGCCGGCATTTTCGCCCGGATTCCATTTCCGAGCGCACCTGTTTTAGCCAGAAATAAATTTGTATATCAAACAGGCCTAGTGCGCTTTACAGGCGGGCATTGAAAGCTATGAATTCAGTAGCAAAAATCTGTCAGGCGGCGCTGGAGCTTCCAGCCATCAGGCGAACCATCGGCTGTCCGGCCGCATTGGCGCCAGCTGCCGCACCTTGAGCAGGTGACGCGTGGCCGGGCCAGCACCAGGTGCAGGCTGACTTTCTCACAGCGCTTGCTTGTAGGAAATAACTCACGCGGTTTTGCGCCAAACGCCTGTTTTCTAGATGGCTCGGCCTTATTAGCCTGTGAGTTTCATCAACTTGGAAAAGGATTTCGTCATGAACAAGGATCAAGTCAAGGGCGCCGTGAAGGATGCTGCAGGCAAGGTACAGTCCAAGGCAGGCGAGATGACCGGCAACACCAGCCAGCAGGCCAAGGGCATGGCCAGGCAAGCCGAAGGCAAGACCCAGAAGAAAGTGGGCGACGCCAAGGAAGTCATGAAAGACAAGATCGACAAGGCCTGATCGAGCTTTCACGCCATGCCCAAAAAAGGCCGGTTGATCAACCGGCCTTTTTGTGTTTTTTTTCTGGCGAATGGCGTCGATCAGGCTCCCGGAGCGCTGAAGAACGCCAGCGCCGTGGCGAGTTCATCCTGGGTAACTCCCGGCGCGGTTTCCAGCATGTCCTGCATCTTGGCCAGCGCGGCCGATCCTTCTTTTTGCAGCGCTGAAATGGCGAGCGCCGCCGCTTTGGGCGCCTCAAACCCACAGCTTTGCAGCAGCAGCCGCGCATCCGCGTCGAGCAGCTTGAAGTAAAAATTGCCGTCTTTTTCGCGGTATTGCTTGAAAGCCGGAGCGGCTGCTTTGGCCGCCTTGCTTTTGGCGGCCACCGGAGCGTTTGACGCCAGGTTGCGCAGGCCGACTGCGCGCCGCAATTCGCCCATGAACGGCGTGGCCACCGCGCGCGCTTTTTCCGCGCCGGCCTGCAGCAGCTTCTCGATGTCCTGCGGATTTTCGATCAGCGCCTGGTAATGCTCGCGCATCGGCGCGACTTCCTGGTCGATGCGCTCAAACAGCATCTGCTTGGCGTCGCCCCAGCCGATGCCGTCGGCGTAGGCCTGGCGCAGACCAGCGGTTTCGCTTTCGCTGGCAAAGGCCTGGTAGATCTGGAAGAGCGCAGAGCCTTCGGTGTCCTTGGCTTCGCCGGGCGCGCGCGAGTCGGTGACGATGCCGGCAATCAGCTTGCGCAGTTGGTCGCGCGGTGTGAACAGCGGAATCGTGTTGTCGTAGCTCTTGCTCATCTTGCGGCCGTCCAGGCCGGGCAGCAGGGCGACGGATTCTTCAATCGCTGCTTCGGGCAGCACCAGATGCTCGCCGTACAGGTGGTTGAAGCGCTGGGCCATGTCGCGCGCCATTTCGATGTGCTGGATCTGGTCGCGCCCGACCGGCACCTTGTGCGCCTTGAACATCAAAATGTCGGCACCCATGAGCACCGGGTACATGAAGAGGCCAGCCGTCACATCGGCATCCGGGTCGTTGCCGGCGGCTTCGTTTTTATCGACGGAAGCCTTGTAGGCATGGGCGCGATTGAGCACGCCCTTGCCGGTCACGCAGGTCAGCAGCCAGGTGAGTTCGGGGATTTCGGGGATGTCGGACTGGCGGTAGAACATGACGCGCTCCGGGTCCAGCCCGGCGGCCAGCCAGCTGGCTGCGATTTCGAGCGTCGAGCGCTGGATGCGCGCCGGGTCGTCGCACTTGATCAGCGCGTGGTAGTCGGCCAGGAAATAAAAGCTCTGCACGCCGGGAAGGCGGCTGGCCGCCACCGAGGGGCGGATCGAGCCGACGAAGTTGCCCAGGTGCGGCGTTCCGGTGGTGGTGATGCCGGTCAGGAAGCGCTGTAGCGGTGCGGAAGAAGTGGAGTTCATGCGGAAAATGAAGGTGAAAAATCAGACCAGCAGGGCACGCAGCGGAGAGATCAGCGTGTTGATCAGGCCGTAGCCCAGGGTCATGAGCGGGCGCAGCCAAAGGGCGCCAACTACGCCGGCCAGCACCAGGCCCATCACAATGAAAAAGCCCCACGGTTCAATGCGCGACACCATCTGCGCCTGCTTCCATGGCAACAGGCCGACCAGGATGCGGCCGCCATCGAGCGGCGGCAGCGGGAACAGGTTGAAGGCCCACATCACCAGGTTGACCAAAATGCCGGCCTGCGCCATCTTGAGGAAAAAGGGCTCTTCGATGCCCGTGGCCGCCAGCACCACCAGCATCAAGGCCCAGAAAATGGCCTGCGCAAAGTTCGATGCCGGCCCAGCCAGCGCCACCCAGACCATGTCGCGCTTGGGGTTGCGCAGGGCGCCGAAGTTGACCGGAACCGGCTTGGCATAGCCGAATAAAAAAGCGCCCGAGGTGGCGAAGTACAGCATCAGCGGCATCAGGATCGTGCCAATCGGGTCGATGTGCTTGAGCGGGTTCAGCGTCATGCGGCCCTGCAGGTAGGCGGTGTTGTCGCCAAAATGACGGGCCGCGTAGCCGTGGGCTGCTTCATGGATCGTGATGGCGAAGAGCACGGGAAGTGCGTAAAGGGTGACGGTTTGAATCAGGTTGGCAATGTCCATGGCTTGGATTGTCTCAGACGCGCCGGTGGCAGCGCCTCACAGCCCGAGCAGCGCCAGTTCGCCCCGGCCTTGCCGGATCACCACCGGGTCGTTGCCATCGGCCATGGGCGTCAGGTCGACCACGGTGGTGGCGTCCTTGTGGCAGGCGCCAGCGTCAATGATGGCGGCGAGTTCGCGCTCCAGCGGCCCGGTGATGTCCTGCGCATCGCTGATGGATTCGGTCTCGCCGCGCGGAATCAAGGTGGTGGCCAGCAGCGGGCCGCCATGCAGTTCAAGCAGGGCTTGCAGGGCCTTGTGGTCGGGCACGCGCAGGCCGATGGTCTTGCGCGACGGATGGCTCAGGCGGCGCGGCACTTCCTTGCTCGCTTCCAGGATGAAGGTGTAAGGGCCGGGGGTGGCGCCCTTGAGCAGGCGGAACTGCTTGTTGTCCACCCGCGCGTAGTTGGACAGCTCGCTCAGGTCGCGGCACAGCAGCGTGAGGTGATGCTTGTCATCGACCCCGCGAATGCGGCGCAGGTTGTCGGACGCCGCCTTGTCGTCGAGCTGGCAGACCAGCGCATAGCTCGAATCGGTCGGCACGGCCGCAATGCCGCCGCGCTGGATCAGGGCGACGGCCTGCTGGAGCAGGCGCGCCGGTGGGTTGTCAGGATGAACTTCGAATAACTGGGCCATGGCATATCTTTCAGAATTCAGTGGCTTGAACGAGGATACGGTTTTCGCGCACGGCAAGCCAGACCATGGCCGTCACCAGAAACCCCATCCCTGCCAGCGTGTCTGGAGCCGTTCTGGCCGAGCCGCTCATGCCTGGATGCGGTCGGCCAGCAGCTCCCACACCGGCGTCAGATCGCCCGGCAGGAAGGGCAGGGCGCCCAGGTCGGTATGGCTTTCATCGGGGCTGTGAAAGTCGCTGCCGCGCGAGGCAGCCAGGCCGAATTCCTTGGCGGTTTCGGCATATTTCACGAATTCCAGCTTGGTATGGCTGCCAGTCACGACTTCGACGCCGCGCCCGCCATGGGCTTTGAATTCGGTGAACAGCGCGTATTCGGCATTGGCCGAAAAGTTGTAGCGGCCCGGATGCGCAATCACTGCGATGCCTTGCGCCTGCGTGATCCAGGTGACGGCGTCCTTCAGGGAGGCCCAGCGGTGCGGCACGTAGCCGGGCTTGCCTTCGGTCAGGTACTTGCGAAAGACTTCACTGGTTTCCTTGCAGACGCCGGATTCCACCAGATGGCGGGCAAAGTGGGTGCGGGAAATCAGTTCGGGGTTGCCGACGAACTTCAGCGCGCCTTCAAAGGCACCATGAATGCCGACCTTGGCCAGAGAGTCCGACATTTCCTTTGCCCGCTGCTCGCGGCCGTTGCGCGTGTTGTGCAGGCCTTGCTTCAGGTTGATGTCGTCCGGGTCGAAGCCCAGGCCGACGATGTGAACGGTTTCGCCGGCAAAGGTCACGGAAATCTCAGTGCCGGTCAGGTAGGCCATGCCTTGCGCCTTGGCAGCGGCTGCAGCCCGGTGCTGGCCGCCAATTTCGTCATGGTCGGTCAGCGCCCACAACTCGACGCCGTTGGTTTTGGCGCGCTCCGCGAGTGCTTCGGGTGTCAAGGTGCCGTCGGACACGATGGAGTGGCAATGCAGATCGGCGTTCAGGATATTTTGAGGTTTCACGGAAAGATTTTAGGCTTTCCGGCACGCTGGCGCCCGGGCCCACGCTATGCCCCCGTGGCGGGGCGAAAAGCTCAGGTCCGGTTTTTCATCGCGCAGGTGTTCCAGCCAAAGAGTGCATAAGGCGGGCACCAGCCGATGAGGCCGGTCGCCAGCGGCACCACGCCCAGCCAGCCCCACACACCGATGGTGCCGGTCACGCTCAGGCCGATCAGCACCAGGCCGATGGCGATGCGAAGGATGCGGTCAATGCCGCCGACATTGGATTTCATGGCTGTTTCCCCTGAAGTGAAGTGGTTGATAGCTTGATTGGACACCTTGCCCCTCGCCCGGTCTGTGACCTGGGTCACGCAGCCCGCGTGCTGGCGCGCGCTTGGCTCAGGCGGGCAGGCCGGCGGCCACGGCGCGCAGCGCGGCGCTGTCCAGGATGTGGATGCGCTCGCGCGCCAGTTCCAGCCAGCCTTCGCGCTCGAAGCGGCGCAGCAGCCGCGAGACGATTTCGCGCACCGTGCCCAGTTCGTCGGCCAGCGCCTGATGCGTCAGCGCCAGATTCGGCCCCCGGCCCAGCAGCGCGGCGGCCAGCCGCTGGTCCAGCCGTTGAAACGCCACCGCGTCGATCAACCCGGTCAAATCGGCCATGCGTTCGGCGAACAGGCCCAGCACCTCGTTGCGAAAGGCCGGCGTTTCCAGCCAGCGGTTGAACACGTCCGGCGGAATCAAGAGCAAGGTGCTGGCCCGGGTCGTCACGCCATGCGCCGACAGCGGCTGCACGCGAAACAGACAAGCTGACGACACCAGGCACAACTCGCCCGGCACCACCCGGTACAACTCCAGCGAACGGCCATCGCCCGAACTGCGCGAGACCTTGATCTCGCCATCAAGCACCAGCGGAAAGCCCTGGCAGGGGGTGTTTTCAGTGAACAAGACCGTGCCGGCTGGCACGCTGACGGGTGCGATGGCTGGATGCAGGTCGGCCAGCGAAGGTTGCACCTGCGCCAGGGCGGGGTAGAGCGTGGCGGGGGCGGGCAGGGCGGGCGCTGGCGTCATGGGCGAGTCCGGTGAAACTGAGGGTGGAACGCCTCATGATATGTGGCGACGCCTTTGATCAGCGCGCAGCGCCATGCGCTGTTACCGCCAATGAGTGAAGTTGCGAAAATTTTAAGGAAAATAAGGCTCTAGCGCTCGCTGGATATGCATAACCAGCTATTAAATTAGTAGCGATTTAGGGGCTGAAGCGGCGCGTGGCCACCGAATGCACGACCCGCAAGCCGCAGCGCCGAATGTGCTGGAGGTCACATAATGTTTCACCAACTGCTGTATCGGTTGCAAATGGCGCCCGGATGCTGTCACGTCCTGCAATGCCGTCCTCACCGCCCAAAAGCAAGAAAGAACCTTTGATGACCGACAAAGAACGCAATGCGCTGATTCCTTTACCGTCTGGCGGGCTGGAGAACATCGGCAGCGGCCAGAAAAGCATCTTGTCCGGCTTATTGCCAGCGCACCCGGTTAAACACGGTGTTTGGGCGATGTGCTTTTTGCCGATGGAGCCCGTTGGGCGGGGCGCTCTGTCAAACAGCCCGTCACGTACTTGTGCAGCACGCTGGCAATGAGCGTTTGATAGGGGATGCCTTCTTCCAGCGCTTTGACCTGAATGTCGGAAAGGTCTCCCGACGACAGCCGGATGTTGACCCGGCGGTCCTTCAGGGCGGTGGCTCCGGCGGCCGCCTTGAATTTGGCCAACTCGCTTTTGCTGGCGATGGATTTCAGTTCGCCTTGCTCAAAGGCTTGAAGAAGTTCGCTCTCTTCGTGATCAATTTGGTTGGGCATCGTCGGCTCCTTGGTTCGAGTAGTCGCTGCTTGCCTTGCAGCCGGGATGACGGCTTTGAGAAAGAAATAGTCGCCCTCCTCGACGAACGGAACCATTTTGTCATCTATTCCAAGCGTGTAACGTGGGGCGGATTTTCTTTAGCGCGACACATTGCGCGACATAATAGTGTCACGCAATGTGTCGCGCTTTCCGTCAGGCGCGACAAAGCGCGACAAATCCACGCCCTGCAGGAGACACCGATGACGCAGACTGAAAACCTTGCCCTGATTGAATCGCTTATTGCTGAACGGCCGCAAGGTATCGGAATTGCCGAACTGCACAGCATCCTGGCGCAGCGCACGGGGGTGGCTGTGCAGCGGCGAACGCTTCAGCGTCGCCTGGAGCGCCTGCTCAAAGACCGGCGCATCGTCGCCGAAGGCCAGAGCATTGCCGTGGTTTACAAATCGGCCTTGCCGGGCGCTGCTGTCAGCGTTGCAGAAGCAGAACTCTACGTGCCGGTTTCCCCCGAGGGCGCGGCGATTCGTGAGCGGGTGCGCTTGCCGCTGATGCACCGCCGCCCGGTGGGCTATCAGCGCGAATTCCTCGAAGCTTACGTGCCGGGCGTCACCTTCTACCTGCCTGAATCCCTGCGCGCCCAACTCCACGAGATGGGCCGCACGCCGGTTGGCGGGCGGGCGGCCGGCACTTATGCGCGGGACATCATGAACCGCCTGCTGGTGGACCTGTCCTGGGCTTCTTCGCGCCTGGAGGGCAACACCTACAGCCGGCTGGACACGCAAAACCTGATCGAATTCGGCCAGGTCGCCAAGGGAAAGGACGCGCAGGAAACACAAATGATCCTGAACCACAAGGCGGCGATTGAAATGCTGATCGAGGACGCCGAGCAGGTGGGCTTTGATGCGTTCACCTTCCAGAACCTGCACGCTGTCCTGTCGCAAAACCTGCTGCGCGAGGAGGCCGCCTGTGGCCGCCTGCGCCGCAGGCCGGTGGAGATTTCCGGCACCGTGTTTCAGCCGCTGGCGATGCCGCAGGTGCTGGAAGACTGCTTTCGGATGCTGCTGCAAAAGGCCGACGCCATTCCTGATCCGTTTGAGCAGGCGTTTTTCCTGATGGTGCAACTGCCTTACCTGCAGCCGTTCGACGATGTGAACAAGCGCGTCTCGCGCATCGGCGCGAATATTCCGCTGATCAAGCACAACCTGTGTCCTTTGTCCTTCATTGATGTGCCGGAGCGCGCTTACGTGGAAGGCACGCTGGGCGTTTATGAACTGAACCGGGTGGAACTGCTGCAGGATGTGTTCGTCTGGGCTTACGAGCGCTCATGCCAGCGCTACCTGGCCATCACGCAAAGCATGGTCGAGCCTGACCCGCTGAAGATCAAGTACCGCGAGGCCTTGATCGAGGCGGTGCAGTCGGTGGTCAGGGGACTGCAGGCGCCGGATCCGGAAACGCTGGCGCAGCTGGCAGCCAAGCTGGCGTCAGCCGCAGACCAGCAGGCGTTTGCCCAACTGCTCACTGACGCGCTCAGGCAGTTGCACGAAGGCAGCGTGGTGCGCTGGCGGCTCAAGCGTTCGGAATTTCTGGCGTGGCAGGCGCGCAGGCTGATTTTACCAAATTCTTAAGGAAAATAAGCCTCTAGCGCATGTTGGACGTGCGCAAGCAGCTATCAAAAACATAGTAAAAAATTGGATGATTTGCCCACGGCGGCGCAGGGGCCATGGGTCATAATTCAATTTTTCCTCCATTAAAAACCAGGGAGTTGGCGGCGCATGAATCACTTCATCATCGGGCTGGGCGGTACGGGGGGCAAGATCATCCGGGCGCTGCGCAAGAGCTTGTACCAGGAATTCCACGGCAGCCCGATTCCTGATGTCGGCATTGGCTACCTGTATGTCGATTCGTCCAGCGAAATGATGGCCATGGACGACCCGAGCTGGAAAACGCTGGGCACGTCGGTGCAGCTGCCCAAGGCCAGCCAGTTGCTCATCACCGACGCCAATCTGACCTCGCGGCTCGACAACCTCGAGAGCTATCCCGGCCTCAAGCACTGGCTGGGCAGCCCCGAGGCTTGGCGCGACATCTTGAACAGCATCGTCGGCGCCACGCTGGGCGGGCAAAAGCGCCGGCTGGGGCGCTTTTTGTTTGCCTGCAAGGCGGGCAACTACCGCGAACAGGTGCAGACGCAGGTCAAGCTGCTGCAGCAAAGCGGCGAGACCGACGTGACCTTTCACATCGTGCTCGGGCTGGCCGGCGGCACCGGCAGCGGCAGCGTGATCGACGCGGTGGCGCAGTTGCGCGATTTGTACCCCGACTCCAAGCGCTTTCGCATCCTGGTCTATGCGCTGCTGCCCGACGCCTACCCGCACCCGAACTGGGACACGGGTAATTACCACGCCAACGGCTTTGCCGCGCTGGCCGAACTCAACGCGATGTCGGTCGGCAGCTACCGGCCCTACGACGTGACCGGCGTGAAGGAACGGCTCACGCTGAACGACCCGTTCAACGGCTGCTTCGTTTTCAGCAACGAGAACGAAAACGGGCTGACGGTCGATGTGGACAAGGATCTGCCGGGCATCGTCGCCGACTTTTTGTACCAGAAGATCGTCGCCGTCCACAACGTCAACTGGGCGTCGCTGGGCCGCATGGAAAACGCCGAAAACGGCGACGGCTCGCCCGAGACCGCGCCTCAAGGCCGCATGCCTGAACGCTCCAAGCGCTTCTTGACCTTCGGCATCAAGCGCCTCGCGATTCCGGAAGAGGAAATCAGCGAATACCTGACCTACAGCTTTGCCCGGCAGGCAGCGCTGCAGCTGCGCTTCAACCACTGGCAGCCGTCGTCAGGCTTCATCGACGAGCCGCGCAAGCAGGACTTTCACGAGTTCGTGCAGCAAAAGGAAACGCAGCAGCGCTGGCTGCTCTCGGACGACCACCTGACGCTGGCGCTGGGCATTTTGCCCGAAGACGCGGCCAACAAGCGCTGGAAATCCTTCACCGGCGAGTGGGAGGCGGTGATTCCGAACTTCAAGTCGCTGGTGCGCGAGCGCGACCGCGCCACCTGGCTCGACGAGCTGACCAAGCTGTGCGAAAAGCGCTTTCAGGAGGACTACCGCACGCTGGGCGTTCCCGGCTTTTACCGCACCAAGCTGAAAGCTAGAAAAGACATGGCGCGCGAGATTCGCTCGCGCATCGAGCAGGAACTGGTCAACGAATGGAAAGTCGGCGCCAAGTCAGCCTGGGATGTGTCGCGCCTGCTGATTGCGCTGATCGAGACGCTGGACGAGCGCCTCAAGGCCTGCGACGAGAACGTGGTGCGCGCGCGCAACGCGGAAGAGCAAGCCCAGTCGCGCGTGCTGGGCAACCTGCAGAAATGGTCGGGCATGAGTTTGCTGTCCAAGCACTTGCTGGGAACGCCCGACAGCTTGTTAGACGCGCAGGGCGTGCATCTGCAGGAAATGTATGTGTACCGCACGCGCGCCGAGGGCTGGGGCTTTGCCAAGGCGCTGCTGATGGAGGTGATTGCCGAGATCACGGATTTGAAGGGCGAGGTGGACCGCGTCGCCAACACCTTGCAGCAGGCATTGAAAAAGTTCGAGACCGGCATCCAGGCGCGGCTCAACGACGCCGGCTCGGGGGACCTGCGCCAGCATCTGATCCGCTTTTACGACCCGCTGCAGGTCAAGGCCGTCAGCCGCCGGCTGGTGCTCGACGAGGCCGAGCAAAAGACGCAGACCGGCCGGGTGCGCGCCGCGCTGGTCGAGAAAATCGGCCCCGACGGCGGCTTTGCGCAGTTCAACCAGCGCGTGCCGGAATCGACCTTTCTCGATGTGCTGGAAACGGTGTGTGAGGACAACGCGCGCATCGCGCACCAGAACCTGGTGCAAAACCCCAAGGAGCGGCTGTTGGGCATGTCGATCATCGACAAGCTGCGCGACCGCTACGGCGCCGACCCGCAGGAGCTGAAAAGCTATGTCAGCGACCTGGTCAGCCGCGCTGGCAACTTCATGGCGCTGGAGCCGCTGGAAATCCACCGCGCCGCGCCGGGCATTCCGGTCGGCGTGCCGACGGCCATCAGCAAGTTCACCGTCATCCTGCCCCGGGCGCCGGAGCAGGTGGAGTTTTCCAAAGTGCTCAAGGACGCGCTGCGCGAAGCCCGGACCGGCGATGTGGAAATCATCGAGTCCGATGGCCGGCCGAATGAGATCACGCTGGTGTCTATCACCAATTTGCTGCCGCTGCGTTATCTGAAACCGCTCAAGTTCCTGGAAGAAAAATACCGCCGCCGCATCGATACCGGCGGCGCGCGCGCCCGGCTGGAACTGCACACCGAAGGCGACGGCAGCACCTGGCCGCGTCTGTTCGTGGCTTCGAGCGCCGAGGTCCGGGTGCAGGCGCTTCCCTTTTTGCTGCTGGCCAAGGCGCTGGGCCTGATCCACGAAGGCAAGAATCCGGCGACCGGCGCGGACGAGGTGCTGCTGCTGACCAAGGACGCCGACGGCTTCGACAACGACCCGGTGGCGCTGGGCAAGAGCTTTGAGGGCAGCGCCGACGGCATCGACCTGGACACGCTGCACAGCATCAAGTCGGTATGCAGCGCCATGCTGGCGGGTGCCGCCTACGCGCACCAGGACCGGCGCGGCGAGGTGCAGCGGGCCATCCTGGCCGAAGTCGAGGCGGTCAAGGCGGCGCGTGGCGGCAACATCCAAGACGAAACCTACCGCCGTTTCCTCGACGCCGGGCGGCGCGCCGTGGCGATCCTCAAGGGCGAAGCGGCCTGACCCGCTGCTTGCTTGCAGTCTTTAAAACAACAAAAGGAACGTCCCGATGGCATCTTTCACCGGCAAATCCGGCAAGTGTTCGAACTTTGGCAACTGTTCGCTGGCCGACGCCCGCACCACGGTTGAAGTGCCCAACGGGCAGGATTTCGTTTGCACCGAATGCGGCAAGCCGCTGCTGCTGATGGACGCCGGCCCGCAATCTGGCGGCAACTCGAAGGCGCTGGCCGTGGGCGCGCTGCTCTTGGTGCTGCTGCTCGCCGCTGGCGGCATCGGCTGGTCGCTGATGTCCAAGAAGGCGCCCGAGTTGCCCCCGCCGGTGGCTATCGAGCAGCCGCAAACACCGCCCAAGGCGGAATCGGCAGCGCAGCCGCCGATCACCGGCAACTGTTCGGACGCCGACGAGCGCGTGGGCCTGTGCCGCCGCCCTGCCCAGTAAAACCTTTTAATCCGGGAGATTCGCAAAAATGAACCAGTCACCGAAAAAATGGACGCGCGGCTTGATCGTTCTCGCCGGCATTTGCGCCGCAGCTGCCGCGCTGCCGGCCAGCGCCGAGAGCATCGTCACCGGCGGCAAGACGGGCACCTATTACGCCATCGGCAACAACCTGCGCGATTTCGTCAACCCATCGCTGGAGGTCAAGGACTCGCGCGGGTCGTGGGCCAACGTGGAAGACATGAGCCGCACCAAGGGCGTGACGCTGGCCATCGTGCAGTCGGACGTGTATTCGTCGTTCGTGCAGCTGCGCGACTCGAAGGACGTTCCGGAAGCCACGCGGCGCGAATACGCGCAGCTGCTGGCCAATTTGCGCGTGTTCATGCCGCTGTACAAGGAGGAAATCCATTTCCTCGTGCGCAAGGATGACCCGATGGAGTTCATCCACCAGATCAAGGGCAAGCCCTTGTGGATGGATGTGGAGAAAAGCGGCACCTACCTTACGGCGCTGAACATCTACAGCAAGCTGTTCCAGGAGCGGCCGAACGCCGTCGAGCCCTTCATCAACACCACCGCCACGGGCGAGGACGAAGGCACCAAGCGGCGCCGCTCGGCGCTGATGTCGCTGAGTGACCCGGCGTATTACAAGGCCTACCCGAAGATCGACGTCATGGTGCTGGTCGGCGGACAGCCGCTGAGTCTGCTGGAGAAAAACATACCGTCCAACCTCAAGCTGCTGAAATTCGATGCGGCGCAACCCGGCGCTGCCAAGGTGCTGCAGGATTACCAGAAGGCGGGGATTCAAAAGGCCAGCTACCCGCTGTTGAACATCGCGGGCAGCGAATTGGCTTCGCTGGCGGTGGACTCGTATTTGATCACCGCCAATTTTGCCGACCCGCAAAGGAATCAGTTCATCAAGGAGTTTGCCGACCAGTTTTGCAGCAAGTTCGGCGTGCTGCAGGAGCGCGGCCATGCCAAGTGGAAGTCGCTGAGTTGGCAGCCGGGCTCAAGCTTGCCGCCGGTGGCCGCAGGCTGGCAGTATTCCGACAAGGTGAAGGGGCAGCTGGCAAGCTGCCGGACCAGCGCTGCGGCGGCCACGTCAGCCAAGCCCAGCGCCTGCAGCCCTCAGGACCGGGTGACCGGACTGTGCCGCTGATTTTTTGAATGAAAAATGGCTCTTGCGCATGCTGGGTGTGCGCAAGCAGCTATTGAATTGGTAGCTGTCCCTGGCTTGTGTTTTTTTCCCGCTTTCAGCGCAGGCCGAAATAAGACAAGATGACGCCGATGATGACGACCAGGCCGACAATGTAAATGATGGTGTTCATGATTTCCTCTCTGGGACACTGGACGCGCCGGGACGGGCTCCTTGTGAACATCAATCATTGCCGCCGAGACAGCTTTCAGCTGTAGGCAGCCCGACTGAAAAACCGTCGGACAAATCCCTTACAGCCCTTGGGGCTGAATTTCTGCCGCTTCGATCAGAAACTGCACGCGCCGGACGCCCTTCCACTCATTGGTATCGAGCCGAAACGCCAGCGTGACGCGCGCGGGCAGGGCGTCGGTGTGGCCGAACCAGATGCCGTCCACCGGCTCTCCCTGGTGCTTGAGCTTCAGGGATAAATGCTTGTCGTCGCCCACCAGCCGCTGCGACACCACTTCGACTTCTTCGCTGAAGGTTGGCGCGGCAAAGCCCTGTCCCCAGACCTCCTTGTGCAGCGTGTCGACCAGATCGGCGCGGCGGTATTCGGGCGCCAGCGGGCCATCGGTGTCCAGGCGCCGCATCAAGGTGGCGGCGTCCAGCCATTCACGTGCGACCTGCTGCAGCCCATGCTCGAACAGCTCGAAGTTTTCTTCGGCAATCGTGCAGCCGGCCGCCATCGCATGGCCGCCAAAACGCAGCAGCACGCCGGGGTGGCGCTTGGCGACCAGGTCGAGCGCGTCGCGCAAATGGAAACCCGGGATCGAGCGGCCCGAGCCCTTCAGCTCATGCTCCTTGCCCGGCGCCTGGCTGGCGGCAAACACGAAGGTCGGCCGGTGCAGCCTGTCCTTGATGCGCGAGGCGACGATGCCGACCACGCCTTCATGGAATTCCGGGTCGAAAATCGCAATCGCTGGCGGCGGCCCGCTTTCCCCGTGAGCGTCCTCGTCAATCATCGCGTCAGCCGCCAGCTGCGCCTGGTCGCGCATGCCGGACTCGATGCTGCGGCGTTCGCGGTTGATGCTGTCGAGCAGCGTGGCCAGCTCGTCGGCCCGCGCCGGGTCGTCGGTCAGCAGGCACTCAATGCCCAAGGTCATGTCGGCGAGCCGGCCAGCGGCGTTGATGCGCGGGCCGAGCGCAAAGCCGAAATCGAAGGTGGTTGCCGTTAGCGCCTGCCGGCCGGCCGCCTTGAACAGGCTGGCAATGCCGGCGGGCAGCGCGCCGGCCCGGATGCGCTTGAGCCCCTGCGCGACCAGCCGGCGGTTATTGGCATCCAGCTTGACCACATCGGCCACCGTACCCAGCGCGATCAGTGGCAGCAGCGTGTCGAGCTTGGGCTGATGGGCCGCGTCAAACACGCCGCGCTCGCGCAGTTCGGCGCGCAGCGCCAGCAGCACGTAGAACATCACGCCGACGCCGGCGATGGCCTTGCTCTCGAACGCGCAGCCGGGCTGGTTCGGGTTGACGATCACGTCGGCGTCGGGCAGGCCGATCTGCTCGTTGAACAGCGCGGGCAGGTGGTGGTCGGTCACCAGCACCTGCAGGCCCAGCGCCCGGGCGCGCGCCACGCCGTCGATGCTGGCAATGCCGTTGTCCACGGTGACCAGCACATCGGCGCCCGTCGCTTTCACGCGCTCGGCAATCGGCGCGGTCAGGCCGTAGCCGTCGATGATGCGGTCGGGCACCAGGTAGCTGACATTCCGGGCGCCCAGCAGTTTCAGGCCGCGCAGCGCCACGGCGCAGGCGGTGGCGCCGTCGCAGTCGTAATCGGCCACCACGCAGATTTTTTTATCGGCGGCCATGGCATCGGCCAGCAGGATGGCCGCTTCGCGCGTGCCTTTCAGCGACGACGGAGGCAGCAGCAGCGCCAGCCCGTCGTCAAGTTCTGCCGCCGCATGCACGCCGCGCGCCGCATACAGCTGCGCCAGCAAAGGGTGAATGCCGGCCTGCTGCAGCGCCCAGAGGCTGCGCGGGGGCACGTCGCGTACCTGGATTTTCATGATGAGGTGCCTGAGAAAATGATGATTGCTATTATTCTTATAGCTGCTTGAGCACGTCCAGCGTGCGCAAAGGGCTTAAAAAGCTTGAAATTTTGCTCATCAGGCCAGCGCGGTGCGTCTGGAAAGTCTGGGCGCTGCTTTCGCCGCATAGCGTCACCCGCACGCTTTCGCCGGCGCGCTGCCGGGCCTGCAGCGCGGCGATGTCGCCCGCTTCCAGCGCGGCCCAGGCCTGCGCATAGCCGGCCCAGTCTTCCCTGAACACCGCCTGCGCCAGGCTACGCGGCACGCTGACTTGTTCCCGATGAGGCGGGCTGACTTGCTCCCTCTCCCCCTGGGAGAGGGCAGGGGTGAGGGCCTCCCCGAATCCGGCAGGCAAATCCCCGGTGCCGCTGATCCAGAACGAATTGACCGGCAACTGGCGCTGCGCCTCGCGTTCGTCATTGAACGGATGCGTATACAGCAGCATCTGCATTTCATTTTGCAAGCGTCGCAAGGGTCCAGCCCTTTTCGTGTCCGGCAGCCAGGCGTCCACATTGCGCGCCAGCACCCGGTCAATCGAAGCCGTCGGCAGGCCGCGAAACAGCTCGCCCTCGGCAAGCCAGCGCCCCGGCGCCACGCCATGCAGCGTGATGCCGTCGGTTTCAAAATAAGGCTGCATCAGCGCCAGCAGGCGGCGCGATTCGTCCTCCTGCAAACCGAGCAGCGCCGGATCGCTCAGCGTGGCATGCAGGTGTCCCATGGCCCAGTGGCACGGCGTGATCCAGGCCCAGGCCTTGTCCTCCCCAGTCTGCATGTGTTCCATGGCCTCGCTGGCGGCCCACGGCATCAGGCCGTTGGGCGTGTCCAGCGTGGCAATGCCCAGGGCGCGGGCCAGGGCGCGCTCGTGCGGGGGCGACAGCGATTCTGATGGTTGCGTGTCGGTTTCGACCAGTTTCATGCCCTGGAGCAACTGGCCGAGGCGCTTGAAGCTTTCTGGCGGCAGCGATTGCAGCGTGGGCAGCCAGGCTTCGGCGCTGCAGGCGGCAAAGGGAATCAATAAATGGGGGGTCGAGTCAAGGCGCATCGGCCTATTGTCCGGGATGCCACAATCGCTGCCATGCAAATCCCCTATGAGCTGATTTTGGGCTGGCGATACACCCGCGCCGGCCGCGCCACCCGGCGAAACGGTTTTATTTCGTTTATTTCAGGCGTTTCCATGCTCGGCATTGCGCTGGGCGTGGCGGCGCTGATCATTGTGCTCAGCGTGATGAACGGCTTTCAGAAGGAAGTGCGCGACCGCATGCTGGGCGTGATCTCACACATCGAGGTGTTTGCGCCCGGTGGTGGCGCGCTGGCCGATCCGCAGAAAACCCTGGCCGAGATACGGGCCAATCCGAATGTCGTCGGCGCTGCAACTTTCATAGCTGCCCAGGCCCTGCTGGCGCGCGGAGAGGACATGAAAGGCACCTTGGTCCGGGGCATTGACCCGCTGCTGGAGGGGCAGGTGACCGACCTGGCGGTGGAACTGGAAAAGACCGCTTTCCCCCGGCTCGTCAGCGGTGAATTCGGCGTGGTGCTGGGCGGCGAACTGGCGCGCGCCATGGGCGTGCGCGAAGGCGACAGCGTGACGCTGATCGCGCCCAGCGGCCAGGTCACGCCGGCCGGCGTCGTGCCGCGCCTCAAGCAAATGACGGTGGTAGGCACCTTTGACTCGGGTCATTTTGAATACGACTCGGCGCTGGTCATGATGCACCAGGACGACGCGGCGCGGATTTTCCGGCTCGAAGGGCCGACCGGCATCCGCATCAAGCTCAAGGATTTGCACCAAGCGCGGCAGGTGGCGCTGGAGTTGTCGAAAACCCTGAGCGGCGACCTGTTGATTCGCGACTGGACGCGGCAGAACAAGACCTGGTTTGCCGCCGTCGAGCTGGAAAAACGCATGATGTTCATCATCTTGACGCTGATCGTGGCGGTGGCGGCGTTCAACCTGGTCAGCACGCTGGTGATGACGGTGACCGACAAGCGCGCCGACATCGCCATCTTGCGCACGCTGGGCGCCAGCCCGAAAAGCATCATGGGCGTGTTCATGGTGCAGGGCGCCATGGTCGGCGTGATCGGCACGCTGTCGGGCCTGCTGCTGGGCCTTGGCGTTGCCGTGAACATCGACGTGATCGTGCCGGCGCTGGAGCAGCTGCTGAACGCCAGCTTCTTGCCCAAGGACATTTATCTGATCAGCCGCATGCCCAGCGAGCCGCAGTACAGCGACATCATGCCGATTGTGGTGATCTCGCTGATTTTGGCTTTTTTGGCCACCATTTATCCCAGCTGGCGCGCCAGCCGCGTGAACCCGGCGGAGGCCCTGCGCTATGAGTGATATGACCCCCACGCTCTCCACTTCGTGTGGTTCGCTGCCCCCCGAGGGGGCGCTGCGCCTGCGGCCCGGCGAAGCCGGTTCCGCGGCCCCTGCTGGTGGGCAGGGGGTGGCGCTGCAGAGCGTCGCCCCCACGCTCCCCACTGCGTGTGGTTCGCTGCCCCCCGAGGGGGCCGCTGCGCCTGCGGACTGGCAAAGCCAGATCCGCGGCCCTGACTGGCAGGGGAGTGACTCCGCGATCTCCTCTGAATTTCTCCTTCCCCCGCTGGGGGAAGGCAGGGATGGGGGCCTCCCCGAACCGGTCCAAGTCCAAGGCGAAGTCGTGCTGCGCGCCAGCGGCCTGACCAAGCGCTTCACCGAAGGCCGGCTCGACGTGACGGTGCTGCAGGGCGTGGACCTGCAGGTGCATCGCGGTGAGACGCTGGCCATCGTCGGCACGTCGGGGTCGGGCAAAAGCACGCTGCTGCACCTGATGGGCGGGCTGGATGCGCCGACCAGCGGGCAGGTCGAGCTGAAAGGCCAGGTGCTGTCCAGCCTGTCGCCTGCAGAACAGGGCGAATTGCGCAACCGGCACCTGGGTTTTGTTTACCAGTTCCACCATTTGCTGCCCGAGTTCAGCGCGCTGGACAACGTCGCCATGCCGCTGTGGATTCGCCGCCAGGACCGCGCGCAGGCCTCGCAGGTCGCCCGCCGCATGCTGGCCAGCGTGGGGCTGGAAGACCGCATTCACCACCGGCCGTCTGAACTGTCGGGCGGCGAACGCCAGCGCGTCGCCATTGCCAGAGCCCTGGTCACCCAGCCGGCCTGCGTGCTGGCCGACGAGCCGACCGGCAACCTCGACCGCTCGACCGCCGACGGCGTGTTCCAGCTGATGCTCAAGCTGGCCCGGGAACATGGCACGGCCTTTGTCATGGTGACGCACGACGAGGCGCTGGCGGCGCGCTGCGGGCGGCAGCTGCGGCTGGTGCTGGGCAAGCTGTCGAAAGCGTGAACCCGCAAGTCTTCATGGCTGGCGCGGACAAAAGCCAAGGGCCATAAAAAAAGACAGGCAAAGCCTGTCTTTTTTAAGAGCGCGGGAACCGCTTACTTGACGGTGGCGGCTTTCACATCGGCCTTGCCTTCGGCTTTCACGGCGGTGGTGGCCGATGCGGCATTGGCCTTGTCAGCGGTGGCGTCAACCTTCACCTTGTCGGTCTTGGCGGTGGCATTGACGATGGCCTTGTCGGCTTTGGCATCGGCCTTGGCATCGACTTTGTCGGCCTTGGCTTCTGCGGCTACCTTGTCTTTTGGCTCGGCTTTGACAACCTTGGCATGGGCTTTTGCCTTGGTATCGGTGGCCTTTGCGTGGGCCTTGGCCTTGGCATTGCCGGACTTCACTTCGGATTTTTCAACCTTGGCGTCGGCCTTGGCATCGACTTTGGCTTCGGATTCGACGGCCTTGACCGTGGCTTTGTCAGCCTTGACTTCTGCTTTCACGACTGCAGGCGTGGCAGGCGCCTGGGCGAATGCACCGGAAACAAACAGACCGGCGATCAGGGAAGCGAGTAACTTGTTCATGAGAAGCCTTTAGTTGAAATCAATTGACGCAACGGTATCGTTGCAATCAACCTATTAACGACCGTCCAGCCTAGCCAGTTGACGCTGTTTACATTACTTTGCAATTCGAATTCAGACATTTCTGCCGTGCAAGCGGTGACGGGTTGATGGCTTGCTGCGCCCAGGATGGCCCCTGGTCAACCGTTCCTCCCTGCTGAAATGGCACCCCTGAAGCATAATCACCGGTTGCGCGTCGCGCATTGCGGCGGCACGGCTCGTGCCTCGGTCGCGCTTGAATCTGACACGCCAGTGTGCGGCAAGCCGCCCGCCCATCGCTTCGCTGCAAGGAAATTCCCCACAAACGCATGACCGATCACTACACCACCCTGGGGCTCAGCAGCGCGGCGACGCTGGCTGATGTCAAAAAAGCCTTTCGCCAGAAAGCCTCCTTCTGGCACCCTGACAAAAACGCCGCGCCAGAAGCGCCCGCGCGCTTTCGGGCGGTGCAGCAAGCCTACGAAGTGCTGTCCGATCCCGACCGGCGCCAGGCCTACGACGACAACCGCCGCCGCAACCTGCTCGACAGCCCGCTGGAGACTGCGCAGGGCATCTGGCAAAACTATTTCAATTCCCTGCTTTGAAAACCAACCGCAACATGAACATTTCCCCGTTTTTCCGCAACCTGCGCTCGGCCTACCGCGCTGAAATCGACGACCTGACGTTTGACTCCGATGGCCGCGACGTGCTGCGCCAGCGGCTGGCCGAAAAGCGCAAGGAAATCGGCTTTCTGGTGCAGATGATGGAACTCAGCCCCGAGATGGTGGCGGTGGTCTTTCACCAGGGCCTGCGCTTCACCGAGCCGGCCCTGATGGAGCATCTGCTCAGCCACGAATCCGACGAGTTTCCCGAGTGGTCCAGCCTGTCGGGCGGCATCGAGCTGACGCCGTGGGCGCACGAGCTGGCCCAGATCATCCTGAAGGCACCAAGCGGCGAGTGGTTCCTTACAGTGGCGGCGGGCCTGCACTACATGGCGGACAAGCCGGACGCGGCCTTCGGCGGGCAGGGCGGCGGCGACGCACGCGACGAAGACAGCGATGAAGGCGATGAAGGCGATGACGGCGACACCGATGGCCAGGACGATTTCAACGACCACGAAAGCGACGAGGTGCGCGGCGACGCCAGAGACCGCGAAGAGGCGGGCGCCAGCTGGCTCGAAGATCAAGGCTTTGACCGCAAAGACTGACGCAGTGACGCGCCGACTTTTTTGAATAAACACACAGTTAACCCGTATGAACCACCTTGCCCTGATTGAAAAAACCCAGACCTTGATTGCCGCCGGCGACATCGTTGGCGCTGAAAGTGCGCTGGTCGAGCTGGCCGATGCCGAGGGCGACAGCGCGTTGATGGTCGTGCTCGACCTGCTGCCGGCCAAGGACATCCTGGCGGTTATCCGCGAATACGACAATTCGAAGGAATCCATCGTGAACCTGCTGGTCACGCCCGAGCAGTTCGCGCGCGCCGTGGTGATTGAAAAGCAGTACAAGGACCTCACGCGCACTCACCTGCGCGGCATGATGAACGCCATCATCTTCCGCGAGGACGCCGATCCGCTGGAGTTCCTCAATGCCATCGGCGACCTCGAAGGCGGCAGCGAGGCGCTGGCCGACTACTTCACCGAGAAATGGGACCGCATCGAGGCTTTTGCCTGCAATGGCAGCTTCGACACGATGAAGGACACCGGCGAACTGATCTCCAAGGCCGACCTGCAGGCCAGAAGCTACGAACGGCCGCAGGTCGAGCAGGACGAGGTGGCCGACCATGACTGGATGGAACTGGCCTGGCTGCTGCGCTACCAGAACCCGGACCTGTTCATCGAGATGCTTACCGTGCTGCGGGCGAAGGCGCGCGCGCACGACCTGGGCGCGGAGGGCGACGAGTCGCTGGACGACGAGGACGACGGCAAGGTGGAGACCGGCGACACCGACCGGGGCCAGGCCACGCCGGCCGCGCGCGACTCGGACGAGGAATCGGCCATCTGACGCTGGCGCCGTTCGGACCGCCACCCTTCTTCACCATGACGATGAACCCTTCAGCCCCTGTTTCCCCTGTTTCCCCCGCGCCGGTTTCACTCTACGACGCACGTCCGTTTTTTGAAAAAGCGCTGCAGTTCGGCATGCAAAACGGCATCATTGACAGCGCGAAACTCGACGCCATCCGCACCGATGCGCCCAAGGGCATGGTGCAGATTGCGCGTTACTTTGGCAACGAATTCCTGCGTCCGGACATTGAAAAAGCCAGGGACCGCATCATCAACCTGGTGAGCCTGTACCTGGAAAGCACCAGCGGCGGCGATCTGCGCCAGGCCGCCGAGTCGCTGCGCGACCATTCCTTCCTGTCGCGCTCCAAGGGTGGATCGGACATGCTCAAAGCCCTGCTCGCGCTGCCTGAGAGCACCAGCTTTCATGCCAGCCTGGACAGCGGCCTTGATGCCGCCGGCCCGCCCAAAGGGCTGGCCGAATGGTCACTGAAAAGCCTGGCCGACTACCAGGCCGAACTGGCCCGGCGCCGGCCAATTCAGCAGGAAAAAGACGCAGCGCTCTGGCTGGCCGAGCAGCTCGGCCTGGACGTGGAGGCCCTGGAAGAGGCGCACACCCATGCCGAAGCGGTGCTCCGCACGGCCTTGCTGGCGCTGGCCACCCGGCGCACTGAATTCCCCGACTGGGTCGAATTTGAAAAGATGGTGGCCGACCTGCGCAAGAAGTACGAGGCCGCCAGGGCCCGCAGCGAGGCCAAGACCCAGAAAGCCGCCAGCGCCCGGGCGCAGACGCTGTCCATCACGATTCCGCAGGACCTGCCCGATGAATTTCGGGGCGTGGTGCAGGCCGTGCGCCAGTCCGTGCTGGCCGACCTGCCGCAAATATTGGACGGCGCGCTGTCGGCCCGGCCGCTGTTTGCCAATGACAGCGAACACCACCATGCGCCGCTGCTCGGCCGCTATTTCTGGGTGGAAGACATCGCCAGCGAGATGCATTACCACGAGCAGTCGGTATCCAGCGCCTGGGACAAGGTGACAGGCGGCAACTGCGACGACGGCTCGCTGCTGACCCTGCTGGTCTGCGTGGCGGCCGATGCCGTGCCCAAAACCGTCTTGAGCGAAAAAGCCGCCGCCGCGCTGGTGCGCAAGATGCAAAAACCGGGTAGCGAGCCCGGTTTCAGGCCCGAGCTGGCCCGCCAGTACATCGCTGACCATGCGCCTGCGCAGCACCAGGACGCGTATTGGCAGCTATGGGAAGATTTTGTCGAAGAGGCCGGGGCCACGCTGCAAAGCGATTCGACCTACGCGCGCAAGGATGCGCTGGCGCTGCTGCGCCGCGAATGCCATGTGAAGGCGGCCTGAATCCGTGCCTGCAGTGCTGCCCGGTGCTTGCCTTTCGGCCTGTCAGGACAATTCCTGACGTAGCTCATCGGTGCATCCGGTGCTATGCTGCAGTGCAACAAAGTCGCATGCGCCTGAGCCTCGGGCGTATTGCGCAAGCACCGTCAGGAGACGCTTTTGCTTTTTGGAAGACGCAGCCAGCAAACCATCAACCTGGCCCTGCAGGGCGGCGGCGCCCACGGCGCCTTTACCTGGGGGGTGTTGGATCAGTTGCTGGAAGACGGCCGAATCGACTTCGAGGGTGTCAGCGGCACCAGCGCCGGCGCCATGAACGCAGTCGTCCTGGCGCAGGGCCTGATGACCGGCGGCCGCGAGGGTGCACGGGCCGCGCTGCTGGCGTTCTGGTCCCAAGTGGCCGGAAGTCTGCCGTTTGAAATCGCCATCCCGTCCAGGGACGGCCAGAACGTCAGCTTGGTGCCGGCCTTCAAAATGATGCTGCAGTTTGCCCATTACTTTTCGCCGCAACAGCTCAACCCCTTCGATGTCAATCCGCTGCGCAAGATTTTGCTGGCGCAGGTCGATTTTGAACGCCTCCGGAGCGAAAGCCCGGTCAAGCTCTACATTGCCGCGACCAATGCCAATTCAGGCAAGGTGCGGCTGTTTCGCTCGCCAGAGATCAGCGCCGACGCCATCCTGGCCTCGGCCTGCCTGCCGCAGATGGCCCGTCCGGTCGAGATTGAAGGCGAGCCCTACTGGGATGGAGGCTATGCCGCCAATCCGGCGATTTATCCGCTGTTCTACGAATGCAAGACCAGCGACATTTTGATGGTGCTGCTCACGCCCCTAAAGCACAAGGGCACGCCGCACAGCGTCCAGGAAATCAAGGACCGGGTGCTCGAACTGGCCTTCAATTCGACCTTCCTGCGGGAAATGCGCATGTTTGCCCATGCCCGCGAGTACGCCAGCGAATCGTTTTTCTCTTTCGGCCGGCTGGAGCGGCGCCTGGTCCGCCTGAATTTCCATGTGATCGACGCGCAGGAGCAGATGCATGAGTTCAAGACCGAGACCAAGCTCGCGGCGAACATGGGGTTTTTTGAACTGCTAAAGAATCTGGGACGCGAGCAGGCCAGGGCCTGGCTGGAAGCCAATCACGGCGAGATCGGCAAGCACTCCACGGTCGATCTGGCCGAATTGTTTTATTGAAGGTAATGAAGGCAAGGGAATTTTCCCGTTTGGAAACAGTCCATTTTTAAAGGAGTAGCTGTCATGAAAAATCCGTTTATGAGCATGTTTCTCAGTGGCGCCAACAAGATCGCCGGATCGGCCCGGGCCCAGGCGACCGCCGCCGTCAAGCGCGAAACCGCCAAGAACACGCGGCAGGCCACCAAGGCCTGGACCGATGCGCTGATGCCCAAGGCTGCGGCGCCGAAGAAAAGAAAATCAGTGAAGAAGTAAGCTGCTATTTAAATAGTAGCTATTCATGCCCGACCGTATTGCGCAAAAGGCATATTTCGTCGTAAAAATTCCTTTTGACGCCGGCCCGGGTGGCGTCAGAGGATCCGGTTGAACCAGAGCAGCGACAGGCTGGCCGACAGCAGTCCCAGTAGGGCGGCGGCCAATGCCAGCAGCCCGGAAATCTCGGTTTCCTTTTTCTCCACCGTCAGCCGGGCACTCAGCGTCTGGTAGACCTTCTTCAGGTCGCCCGCCGTGCCGGCATAGAAGTATTCGGCCTGGGTGGCGCGGGCAATGCCCTTGAGAGTTTCCTCGTCGAGCTTGACGCGCATCGACCAGCCTTCAAAACCGATGGTCTCGCCTTCGACCGTGCCGACGCCCACGGTGTAAACCCGCACGCCCCGGTCAGCCGCCGCCTTGGCCGCGTCAAGCGAATCGACGCCGGTGGTGCGCTGGCCGTCGGTCAGCAAAATGATGGCGGCGGAACCGTAGGAGCCGGGCGCGACCGGCGTGAACGGTTTGCGATTGCTGGCGTCGTCTTTTCCAGCCTGGTCGAGCGACATGCCACGCTTGCGGTCCCGGCCGGTTTCCAGCGATTCCAGGTCGATGCCCGCGTCGGGAAACAACTCGCCGAGCGACACGATGATGCCGTTGCCGATGGCCGTGCCGCGCTGCAGCTGAAACTTGTCAATCGCCACCGTCAGGTCCTCGCGGCTCAGCGTGGGCGGCTGCACCACGGCGGCGGTGCCGGCAAAAGCCACCACGCCGACCCGCACGCTGCGCGGCAGGTGGGCCAGGAAGGCTTTTGCGGCATTTTGCGACGCCACCAGCCGGTTGGGCAGCACGTCAGTCGCCCGCATGCTGCCCGACACATCCATCGCCAGGATGATGGTTTCATTTTGCGACGGCAGCGTGACGACAGCGAACGGGCGCGACGACGCCACCAGCATGGCGGCCAGCGACAGCAGGAACAGCAGCGGCGGGATATGCCGGCGAAAGCTCTGGCCGGTGCCCATGGCTTCGCGGACGACGCTCAGGCTGGCGTAGCGCAGGGCGACCTTTTTCTTGCGGCGCAGCAGCCACACATACACGGCCACCAGCAGCGGAAGGGCCAGCAGCAGCCATAAAAACTGGGGCCAGAGGAAATTCATAGGAAGGGTCATGGCGGTTTCTCCACGCAGTTCAGCCTGCACGGGCCAGGTGGGCCGGCAGCCGGCTTGATGCCGCATGCGCGCCGCACAAGCGGCTGCGCTGCTTGCGCAGGTCGGTAAAACGCATGATGGCGTTAACCAGGTCGTCGTCGGTCGAAAGCTCCAGCGTGTCCACGCCCGCACTTGCCAGCGCCTGGCGCAGGTAGGCTTCGCGCTGGGCGGCAATGCGCGCAAAGCGCCTGCGAAAGCCGGCATCGTGGGTATCGACCAGCAGTTGCTCGCCGGTTTCGGCATCAAGGATCGGAATCAAGCCCAGGTCGGGCAATTCCAGTTCCAGCGGATCAAGCAGGCGCACCGCCACCACTTCATGGCGCTGGGCCAGCATGCCCAGCGGTTTTTCCCACCCGCCCTCGGTGATGAAGTCGGACACCACGAACACGGTGGAGCGGCGGCGTACCAGATTGGCGGCGGACTCCAGCAGTTCATGCAGCCTGGTGGTTCCCGCGCTGGCCGCTTCCGGCCGCGACCGCAGGGTGTGCAGCAGGTGCAGCACATGGGGGCGGCCGCCGCGCGCCGGCAGCGCGGCATCAACGCCCGAGCCGTAAAGCAGGGCGCCTACGCGGTTGCCATGACGCGTCAAAAGCCGCGCCAGCACGGCGACAAAGTCGGTCAGCACATGGCGCTTGCGCTGCTCGCTGGAGCCGAAATCCATCGACGGGCTCAGGTCGAGCAAAAACCAGGCGCTCATCTCGCGGTCTTCGGTGAACACGCGGACATGCGGTGCTTGCTGCCGCGCCGTGACGTTCCAGTCGATATGGCGCACATCGTCGTGGTATTGGTATTCACGCAGGTCGGCCAGGTCCATGCCGGTGCCGCGCAGCAGCGTGCGGTAGTCGCCCTGCAGCAGCCCGTCGAGCCGGCGCAGCACCGTCCATTCGAGCCGGCGCAGCAAGTGGTCAGCGCTTTCGGCGGGGGCTGGTGCGACAAGTGGCTGCACAGCGTGAGAAAGCTTAGGCATGGCGCATTCCCCGATCGTCCAAGTGCAGGCCGCGGAACCGGCTTAGCCGGGCCGCAGGCGGGGCGGCCCCCTCGGGGCTGCAGGCTACGGCTCCGAGCCCGCCTGCGCGGGCTTGGACAGCCTGCAGATGCGCCGCCTCTGGCGGCGTGGCGCCCTGCAAGGGCAGCGAACCACACGAAGTGGGGAGCGTGGGGGCTCTACTAGGCCACGAGTTTTTCATGGGTGAGCGGCTTGGCCGGAGGCGGGATTCTGGCCATGATCCTGTCCACGATCCGGTCGGCGGAAAAGCCTTCGGACAGCGCTTCGTACGACAGCACCAGCCGGTGGCGCAGCACGTCGGGGATCAGGTCGGTCATGTCTTCGGGCAGCGCATAGCTTCGGCCACGCAGCATGGCCAGCGCGCGGGCGCCTTCGGTCAGATTGATGGTGGCGCGCGGGCTCGCGCCGAAGGTGATGAACCGCGCCAGCTCCTCCAGTCCGTGCCGGCCCGGGTGGCGTGTGCTGGACACCAGCCGCACCGCAAACTGCACCAAGGAAGGATCGACATACACGCGCCGGCATTCGGCCTGCAGCGCGGCCAGCTGTTCGGTGCTGGCCACGGCCGCCACCGCTACCGCCGGGCCGGTGACGCGCTGGACGATCACGAACTCTTCCTCGTCGGTCGGGTAGTCCACCGTCACCTTCATCATGAAGCGGTCCACCTGCGCTTCGGGCAGCGGATAGGTGCCTTCGGTCTCGATCGGGTTTTGCGTGGCCATGACCAGAAAAGGCGAAGGCACCTTGTGGCTGATGCCGGCAATCGTCACCTGCCGCTCCTGCATCACTTCAAGCAGTGCGCTTTGCACCTTGGCCGGCGCCCGATTGATCTCGTCGGCCAGCAGAAGATTGGTGAATACCGGCCCCAGCGAGGTGCTGAAGTCGCCGGTTTTCTGGTTGTAGATGCGCGTGCCCACCAGGTCGGCTGGCACCAGATCGGGCGTGAACTGGATGCGCTTGAACTGGCCGCGAATGGTTTCGGCCAGCGTCTTGATGGTCAGCGTCTTGGCCAGGCCGGGAACGCCTTCGACCAGCAGATGGCCTTGCGCCAGGATGGCGACCATGACGCGTTCCAGGAAGCGGTCTTGCCCGACCACCACGCGCTTGACCTCGTAGAGGATCTGCTCCATCAGTTGCGCGGTGTCGTGGCCGGCGGCGGCCGAATGCTCGAAACGGTTCGAATCCATGGAAAAAGCCTTTCAGGAACTTTCAAAAAGGATGCATGCCGGCAGCCGCAGCGGCATTTTCTATCGGCACGGCAAAACCGATGCCGACAAAGGACCGCTGCTGGTTCGGGTTGTAGATGGCCGTCACGATGCCGATGACCTCGCCTTCCAGGGTGACCAGCGGGCCGCCCGAGTTGCCTGGGTTGGCGGCGGCATCGAACTGGATCAGGTTGGTGATGACCTGTTCGTCCTCGGGCGAGCGAAAGGTGCGCTTGAGCCCCGAGATGACACCGCTGGACGCCGACGGGCCAATGCCGAACGGATAGCCCACGGCCACCACACCGTCGCCCGGCGCCAGGTCGGCGGTCGAGCGCAGCGTGGCAGCGGTCAGGTCGTCGGGAATCTTGTGCGCCTGCAGCACGGCCAGGTCGTTCTCGGGCTGCACGCCGGTGATGCTGGCGGTGGACTCCAGCCCGTCGGCAAAGGTGAGCTTGATGGTTTGCGCGCCCTGCACCACATGCAGGTTGGTCAGGATGATGCCCTTGTCCGTGATGGCGACACCGGTGCCGACGCTGCGGCCGGTGTGCTCGTCGCCGTCCTGGTCCCTGGTCGGCTTGCCCAGCCCGACCACGCGCACCACCGACGGAATGATGGCCTCGTAGGCCTTCACCGCCGGCGAAGGCAGCACTGTCGTTTCCAGGGTTTTCAGCACGGCCGCGTTGATGTCCTTCTGGGTCAGCTTGCGGGCGCCAGGCTGGAGCGAAGAGAACAGGCTGATCGCCAGCAGCAGGGCCAGCAGCCCGACCACCGACCACAGCAGGTGGATGTTGTGCACTGAAAGGTGACGCATGAAGCGCGCGGTGCTTGACAAGGGTTGCTCCGGTCCTTTGTTTCCTGGCGCCGGGGCAGGTTCAGGGTCATCATTGCCCGCCGGTCCCGGCAAGGGACGCTGGCGTTGGGAACTACTGTAGAGGGCAGGCCTGCGCATCCGTTCACCTGTAAGGTTGTGTCAAAAACCGACGGGACAAGAAACGCACCGTATCATGATTTTTACCCGGCTGCACATGTGCAAGTCCTTGCCAGGGGCTTGCTGAAACAAGCGCTTTCGGTTTGTTTCAACTGGTCTCAAGATGCGCTGATTTACGCGGCGGCGCTATCGCGCATGCGGCATTTCGCTTTGAAAAAGCAGGGCCGGTGCCTGTTTAATTTGTGTGTCAATATGCTGGGCCAGGCCAGCCCGCTTTCCCTTGAAACTAACCTTCATGACCTCTTGGATCGACACGCATTGCCACCTCGACGCCGCCGAATTTTCAGCCGACCTGGCCGACGTACGGGCGCGCGCCTTGGCCCAGGGCGTGATGCATTGCGTGCTGCCGGCCGTGGCGGTGGGTAACTTCGAGGCGGTCCGGCTGCTCGCGCACCAGTTTGGCGACAGTTATGCGCTGGGCATTCATCCGCTGTGCGTGCCCGGGGCGCAGGACGCCGACCTGCAGGCGCTGGATGCGGAGCTGAGCCTGCGGCAGGGCGACCCGCGCCTGGTGGCGGTCGGCGAGATCGGCCTGGATTATTTCGAGCCGGCGCTCAAACAAAGTCCGATGCGCGAGCGCCAGGAATTTTTCTACCGCGAGCAGCTCAAGCTGGCGCGCAAGCACGGCCTGCCGGTCATGCTGCATGTGCGGCGCTCGGCCGACCAGCTGCTCAAGCACCTGCGCGAACTCAAGCCCGAAGGCGGCTGGCGCGGCATTGGCCATGCCTTCAACGGCAGCGAGCAGCAGGCGAATGAATTCATCAAGCTCGGCCTGAAGCTCGGCTTTGGCGGCAATGTCACCTTTGATTCAGCGCTGCAGATCAGGCGGCTGGCCGGCGAATTGCCGCTGGACGCGCTGGTGATGGAAACCGACTCGCCCGACATCCCGCCGCACTGGCTTTACCGGACGGCGCAGCAGCGCGAGGACGGGCAGGGCCAGGGCCGCAACGAGCCGGGCGAGTTGCCGCGCATCGCCGCCGCGCTGGCGCAGCTGCGTGGCATGCCGCTTGAAGCGCTGGCGCGGGCCACCACGGCCAATGCGCTGCAAGCTTTTCCCAAGCTCAGGGGCTTGCTGCCGTGTTGACCGGGCTGGCGCCGCTGGTCTCCAGCCGGACACAACTGTTGATCCTGGGCAGCTTTCCTGGCGCGGCGTCCCTGGCGGCGCAGCAGTACTACGGCCACCCGCAAAACCAGTTCTGGCGAATTTTGCAAGCCATTTGGCCTTCTTGCGCACTACCCACGGGCACTAATAGCTATAAAATCCGTAGCGAATGGCTGCTGGACAGGGGTCTAGGCCTGTGGGACGTGTATGCCGCCTGCGAGCGCGAAGGCAGCCTGGACAGCAGCATCCGCCAGCCGCAGATGAATGATTTTTCGCAGCTGCGCTGCTGGTGCCCCGACCTGCAGGCGATTGCGCACAACGGCGGCGAAAGCTTCAAGCATGCGCGCCATGCCGAGCGGCTGGGCCTGCCGGTGTACCGGCTCCCATCCACCAGCCCGGCCAATGCGTCATGGTCGTTTGAGCGCAAGCTCGCCGCCTGGCGCGAGGTTTTTGAGCAACATGGATTGACCGACAAGCAATGAGCAAACTTTCGTTTCCCTCGACCGCCGAGGACGTTTTCAAGGCCTGGGCGCTGGAACGCGCCACCCAGCGCAAAGGCGGCCTGTCGCCGCGTTCGCTGGCGTCTTACCATTCGCTGTGGGCCGGCTGGACTGAATTTCTGACGGCGCATGGCCCGCTGGCCTGGCACGAAGCCAAATCGCCCGATGTGCGCGCCTACCTGGAAGCGCTGAGCCCGCGCGGGCAGGCGCGCGGCATGGTCCATGTCAGCACCGTGACGCAGCGCCGCTACTACCGCGTGCTGAAGAAAATCTATGCCTTTGCCCAGGCGCAGGACTGGGTAGCCGACAACCCGGTGGATGCCGGCGCGTCGGTGTCGCCGACCGAGCAGATGGATTCGCTGGTGTTTCATGCGCTCGACTGGGATGCGCTGCTGCAGGCCGTGGCGCTGCCCGTCGACCCGCCGCCGCAGGACCAGCCGTGGCTGGAGGTGCGCGACCAGGCGATCCTGCGGCTGATGATGCAGGCGGCGCTGACGGTGGCCGAACTGGCGGGGCTGGACATTGGCGACGTGCAGCATCCCCGGCTGGGTTCCAGCCATGGCGTGGGCGAACTATGGCCGGCAGAGGACGCAGCCTTGAACGCAAACGCGCCGCCGGTCATGCTGGACCTCAGTGGCGCCCGAAAGGCGCAGGACCGGCGCATCAGCCTGCCCGAAGAGGCGAGCGCGGCCGTGCTCGCCTGGCTCACGGTGCGCGCCACGCTGCCTTTGGCCCAGGACGCCGGCACGCCGCTGTTTGTCTCGCGCAAGAAGGCCGGCCGGCTGACGCCGCGCGCGCTGTTTCATCTGGCCAACCGCCATGTCAACGCCGTGCTCGGGCCGCGCTATCCGGACACCGTGCTCGCCCATGCCGGGCCGATGACGCTGCGCAATTCGTGCATCGTGCGCTGGCTGGACGCCGGCCTGCTAGACGATGACATCCTGGCGCGCGCCGGCCTGCGCGAAGCCCAGGCTTTGCTGCGCCTGCGCAAGCATGTGCATGCGGTCGATGCGCCGGATTCGGACGCGCCGCAGCCATGAGGCGAAAATGGGTTTGCGCTTATAGCGCGCCCCTGAACCCTGCCGGACTCCACTGATGTCAACCAAAGAAAATCCAAACGTCCCCCGGGACCTGCCCGAAGTCAACTTTTCCGACTTTGGCGACGTGCGCTTCCTGCACCTGGGCACCGAATGGGTGCAGGGCTCGATGCTGAAGGACGCACCCTACGACATCGAGCTGGAATACGTGCAGCGCATGATGGCCGGCCTGCTGTTCATCGACGCCGAATCCGTTGCCAAGAAGCACGCGATGCAGCTCGGGCTAGGGTCGGCTGCGCTGACCAAGTTTTGCTACAAAAAGCTGCGCATGAAAACCACCGCCATCGAGATCAATCCGCAGGTCGTCACCGCGTGCCGCATCTGGTTCAAGCTGCCGCGCGACGACGCCCGGCTGCGCGTCATCGAGGCCGACGCCGCCGGCGAAATCAAAAAGCCGGCGCACCGGGGAACGGTGGACCTGCTGCACGTCGACCTGTACGACCATGAAGCCGCCGCGCCGGTGCTCGACGATGCCGATTTTTACGCCAACTGCCGCGAGCTGCTGACCGAGGACGGCGTGATGACGGTCAATCTGTTTGGGCGCAATTCGAGCTACGAAGCTTCGCTGGTCAAGATGGCCGAAGCTTTTGGCCCGGAGTCGATCTGGGCCTTCAGGCCGACGCGCGAGGGCAACACCGTGGTGCTGGCCCAGTTCGAGCCGACGCGGCCGGACCGCGAGGAGCTGTTGCAACGCGCCGGCGTGATCGAATCGCGCTGGGACCTGCCGGCCAAAAAATGGCTGCGGCTGTTCAAGCCGGTGCTCTGATCCCGGCGTTATCCAGCCCGGCCGATGCGTTACATTGGCTTGCATGAGCGCTGTCCTGCCCCCTTCGCCCCCCGTGAACCCTCCTGCCCGGCAGCCGCATGCCGGCCCGCTGGACTGGCGCATGCTGGTCGAGTGGCTCAGCGAGGACGGCATCATCAGCGCTGCGGACTCGCAGCGCACCATTACCCGCTGCGCGCAGGTGCAAAGCGCCCAGCATCCGATCGTCCGGCTGGCCAGCATCGGCATGACGCGGGTGGCCGACGGCAAGCCGCTGGACGCGGAAGCCATCAGCCAGTGGCTTGCCGGACGCGCCGGGCTGAAGTATTTGCGCATCGATCCGCTCAAGGTCGATGTGGGCAAGGTGGCCGACTCCATGTCGGCGGTCTATGCCGAGCGCCACAAGGTGCTGCCGGTGCAGGTCACGGCGCATGAGCTGGTGATTGCCACGTCCGACCCTTTTGTGACCGACTGGGTGCCCGAGGTCGAGCGCCAGTCCCGGCGCAGCGTGCGCCTGGTGGTGGCCAATCCGCTGGAAATCACCAAGTTCACGGCCGAATTCTTTGCACTGGCCAAATCGGTCAAGGCCGCGCTCAAGTCAAGCAGCGGTTCGGGTTCGGCCAGTTTTGAGCAACTGGTCGAGCTGAACAAGAGCAACCGCCAGCTGGACGCCAACGACCAGGGCGTGGTGCAGGTGGTGGACTGGCTCTGGCAATATGCCTTTGACCAGCGCGCCAGCGACATCCACCTGGAGCCGCGCCGCGAGCAGGGCGTGATCCGCTTTCGCATCGACGGCATCTTGCATCCGGTGTACCAGTTGCCGATGGCCGTGCACAACGCCATGACGGCGCGCATCAAGCTGCTCGGGCGCATGGACGTGGTCGAAAAGCGCCGGCCGCAGGACGGCCGCATCAAGACCCGCAACCCGCGCGGTGACGAAATCGAGATGCGCCTGTCCACGCTGCCGACGGCCTTCGGCGAAAAGATGGTGATGCGCATCTTCGACCCCGACACGACGGTGAAAAACCTCGACGCGCTGGGCTTTTCGGCGCACGATGCCGAGCGCTGGGAGCAGCTGGTCAAGCGCCCCTACGGCATCATTCTGGTCACCGGCCCGACCGGCTCGGGCAAGACCACGACGCTGTATTCGACGCTCAAGCGGCTGGCGACCGAAGAGGTGAATATCAACACGATCGAAGACCCGATCGAGATGATCGAGCCGGCCTTCAACCAGACGCAGGTCCAGCCAATGCTGAACTTTGGCTTTCCCGAAGGCCTGCGCTCGCTGATGCGCCAAGACCCGGACATCATCATGGTCGGTGAAATCCGCGATTTGCAGACGGCTGAAATGGCGGTACAGGCCGCGCTCACCGGCCACCTGGTGTTCAGCACGCTGCACACCAACGATGCGCCGTCGGCGGTCTCGCGGCTGATGGAACTTGGCGTGCCGAACTACCTGATCAACGCCACGCTGCTCGGCGTGCTGGCGCAGCGGCTGGTGCGCACGCTGTGCCCCCAGTGTCGCCAGCCCGACGACAGCGCCAGGCGCGAAACGCTGGCCGAGATGGTCAAGCCCTGGCAGGTGACCGGCAGCTACCGGCCTTACAAGCCGGTGGGCTGCGTCGATTGCCGCATGACCGGTTTTCGGGGCCGCATGGGGCTGTACGAGTTGCTGACCGTGACCGAAGCCTTCAAGGAAAAAGTCTCGAAGGAGCCCAACATGGATGCGCTGCGCCGCCAGGCGATCAGCGAAGGCATGCGCCCGCTGCGGCTGGCCGGCGCGCTGAAAGTCGCCGAAGGCTTGAGCACCATCGAGGAAATCCTGGCCACCACGCCGTCCCTGTCCTGACATTGCATATCCGCGAAACCAGCCTTGTCCGGCATTTCTACGTCTGGATAAACCGGCTAGGGGTATCCCCGATGTAGGTGAAAGCCACATTTTTCGGCAAGGTCTTTGAATGCACAATCCATCGATTCATTCTTTATCGAGGAGACAGACCGTGAGAATCAAGAGTCAAAAAGACTTTTTTTCCGGGCTCATGTTCATGGGCGTCGGCGTGGCATTTGCCTGGGGTGCAACCACCTACAACATCGGCAACGGCGCGCGCATGGGGCCTGGCTACTTTCCGCTTTATCTGGGTGTTTTGATGACGATCCTGGGCGCCTTCATCACCTTCAAGGCGCTGGTGGTTGAAACCATGGGCGGCGACAAGATCGGCAAGTGGGCCTGGAAGCCGCTGTTCTTCGTCATCCTGGCCAACCTGGTGTTTGGTGTCCTGCTGGCTGGTTTGCCTTCGATGGGCGTTCCTGCCATGGGCATGATCGTGGCCATTTATGCCCTGGTGTTCATCGCCAGCATGGCTGAAGACGGCTGGAAATTCAAGACCACCCTCATTCTGGCCACGGTACTGGCCATTGGCAGCTACCTGGCTTTCGTGCTGGCGCTCAAGCTGCAGTTCCCGGTGTGGCCTGCTTTCATCACCGGCTAAGGAGACAAAAAAATGGAATTGTTCGAGCATTTGTCCCTGGGTTTCGGCGTGGCCTTCACGCCGATCAACCTGCTGTACTGCCTGGTGGGCTGCATTTTAGGCACCTTGATTGGCGTGCTGCCCGGCATCGGTCCGGTGGCGACCATCGCCATGCTGCTGCCCGCCACCTACGCGCTGCCCCCTGTGTCGGCGCTGATCATGCTGGCCGGTATTTACTACGGCGCGCAATATGGCGGCTCGACCACCGCCATTTTGGTGAATCTGCCGGGGGAATCGTCCTCGGTGGTCACCTGCATCGACGGCTACCAGATGGCCCGCAAAGGCCGGGCGGGGCCGGCGCTGGCCGCTGCCGGTCTGGGCTCGTTCTTCGCCGGCTGCGTCGGCACCCTGATCCTGGCGGCCTTTGCGCCGCCGCTAACCGAACTGGCCTTTAAGTTCGGCCCGGCCGAATACTTTGCCCTGATGACGCTGGGCCTGATCGGCGCGGTGGTGCTGGCTTCGGGCTCGCTGCTCAAGGCAATTGCCATGATCGTGCTGGGGCTGCTGCTCGGCCTGGTCGGCACCGACGTGAATTCGGGCGTGGCCAGGTTCAGCTTCGACATTCCCGAACTGACCGACGGCATCGGCTTCGTGGTGATTGCCATGGGCGTGTTCGGCTACGGCGAAATCATCAGCAACCTGGCCCAGCCGGAGCATGAGCGCGAAGTGTTCACCGCCGGGGTGTCGGGCCTGTTTCCGACCAAGCAGGATTTCAAGGACATGACGCCGGCCGTGCTGCGCGGCACTTTCCTGGGCTCGGCGCTGGGCATTCTCCCTGGCGGCGGCGCATTGCTGGCGGCCTTTGCGGCGTACGCACTTGAAAAGAAAATGAAGATGAAGCCGAACGAAGTGCCTTTTGGCCAGGGCAACATCCGCGGCGTCGCGGCGCCCGAGTCGGCCAACAATGCCGGATCCCAGACATCGTTCATTCCACTGCTCACGCTGGGCATTCCGCCCAACGCGGTGATGGCGTTGATGGTCGGCGCCATGACGATTCACAACATCCAGCCGGGCCCGCAGGTCATGACCAGCAATCCCGAACTGTTCTGGGGCCTGATCGCCTCGATGTGGATCGGCAATGCGATGCTGGTGATCCTGAACCTGCCGCTGATTGGCATCTGGATCAAGCTGCTGACCGTTCCCTACCGCTATCTGTTTCCGGCCATCGTGCTGTTCTGCGCGATTGGCGTGTACTCGACCAACAACAACACCTGGGACGTGTGGATGGTGGGCCTGTTCGGCATCATCGGCTACAGCTTCGTCAAGCTGGGCTGCGAACCCGCGCCGCTGCTGCTCGGCTTCATCCTCGGCCCGATGATGGAAGAGAACCTGCGCCGCGCGCTGCTCCTGTCGCGCGGCGACTGGAGCGTGTTCGTGACCCGTCCGATTTCCGCCGGTTTGCTGGCCGTGGCGGTGCTGATGATCATCATCGTGCTGCTGCCTGCGGTGAAGAACAAGCGCGAGGAAGCCTTCGTCGAAGAGTGACGCCGGCGCCCTGACGGCCTTCACGAAATCGGCGCCTTCGGGTGCCTTTTTTTATGGGGTCCGCGGATTTTCGCCGGCAGGGCCGCCGGGCAAAAGCCAGCCTTTTCAATACAAGTCGAGTGCCGCCCAAATGCCGGATGCCGTCTGCCGCCCGGCCCGTGCCAAACTTGAGGCCATGCGACACGCGCGATTTCCCGGCGGCCCGGCCACGGCAAGCAATACACACCTTGAACAATATTTCTGAACCAAATACGCCTTCTGCGCATACACCAAAAGCGCAAGCAGCTCCTAAAAGCATAGCGACCGGATTGCTGCTGGCAGGTTTTGGCGCGATTGCCTTCAGCGGCAAGGCGATCATCGTCAAGCTCGCTTACCGCCACGGCGTCGATGCGGTCACGCTGATCATGTACCGCATGTTGTTTGCGCTGCCGATCTTCGCCCTCATGGCCTGGTGGGCCAGCCGGGGCAAGCCGCCGCTGTCCCGCAAGGACTGGCTGGGCATCGTGTGGCTTGGCGTGACCGGCTACTACCTGGCGAGCTTTTTGGACTTTGCCGGACTGGCCTTTATCAGTGCCTCGCTGGAGCGGCTGATTTTGTACCTCAACCCGACGCTGGTGCTGCTGCTGGGCCTGGTGTTCTACCAGCGGCGCATTGCGCCGCCGCACCTCATCGGCATGGCGCTCAGCTATGCCGGCGTGGCGCTGGTGTTCGGCCACGAGATCACGCTGCAGGGAAGCGAAGCCGCCTGGGGCGCGCTGCTGGTGTTTGGCAGCGCGATCAGCTACGCGCTCTATTTGGTCTACAGCGGTGAGATGGTCAGGCGCCTGGGCTCGATCCGGCTGGTCGGGCTGGCGACCAGCGTGGCCTGCCTGTGCTGCCTGCTGCAGTTCGTCGTGCTGCGCCCGCTGAGCGCCGCCGTCGTGGCGCCCGAGGTGATCTGGCTGTCGGTGCTGAACGCCACGCTGTGCACCGCCGTGCCAGTGCTGATGGTGATGATGGCGATTGAGCGTCTCGGCGCCAGCCTGGCCGCGCAGACCGGCATGATCGGCCCGCTGTCCACCATCCTGATGGGCGTGCTGATCCTGGGCGAGCCGTTCACCGCCTGGGTGGCGGCCGGCACGGTGCTGGTGATTGCCGGAATCTTCGTGTTCACACGGGCGGCGCGCTAGCTTTTTCATGTGAACGCCGGCGGGCCAGACTTCGTATCATGGGTATTTTTCCGCCCCATCAAGACAACAAGGAATCGCAATGGATCTAGGTATTTCCGGCAAACATGCGCTGGTCTGCGGCGCCAGCAAGGGCCTGGGTTTTGGCTGCGCCCAGGCGCTGGTGCGCGAAGGCGTGCATGTGCTGATCGTTGCGCGCGGCGCTGAGGCGCTTGAAGCAGCGTCGAATAAATTGATAGCTGACAATGCCCGACCAGCAAGCGCAAACGTGCAATTTTTTGCCGCAGACATCACCACCGCCGAAGGCCGGGCCGCCGTGTTCGCGGTGCGCCGGGAATTCGACATCGTCGTCACCAATGCCGGCGGCCCGCCGCCCGGTGACTTTCGCGACTGGGACCGCGACGCCTGGATCAGGGCGGTGGACGCCAACATGCTCACGCCCATCGAACTGATCAAGGCAACGGTCGATGGCATGGCGGCGCGCGGCTTTGGCCGAATCGTCAACATCACGTCGAGCTCGGTGAAGGCGCCGATCGACATCCTGGGACTGTCCAACGGCGCGCGCAGCGGCCTGACCGGTTTTGTCGCCGGCGTGGCGCGAACCGGGCTGGCGGCGCGCGGCGTGACCCTGAACAACCTGCTGCCCGGCAAGTTCGACACCGACCGCATCGCCACCACGGTGCGCGCCACCGCTGAAAAATCAGGCAAATCCGTTGAGGACATCCGCCGCGCCCAGCAGGCGCAAATCCCCGCCGGACGCTACGGAACGCTAGAGGAGTTCGGCGCCATCTGCGCCTTTTTGTGCAGCGTGCATGCCGCCTATATGACCGGCCAGAACGTGCTGGCCGACGGCGGGGCGTATCCGGGGACGTTTTGATGAATGGCGATGCCGCCATGCAGCTGAATTACCTGAGCTTTGACTACAGCGAAGACACCGAGGGCACGGGTGTGTTCGAGGCCGTGGCATCGGTCTGGCCGGAGCGGGTAGCGGCGGTCCACGCCGAAATTGTGGCGGTGCTGGACTGGGCGCATCGGGATTTTCCCGGCCAGCGCGGCGCGGTGGGCGAGGGCGGCGAGTGGGACTACGAACTGCACGGCCTGCGCGAATATGCCGTGCCCGAGCAGCTGGCTTACGACGCGGCCGCACGCCGGCTGGTCGTGCAGCCGGGCTTGCCGGGAGCGCCGCGCCACACCTTGACGCTGCTGGTCAGCGGAACGGATGAGTTTTGTTCATTCTTCAGGCAGCAGTTCGCACTGGATAAGGCGGCTTGAGGGAGAAAGCATGCTGCTTGCCAGGTATCAGCGGGGGCGTTCGGTTTCAAACCGCTCGACAAGCCTTCTCAAGGTTCGGCCATCCACGGCGTGGCCGCCGCTGGCTTTTCCTTCCTTGATGCTGTCGGCCTGATCCCCGAAAAGAATGGGCAACCAAGCCGTCAGCTTATCTTCCGGGCTGACCAGTTGAAAGCCCCAGCGCTTTTCGGCAAATCGCATCATGGCGATGCCGCGCGCGGCAATGGCTGCGACGTTCCAGTCGGTGCAGACATGCGCCACCTGCCATTCAGAATAACTGCCCGCCTGGTAGCGGAGGGACTTGGCCTTGTCGGGTTCTGCGCCGCCACGGTAAGGCCGGTTTGACAGCGAAGAGTTGCGCGAGCCGGACAGCAAAAGCAGATTGCCCAGAGAGTTGACGACTGAATTTTTCAAAGCGGTGGAAGTTCGCCCGTCAAAGGTGATGGCCTCGCTCCAGTCAATAGCCGCCGGGTTTTGTGGATAGATGTGCTCCACCGACTGATCCCAGGAGAATTTGTCCCAGGGCTTTTTATCGGGCAGGCCCTTGTCGCCGCGCAGTTGCTGTTCCCACTCATGAATGATGAGTTTTCCAAAGCTCCAGCTGTAAAACCCGTTTCCCGACCGGAGTCGGTCTGCGGCGGCATTGCAAACCTTGCTAGGTGAAAAGTAGCCACTCCACTCAAACCGGTCGTCTGCGTAGCTTTTCAAAGCATCTCCTATCCGCCAGTTGTCAACCAGTGACTTGAGATGGTCACGGGAAAACTCGACAGCCCCTATAGCATCCGATGGATGCATGGTATTGATAGTGTTTTTGGGATATGGACGTTTTCCCGGATTGGCGAGGCAGTGCGCAGACCGGTTCAGGTCATTCTGGCCAATATTGGAGCGTCGGTCGTTGGCCGTCAGCACCAGCACCGCAAACCGCTCGGCCTGCTGAAGCAGCGATATAAAAGGCGCGCACCAGTCGCTGCGCTGGGCGGGTTCCGATACCAGGCGCACATCGAGCGACCCCAGCCGAATCAGCGACCACAGCAGCAGGGGGCGTACAGAGGCAAACGCCGTACGTTTAAAAGACTGAAGCTGGCGCTGCACTTCTGGAGGAAGCCGGCTTGGGTGGTTGAGGTGAAACCACCAGGCGGCGGCCGTTTCAAGGCTCCTGACATACGTGGCGATGTACGCGGGGTTTGCGCAAGTGGCAGAGGATGAAAAAACCTCGTCAAACAGTTCGGTGCTCAGCCATTCAGCATTGTTCTCATGACGGAACCAACCCATCGAATGCGCACGCAGGAAATTGTCATCGTCAAGCAGTGAAGGCCCCTTGCCCAGCCAGTGGTAAATGCCTTTCCAGCTCCGGTGAATTTCGGCTGCCGCAAGGTGGCCGGCCTGCTGGTCTGGGGCAATGCTGCTCAGATAGATGAGCCGATTCTTCAGCTTCTCCAGGATCGTCAGCGGCTTGCCCCGGTTGTTGATGGTTTCAAACGCCACATGGACATCAAAGCCGGGCTTGATCGTCAGGATGAAAAGCTTGAACCTGCCCAGCAGCGCATCGGCCAGCTGCTTGCGCGCGGTGTCGTCCAGCACGGCAACTTTTTCGGCAAAAAAACCGGCGGCGTTTTCAATGTTCTTGCCGTAGAAAGACACAAACTGCCCCAGGCGCGGCGCCAGGTCTGGCCTGGACGCTGTGAAGTAATCAAAGTAGGTTTGCAGCGGCTCGTTGTTCTGGAACTCGATGGCCAAGCCTGTGTGTGTAAGTGACCGCAGCAGCAAGGAAATGGTGGTCAGCCGCTGCTGGCCGTCCACCACCTCTACGCTCTCCCGATGATGGGGCGACGCACCCAGCGGCCTGAACATCAAGGTGCCAGCGTAGTGGTCGCCGCTGGGGCGGCTCGCCACGTTGTTCAGGTCATCCCAGAGGTCTTCCCATTGATCTTTTCCCTATGCATAGCCACGCTGGTACTCGGGTATTTGAAGGTGATAAGTGCGATGGATATCGGCAATTGTTGCGAGTTGTGCGTTCTCAAATCCCACGATGCATCTTTCTTGTTGTTGTATCAAATGCTGAATGGCCAAACCGATATAACTTCATCAGGCGCAGGAGAACTGCGGCATGGATTTTCCGCGTAGCTGGGCTTTCGCTGCGCATCAGCGCCGCGCCGACACCACGATTCCGCCGACGATCAGCAGGAAGGCCAGCCCGTGATAGAGATGCGGCAGCTCGCCCAGAAAGGCGGCTGACAGCAGCGCGGCGAACAGCGGCGTGAGGTTGGTGAAAAAACCGGCAACGGCCGGGCCGACCCGCTGCATGCCCAAGCCCCAGCAACGGTAGGCGATGACCGCCGGCCCTACGGCGATATACAGCAGCGCCGCCACCAGCGGCCAGCCCCACGCAATGTGCACATCCACCAGCGCCCATTCACCTGCCGCAAACAAACCCGACCAGCCCAGGCCAAAGAAAATCTGCGCGATCAAAAAGGCGGCCCAGTTGCCGCGAAGTTCAGGCGGCTCCTTGGGCTGCGACAGCAGCCAGCTGTAAAACGCCCAGGCCAGCGTGGCCAGCAGCACATACAGGTCGCCCGGCACCAGCCGCACTTGCAGCAGCAGCGCCCACTGGCCGCGCGACAGCACCACCAGCACGCCGGCGATCGACAGCAGCGCCCCGGCGACCTGCCGGCGCGACACCGGCCTGCCGAAGCAGACAGCGCCCACCAGCAGCATCCACACCGGGATGCTCGACGCCACCAGCGTCACATTGAGCGGCGTCGAGGTCTGCAGCGCCAGGTATTGCAGCGCGTTGTAGCAGCCGATGCCCAGCAGGCCGAGCATCGACAGGCGCTTCCAGTGCGCCCACATGCCGCTGCCCGGGCGCAGCACCCGCCAGGCCAGTGGCAGCAAGATGGCAAAGGCCAGCACCCAGCGCAGGAAGTTCAGCGTCATCGGCGGAATCAGCTCATGCACCACGCGGCCCACCACCGCATTGCCGGCCCACAGCAGGGGCGGCAGCGTCAGCAGCAGGGCGGTGGCGGGGGTCAGGCGTTGAATCATGGGCGTGACTGTACCAAGCCGCCTAACGCCAACGGCGGGCTGCGATTCGTGGCACCATGACGGCCCGGCGCTTGCCCTTGACTCAACGACCAACCCAAGGAAATACCTGATGACCGTCATGACCTCCCAAGCCGTTCGCATCGACCAGCACGGCGGCCCCGAAGAACTCAAGCTGGTACAGGCCCAGGTGGGCGAGCCCGGCCCCGGCGAGATCCGCATCCGCCACAAGGCCATCGGCCTGAACTTCATCGACGTGTACCAGCGCAGCGGTCTGTACCCGCTGCCGATGCCGCTCCAACTCGGCATGGAAGCGTCGGGCATTGTCGAAGCCGTCGGCGCGGGCGTGACGCATTTGCAGAGCGGCGACCGCGCTGCCTATGCCAGCCAGCCGCCGGGCAGTTACTGCGAAGTGCGCGTCATGCCGGCCAAATGCGTCTGCAAGCTGCCCGACGCGATTTCCTTTGAGACCGGCGCGGCGATGATGCTCAAGGGCCTGACCGTGCAATACCTGCTGCGCCGTACCCAGCCGCAGGGCGGGCTCAAGGAAGGCGACTTCGTGCTGTTTCATGCCGCCGCCGGCGGCGTCGGCCTGATTGCCTGCCAGTGGGCCAAGGCCATGGGGCTGCAGCTGATCGGCACGGCTGGATCGGATGAGAAATGCGCGCTGGCGAAGGAACATGGCGCGGCCTTCGTCATCAATTACAACACCGAAGACTTCGTCGCCCGCGTCAATGAAATCACCGGCGGCCAGGGCGTCAAGGTGGTCTATGACTCGGTCGGCAAGGACACCTTTGAGCGTTCGCTCGACTGCCTGCGGCCCTTCGGCCTGATGGCCAGCTTTGGCAATGCCTCCGGCCCGGTCGCGCCGTTTTCGCCCGGCATCCTAGGCCCCAAGGGCTCGCTGTATGTGACGCGCCAGACGCTGTTCAGCCACATCACCACACGCGAAAGCACGCAGGAAATGGCCGACGACTTGTTTGAAATGGTCAGCAGCGGAAAAGTGAAAATTCGCATCGACCAGCGCTTTGCCCTGGCCGACGTGGCCGAGGCGCACCGCGCGCTGGAAGCCCGCAAGACCACCGGCTGCACCATCTTGACGCTGTAGGCGTTTCCAGAGCCGACAGGCAGATGGTTCGGCGCGGGTGCGGGAAGCTGCATCAGTAACGCCTGCAGCGCCTGCTTGCGAAGCGTGCGTCCATGGTGGCAGTAGGGGGCGAAACGTCATCTTTTGACCGACGCCATGGGTTTGCCGCAGATCTCTTTGCGAACGGCTGGCGACACACCGGGCAGCGTGCATGCAGGAAAGAGTCTTTTGTTTACACTGCTTTGGCTTTTGTGAAGCATAATGTATGGCTGCGGGTAGGAAACCTACCTGCACAAATCAGGTGATCGGTTCGTTTCGCGCGCTACGGCGGTACTTTTCGGGTGAGTTGTGCTTTCGGGACCCCATCGCTTTGTTTTTATGTGTTTTTAAGGAGTCCCCATGGGCAACAAACTTTACGTCGGCAATCTGCCATACACGGTCCGTGACGAAGATCTGCAACAGTCTTTCGGCGAATTTGGTTCTATCACCAGCGCCAAAGTCATGATGGAACGCGACACCGGCCGCTCAAAAGGTTTCGGTTTCGTCGAAATGGGCAGCGATGCCGAAGCGCAAGCTGCAATCGCCGGCATGAACGGCCAGTCACTTGGCGGCCGCAGCATCACTGTGAATGAAGCCCGTCCGATGGAGGCACGTCCTCCACGCACCGGCGGCTTCGGCGGCGGCGGTGGCGGCTACGGCGGCGGTGATCGTTCCGGTGGTGGCGGCGGCTACGGCGGCGGCGATCGTTCCGGCGGTGGCGGCTACGGCGGCGGTGGTGGCGGTCGCGGCGGCTACTAAGCCCTGCAAACCCGGTCAACGGCAGAGGTGCCGTTGCACACCAGCTGTCTCAGCCCCGCGCTGAGCAAAGCATAAAAGGCTTCGAAACTTTGGTTTCGAAGCCTTTTTTCTTTGGAAACCTGTACGCCGGCAATTTCATCGACTAAAGCGCCACGATCCTTTGGGGAGGCGGCGACCAGCTGGCGAACACCGGAAAGTCGCTTCAGCTGCCCACTCATCCGGCCGCGCTGCGCGGCAAGATGTTGATCTGAACAGCGACTTTATTTGGCCCGGCGCACCCGGGCCAGCTCATCGAGGATCAGGCAGACGGCGCCGATGGTGATGGCGCTGTCGGCAATGTTGAACGCCGGAAAATGCCAGTTGCCGTAGTGGAAATCCAGGAAGTCCACCACATAGCCGTGCAGCGTTCGGTCCACCACATTGCCGATGGCGCCGCCCAGGATGCAGGCCATGGCAAACGAAAACAGCTTTTGCCCGGCATGCGATTTGAGCATCCAGATGATGAATACCGCCGCCGCCACGCCGATGCCGGTAAAAAACCAGCGCTGCCAGCCCGATTCATTGGCCAGGAAGGAAAAGGCCGCTCCGGTGTTGTGCACCCGGACGACGTTGAAGAAGCTGGTGACGTAAGTGGCATCGCCAAGCTTGTAGTAACCCAGGATCAGCACTTTGGTGAACTGGTCGGCCATCAGCAGGATCAGCGCGAGCCCGAGCCAGGGCAGCATGGCGCTTGTTGCCGATGTTTTCTTGAAGCTCGTCTTCATGCCATTGCTGGTTTTGGGCGCTGTGCGGGTGGCCATTATGCGAACTTCCTGTCTTCGCCCAGCCCGAACAGATTGCTGGTGCAGCGGCCGCAGATCGTTGGATGATCCGGGTCGATGCCGACGTCGTCCCGGTAATGCCAGCAGCGCTCGCATTTTTGATCAATACTGGCGCTCACGCTTGCCTGTAGTTCGCCACCAGCTATTAAATCTATAGCGGATGTGATGAAGACAAACTTCAGGTCACCGCCCAGACTGGCGAGCAGCGCATGGTCGTCGGCGTTGACCTGCAGCGCCACGTTGGCCTGCAAGGATGAGCCGACCTTGCCATCGGCGCGCAAGGCTTCAATGTCTTTGTTGACCGCGTCGCGCACCATGCGAATGCGCGACCACTTGGCCAGTAGCGCTTCGTCGGGTGTGCCGAGGTCGGAGTAGGTTTCGATGAAGATCGATTCCGACGCGCCAAAAATCTTCCACGCCTCTTCGGCCGTGAAGCTCAGGAATGGCGCCATCCAGCGCAGCATCGCGTGGGTGATGGCGTGCAGCGCGGTCTGCGCGCTGCGCCGGGCCAGCGACTTGGGGCCGGTGGTGTAGAGCCGGTCTTTCAGGATGTCAAGGTAGAACGAACCGAGGTCTTCGCTGCAGTAGATCTGCAGCTTGGACACCACTGGGTGGAATTCATACACCTCGTAGTGCGCCAGGATGTCGGCCTGCAGTTGCGCCGCACGGCTCAGCGCATAGCGGTCGATCTCCAGCATGTCGCCGAACGGCACGGCATCCGTGTCCGGGTCAAAGTCGCTGACATTGGCCATCAGGAAGCGCAGCGTGTTGCGGATGCGCCGGTAGGCATCGACCACGCGCGCCAGGATCTTGTCGTCAATCGCCAGGTCGCCCGAGTAATCGGTCGAGGCGCACCACAGGCGGATGATCTCGGCGCCCAGCTTGCCGCTGACGGCCTGCGGCGCGACGACATTGCCTTCGCTCTTGCTCATCTTGCGGCCCTTGCCGTCCACGGTGAAGCCGTGCGTCAGCAGGCCCTTGTAGGGCGCATGGTCGTACATGGCGCAGGCGGTGAGCAGCGATGAATGGAACCAGCCCCGGTGCTGGTCGTGGCCTTCGAGGTACAGGTCCGCCGGCCAGGTCGATTGTTCTGCATGGCTGCGCTTCAGCACATGGTCGTGCGTCGTTCCCGAGTCGAACCAGACGTCGAGGATGTCAGTGCTCTTGAGGTAGTCGGGCGCATCCAGCCCGATGATGGACTCGGCGCTGGCCTTGCTCCAGGCCTCGATGCCGCCGGCCTCTACCATGCGGGCCGCCTGGTCCATGATTTCCATGGTGCGTGGATGCAGCTCGCCGGTGGCGGTGTGGATGAAGAAGGGCAGCGGCACGCCCCAGTTGCGCTGGCGGCTGATGCACCAGTCGGGCCGGCCGGCAATCATGCTCTGCAGGCGCAGCTTGCCGTTTTCGGGGTAGAAGCGGGTTTCGTCGATGGCGGCCAGAGCCAGCTGGCGCAGGGTTTTTCCGGCCTTGTCTTTCGGAAAAACGCCTTGCGTGCCGGCGGTTTCGGCGTCCATGCGGATGAACCACTGGGCGGCGGCGCGGTAGATCACGGGGGTCTTGTGGCGCCAGCAATGCGGGTAGCTGTGGGTGATAGTTTCGGTGGCAAACAACCGGCCGTGCTCTTGCAGCTTCTCAATCACCAGCGGCGCCGCCTTCCAGATGTTCAGGCCACCGAACAGCGGCAGCTCATCCACATAGCGGCCGTTGCCCTGCACCGGGTTCAGGATGTCGTCCGTGGCAATGCCGTTGGCCACGCAGGAGTTGAAGTCTTCCACCCCGTAGGCGGGCGAGGAATGCACGATGCCGGTGCCGTCGTCGGCGGTGGCGTAGTCGGCCAGGAACACCGGGCTGAAACGCCGGTAGCCCGGATCAACGTCGTAAAACGGGTGCATGAAATTGAGCAGCGCCAGGTTCTTGCCTTGCGTGGTCGCCAGCACGGTGCCTGTCAACGCATAGCGCGTCAGGCATTTCTCGACCAGCACGGCGGCCAGCAGCAGGATGCCGCGCTCGGTATCGACCAGCGCGTAGTCCAGCTCCGGGTTCAGGTTCAGCGCCTGGTTGGCCGGAATGGTCCAGGCGGTGGTGGTCCAGATGACGGCGAAAGCGTCTTTCGTCAGCGTTTCAAGGCCGAAGGCGGCGGCGAGCTTTTCGGGCTCGGCGCACTTGAAGCCGACATCGAGCGTCTGCGATTTCTTGTCGGCGTATTCAATCTCAAACTCGGCCAGTGACGAGCCGCAGTCGAAACACCAGTACACCGGTTTCAGGCCGCGGTAGACAAAGCCTCGCTCGATGATGCGTTTCAAGGCGCGGATCTCATTCGCTTCGTTGGCAAAATCCATCGTGCGGTACGGGTTGTCCCATTCGCCGAGCACGCCCAGGCGCTTGAAGTCGGCCATCTGGCCGGCGATCTGCTCGGTGGCGAAGGCGCGGCTCTTGGCTTGCACCTCGTCGCGCGGCAGGCTGCGGCCGTATAACTTTTCAATCGCGTTCTCGATCGGCAGGCCATGGCAGTCCCAGCCCGGCACATACACTGCGTCCAGCCCCTTGAGCTGGCGCGCCTTGACGATCATGTCCTTCAAAATCTTGTTCACCGCGTGGCCGATGTGGATCTGGCCGTTGGCATAGGGCGGGCCGTCGTGCAGCACGAACTTTTCCGCTCCGCAGCGGGCGGCGCGCAGCTTCTTGTAAATGCCTTGTTCTTCCCATTCCTGGGTCCAGCCGGCCTCGCGCTTTGGCAGGTCGCCACGCATCGGAAAAGGCGTGTCGGGCAGGTTCAAGGTGCTGCGGTAATCGGTTTTTGTGTCGAGCATGAGGTACTTTGATGGCGCTTTGGGAAAGGCTGCCCGAAGGGTGAAGCCGCTGGACTAGAGCGTAAAAGGAAGCCGTTCGCACGATTGGCGCAGGGCGAAGGCACAAGCAACGAGATCGTCTAAATTCGGTCGCGCGTGGTCTGGCGGGTCGTCTCAAGATGCATCGAAGCGAAAAACGCACGCGCGTCAATGCAGTCCCGGGCAATGCCTGTTATCAGGCTGTCAAGACTGTCGTATTTCAATTCGTCGTGCAGTTTATGTAGCAGTTCCACGCGGATGATTTTACTGTAAGCACCTTCCGCGCCGAGGCGGACGGGCCAGTCGAGGCAATGCGTTTCCAGCAGCACGCGGCCGCCGTTCACATCGTCCGGGTCAATCGAAGGCCGGATGCCCAGGTTGGCCACGCCTTGCAAGGGCTCGTCGTCCAGGCCGTGCACCAGCACTGCAAAAATGCCGCTGGCTGCCGGTTTCCAGTGAGAAAAGCGCAGGTTGAGCGTGCGAAACCCCAGGTCGCGCCCCAGCTTGCGCCCGTGCACCACATGGCCCGAAATGCTGTAGGGCCGACCCAGCAGGCTGCTAACCCGCGCCATGTCGCCCTGCGCCAACGCATCGCGAACGGCCGAACTGGACACGCGCATCTTGCTCACTTCGTAGCTGTTCATGCGCGCCACATCAAAACCCAGCCGGTCGCCGGCTGCGTCGAGCATGGCGTAGTCGCCAGCGCGCTTCAGGCCAAAGCGGAAGTCGTCGCCCACCAGCACATAGCGTGCGCCCAGGCCCTCAAGGAGGACTTCCCGGATGAAAACCTCTGGCGGCTGCGAAGCCAGCCGGGCATTGAAAGGCAGGATCACGCACTGGTCGATGCCACATCGCTCCAGCTCGCTTAACTTGTCGCGCAGCGTGGCAATGCGTGTAGGCGCCAGTTCAGGCTTTCGGGCAAAAGCCGCGAAATAGTCGCGCGGATGCGGCTCGAAGGTGACGGCACAACTCGGAACGCCCCGGTGCCGGGCCTCGTTTTTGAGTAGGGCCAGCATTGCCTGGTGGCCCCGGTGCACGCCGTCAAAATTGCCAATGGTCAGGGCGCATTCGGGCGCCAGCTGAGGGTGGTGGTGGCCGCGGAAAATTTTCATGCAACTGATTATCGTTTTTATGGCGCCACGGTCCGGCTGGCAAAATCTGTAACGCAGGAAATATCGACTGAAGCAGTTCTCACACCAGGTTCACAATTTCACTGTATATTGACCATTTGACAGTTTGCCCTCGTGTTTCCATGATGATGGAGGTTCGTTTTGAAGGTTCTGAAACTCTCAGCCCAGGGATTGCCCCAAGCCTGGATCAGCCTTGAACTGGCCGTGCTGCATTACGCGGCCGACGAGGTGCGCTGGGAGATGGGCGCGCGCATCGCCACCTTCCATGGCGGGCACAACGCCATCACCGGCGAGCAGTCGATCATCCATGTCAACAGCATCATCGGCACCAAGGGCGTGCCCAGCATCAACCCCTTTGATCTGGTGCCGGGACTGACCAACAGCAAGCTGTTCATCCGAGATCGCAATGTGTGCGCCTACTGCGCCGACCATGTGGGCGAGGATGACCTGACGCGCGAGCACATCATCCCGCTGGCGCAGCGCGGTGCTGACAGCTGGATGAATGTGGTCACCGCCTGCCGCGCCTGCAACCACCGCAAGAGCAACCGCACGCCCGAGCAGGCCCACATGCCGCTGCTCTACACTCCCTATGTTCCCAGCCTGTGGGAAGACTTCATCTTGCGCAACCGCCGCATCCTGGCCGACCAGATGGAGTTCCTGATGGCGCACGTTCCCAAGTCGTCGCGCCTGCTTAGTTGACGCTTGTGCGCTATTTGTCGGGGTGTTTTCGCATCGCGGCTGTGTTCAAATAAGTGTTTACCCTTACCGATTGTCACCATGATCGTTCGTGATCGGCCTTCCGGCATTCGGCTGTTTTTTGTGGTGCGTGGCTCAATCCTGAAACGGATCCGGCTCACCTTGCTGGTCAACACGCTCAGCGCGATTGTGGTCACCGTCGTGCATGGCAACTTTTTCGCCCTGAAAATCACGCTGACGACCATCCCGTTCACGCTGATGGGCCTGCCGCTGGCGATTTTTCTCGGTTTCCGCAATTCTACGGCCTACGATCGCTACTGGGAAGGGCGCAAGCTGTGGGGCGAACTGGTGCTGCGTTGCCGCTCGCTGTCGCGCCAGTGCCAGGCGTTCATCCAGCCCGCTGACATCGCACAGGCGCCCGAGGCCGAGGCAGCGCGCCAGCGCCTGCTGTACCGCGCCATCGGTTTCGTCCATGCGCTGCGGCTGCAACTGCGCGACCGGACCGACTGCGACGAACTTCGGCGCTGGATGCCCCAAGCCGAATGGCCCCGCCTTGAAAACGCTTCAAGCAAGCACGATGCGCTGATGCTGGCCATGGGCCGGGAACTGGGGCAATGCCAGCGCCAAGGCTGGATCGAACCCTGCCTGGTGGTCAGCATCGATGCCACGCTGTCGGGCATGACGGCCGCCGCCGCCTCTTGCGAACGCATCAAGGGCACGCCGATTCCCTTTTCCTACACGCTGCTGCTGCACCGCACGGCCTACCTGTATTGCTTTTTGTTGCCCTTCGGCCTGGTCGATACGATCGGCTTCATGACGCCGTTCGTCGTCGCCATCGTCGCCTACACCTTCTTTGGTCTCGATGCGCTGGGCGATGAAATCGAGGAGCCGTTTGGCCTGGAGGCCAACGACCTGCCGCTCGACACGCTGTGCCGGGCGATCGAAGTCAACCTGCTCGAATCGCTGGGTGAGACGGCGCTGCGTCCCAAACTGGAGCCGCTCAACCGATGCCTGACCTGAGCCGTCAGGCGAACACGGCCGCCGTGTCCTGCATACGGCTGGAGACCTCGCCCAGGTGGTGCAGCGTGTCGCCAAAAGTCATTTCCAGCTGCGTCAGCCGTTTGAAATAGTGGCTGACGATGTACTCGTCGGTCACACCGATGCCGCCATGCAACTGCACCGCCTGCTGGCCGACAAAACGCATCGACACGCCCAACTGGTACTTGGCCCGCGCCAGCGCCTGGCGGCGTTCATCAGCCGGCGCATTGAGCTTGAGCGAGGCGTAATAGCTCATCGAACGGGCAAGTTCAAGCTGCATCTTCATGTCGGCGACGCGGTGGCGCAGCGCCTGAAAGCTGCTGATGGCCACGCCGAACTGCTTGCGGGTGTTCATGTACTCGACCGTGACGGCCAGCGCCCGGTCCATCACGCCGACGGCTTCGGCGCAGGTAGCGGCGATGCCGATGTCGATGGCGTGCTCCAGCGCGCTCAAGCCGTCCAGCGTGACCAGCACGGCAGGCGCATTGGTCAGCGTGACGTCGGCGGCGCGCGCGCCATCCTGCGTGACGTAGCCGCGCGCGCTAACGCCGGCTGCCGCGCGTTCCACCAGGAACAGCGCCATCTTTCCATCGGCCATTGCCGGCACGATGAAGGCGTCGGCGTGGTCGCCGGCTGGTACTATGCTTTTGATAGCTGTCAGCGTCCATCCACCTTGCGTGAAAGCCGCTTTTGCTTCACATTTTTCAACATGGTAGCGTGCGGCGCGTTCCTGGTGGGCCAGCACGACCAGGCTTTCGCCCGAGGCGATTTTTGGCAGCCAGTCGGTTTTGACGGCGCCCGGCGCATAACCCGATAGCAGGGCGCTGGTGATCAGCGTCTGGGCGAAGGGCTCGAGCACGATGCCGCGCCCGAGTTCTTCCATGACGACCATGGCCTCGACCGGTCCCATGCCTATGCCGCCGTCGTCCTCGGGAATGTAAAGCCCCGTCAGCCCCAGGTCGGCCAGCTCGCCGTAGGCTTCGCGTGAAAACCCGCCAGCCTTGACGATGCCGCCGCGCCGTTCGAAGTCGTAACCCTTTTCAACCCATTTGCGCGTCGCGTCGCGCAGGGATTCCTGGTCGTCGGTGAAATCAAAATCCATGATGTCTGTCCTTTTAATCTTGGTGTTTCAGCCGAGCACGAACTGGGCGACGATGTTGCGCTGCACTTCGTTGGAGCCGCCGTAGATCGTCGTCTTGCGCAGGTTGAAGTACGTCGAGGCCAGCGGCGCATTGGCCACCTCGCCGCCTGGGAAGTCGCCCTGCCAGCCGGCTTCCATCGCTTCCTCGATGAAGGGCAGGCTGAACGGGCCGGCGGCCAGCATCATGAGTTCGGCATAGCGCTGCTGGATTTCGCTGCCCTTGATCTTGAGCAGGCCGGCAATGTCGAGCGAATTCTTGCCTGATTTCTCGGCCGACAGCACGCGCAGCACCAGCATTTCCAGCGCCACCACATCGACTTCAAGTTTGGCGATCTCGTCGCGGAAACGCAGGTCGTCGTAAACCCCTTCGGTTTTGGCAATGCGCTTGAGGCGCTCCAGCTCGCGCTTGGAGCGGTTCACGTCGGCAATATTGGTACGCTCGTGGCTGAGCAAATGCTTGGCATAGGTCCAGCCCTTGTTTTCCTCGCCGATCAGGTTGTCAAGCGGCACTTGCACGTTGTCGAACCAGACCTCGTTGACCTCGGATTCGCCGTCAAGCAGCTTGATGGGGCGCACTGTCACGCCGGGCGATGCCATGTCGATCAGCAAAAAGGAAATGCCGGTCTGGGGCTTGCCTTCGTTGCTGGTGCGCACCAGGCAGAAAATCCATTCGCCGTACTGGCCCAGCGTGGTCCAGGTCTTCTGGCCGTTGACGATAAATGTGTTGCCCTGGCGCTCAGCCTTGCACTTGACCGATGCCAGGTCCGAGCCCGCACCGGGCTCGCTGTAGCCTTGACTCCACCACACATCGCCGCTGGCGATGCCGGGCAAAAAGCGCTGCTGCTGTTCAAGCGTGCCAAAAGCCATGATGACCGGCGCCACCATTACCGGGCCGAAGGGCACGACGCGCGGCGCGCCGGCCAGCGCGCATTCTTCCTCGAACAGGTGCTTTTGCACGGCGTTCCAGCCGGGGCCGCCGAATTCCTGGGACCAGCCATGGCCGAGCCAGCCTTTCTTGCCCAAAATTTTGGCCCAGCGCTGCATGTCGTCACGCGACAGGCGCAGTGCGTTGTGGACCTTGTGTGAAATGTCGGCCGGAAGGTTGGCCTGGACCCAAGCGCGAATCTCTTCGCGAAAGGCCTGCTCTTCAGGGGTGAATGCTAAATCCATGAGTTGTGTCTCCAGTTTTTTATTTTTAGCACGCACAAGCGTGCCGCCCTGTCAGGCCTGTGACAGCCCGAGTTCTTTATACAGGTGCGCCACCTGGCTTTCAAGCAATTCAATACGCTGTTGCAATCGTTCGGCCTGGCCCAGAGAAACCGGCTCTGTTTCCCGGTTGATGGCCTCATCGCCCGTGTCCGCCTGCTGGTAGGGCATCAGCAGCGATTCGCCGCACAGCAGGTGCGCCCAGCGCTGCTCGCGCATGCCGGCGGCGCGCGCCAGCTGCACGACCATGGCCGCGCCGCTGTCGTCGCCGCGCGCCTTGAGTTCGGCCAGCGCATCCTCGACGGCGGCGATGTCGGCAAACTTGTACCAGCGCTCGCTGTTCAGCCTGAGTTCGCCCGGCGTCTGCGGGCCGCGCAGCATCAAGAGGCCCAGCAGCACCGCCTGCGGCTCGTTCACGCCGAAACCGCGCTGGAAATTGTGCTCGAAGCGCGTGACGCGGCTGGAACTGGCCTCGAACACCAGGCTCTGCTGTTTCAGTGTGTCGATGGCGGCCTGTGCCTGGGACTCGCTCATGTCCATCACCGGGTCGCGGCTGGTTTTCTGGTTGCAGCCGAGCACCAGCGTATTGAGCGAGAGCGGATAGCTGTCGGGAACGGTGCGGGCTTTTTCCATCAAGGTGGCCAGCACGCGGGCTTCGTGGGGGGTAAGGGTTCTCATGGGGATAATCTTAGAACAATGAAAAACATCGTCATCCTGATTTCAGGCAGCGGCTCGAACATGGCCGCGATTGCCCGCACCGCGCAAAAAGAACACTGGCAGGACAAACTCGGCGTCCGGGTCGCTGCTGTCATCAGCAACCGGCTTGATGCCGGCGGCCTGGCGCTGGCCAGGGGTCTGGGTCTCGCTACCGATGTCGTGAACCACCGCGATTTTGAATCGCGCGAGGCGTTTGACGCTGCCTTGACGACGCGCATCGAGGCGCATGCGCCGCAGCTGGTCGTGCTGGCCGGCTTCATGCGCATCCTGACGCCCGGTTTTGTCGCGCGTTATGCCGGCCGGCTGATCAACATCCACCCGTCGCTGCTGCCGGCCTTTGCCGGCCTGCATACGCACCAGCGCGCCATTGACATGGGCTGCAAGCTGGCCGGCACCACGGTGCATCAGGTCACGGCCGAACTGGACCACGGCCAGATCCTGGCGCAGGCGGCGGTGCCGGTGCTGCCCTGTGATACGGCCGACACGCTGGCCGCCCGCATCCTGACGCAGGAGCACCTGATCTACCCGCAGGCGGTGCGCGCATTTTTTACCGCTTACGCGCATTGACCTGACCGGTCGTCCTTGATTCCAGACTGGCAGGCTTGGATAGAGTTGTTGCAAAAGGTAATGCCTTGAATCCGGCGGACGCATGGCGCCGTATTCTTAGCAGCCGGCCGCGAATCTATCTTGATTGCGGCGGGCCAGGAAGCTCAACCCACGTCAACTTCATTTCAAGGATTTCACATGCAGACAAAACACAAACTCGCGTCCATCGGCCTGGCCATGGCCCTGTCGCTTTCGGCTGCGTCCTCGTTTGCGCAGAAGATGGTGGGCGGCGCCTCGATGCTGCCGACCATGGACATCATCGACAACGCCGTCAATTCCAAGGACCACACCACGCTGGTCGCTGCCATCAAGGCTGCCGGTCTGGTGGAAACGCTCAAAGGCGCTGGCCCTTTCACGGTGTTTGCACCGACCAACGCCGCTTTTGACGCGCTGCCCGCAGGCACCGTCGACTCGCTGCTTAAGCCTGAAAACAAGGCTACGCTCTCAAGCATCCTGACCTACCACGTCGTCGCCGGCAAGATGGACGCCGCCGCGCTGACCAAGGCGATTGCCGCAGGCAAGGGCAAGGCCATGCTCAAGACCGTGGCCGGTGGCAGCTTGACCGCCACCGCCAAGGGCGGCAAAGTCATGGTGATGGATGAAAAAGGCGGATCTTCCACCGTCACCATTGCCGACGTGATGCAGTCCAACGGCGTGATCCACGTTGTGGACAAGGTGCTGATGCCCAAGTAAGCAGATGACGCGCCGGCCTTTTACCGGTTGAGCCGGTTGTGCAGGATAAAAGCCCGCAGGCGGGTCGCATCGCCTATGGGCTTTTTGCGTTCTTGCGTCGGGTGTCGCCTTTGGCAGATCCAGAGCCTGCTTCTTTCTGTTGATTCGATGCCATGAAGAGAAGTGGAAAATGCGCGCCACACGGCACAAAATGACGGTATGAAGCCAAACACCATGCCCACCTTCCTGCCCCTGACCGGTCTTTACGAGCCTTCCGCCATCCATCAGCTTCCCGACGGACGTTTTTTGGTGGTGGAAGACGAAAAAGGTCATTCCTTCAGCCTGGTCACCTTGAATGCGGACGGCACGGTCAAGAGCAGGTCGCTGGGTCCGGGCTGGTTTCAGGGCGGAGCGGCGATCTGGAACCTGGACGACCTGGAAGGGCTTGCGCTCGACCCGCTGGGCTACTTGTATGCCATCACCTCACACTCACGTGAAGATGACGGCAACAAGAAAAAAGGCCGCGATCAATTGGCCCGGTTTCGCATCGAGGCTGACCGGGTGGTCGATCCCGTGGTGGTCGGCGGGCTCAAGGGCTCACTGGTGGCGGCGCATCCTGTGCTTGCGGCCGCCGCTGAAATCCAAGATGTCAAAACCAGCGGCGGGCTCAACATCGAGGCGCTGGAAATCACGCCCGACCGACAGCGGCTGCTGATCGGTTTTCGCAGTCCCTTGCAAGGGCGGCTTGCCATCATCGCCAGCGTTGAAAATCCAGCGGCTATTTTTGAAGCAGACGCGGCGCCGCAAGTCTCCGGCACGCTGCAGACGCTGGACCTGGACGGGCAGGGGATTCGCGGCATGTCCTACATTGCGCCGCTCAAGGGTTATCTGGTCATCAGCGGCCCGGTTTCACGCGAAGGGACGTTCGGGCTCTGGTTCTGGAGCGGCCAGAGCGATGCGCCAGCGCGCCGTGTCACGGTGCCCGGCTTGCCGGGTTTCGGGAATGCGGAAGGGATTTGCCTGGCTGTGATGGAGGGCGTGCCCAAAATCGTCATCGTCAGTGACGACGGCGACCGCGAGAAAGGGCGCTGTGCCCATTTTCTGCTGCTGGACCCCGAAACGCTGCAGATTGCGCCTTGACGCTGAATGTTGGATTTGCTATAAAAATAATAGCTGCTTGCGCTTATTCAGCGTGCGCAAGAGACCTAAAACACTACATTTTCGCCTGAAACACCAGCCCGGCGTGCTCGCGCAGCGCATGGAACTTGATTTTCGGCCACTGCTGCTCGACGGCGCGCAGCGTGGCGCTGTGATCGACCAGCAGCGTCGGCGCATCGACCGCGTCCAGCGCGACGCGGTGCGCGTTGGCGTCCATGAATTTCTTCAGTTCGTTCGGGTCATCGCACGTCACCCAGCGCGCCAGGTTGAAGTTGCTTTGCAGGATGCGCGCCTTGACGCCGTATTCATGCTCCAGCCGGTGCGCCACCACCTCGAACTGCAGCTGGCCGACGGCGCCCAGTAGCAGCAGCGAGCCGGCAATCGGCCGGAACACCTGGATCGCGCCTTCCTCGCCCAGTTGCGTCAGGCCGGCGCGCAGCTGTTTGCTGCGCAGCGGGTCGGCCACTTCGACGGCGCGGAACATCTCGGGCGCAAAGAAGGGCAGGCCGGTGAACTGCAGCGCCTCGCCTTCGGTCAGCGTGTCGCCGAGCTGCAGCACGCCGTGGTTGGGAATGCCGATGATGTCGCCGGCGAACGCCGTGTCCAGCAGTTCGCGGCGCTGGCTCATGAAACTGACCACCGTGTTGGGCCGGATTTCCTTGCCGCTGCGCACCACCTTGAGGCGCATGCCGCGTGTGAATTCGCCACTGGCGACACGTAAAAAGGCGATGCGGTCGCGGTGCGCCGGGTCCATGTTGGCCTGAATCTTGAACACCACGCCGGAGAATTTCTTTTCTTCAGGATGCACGACGCGCTGCATGGCCGGGCGGTCGGCCGGAGCCGGCGCCAGATCGACCAGCGCGTCGAGCACTTCCTGCACGCCGAAGTTGTTGATCGCCGAGCCGAAAAACATCGGCGTCTGCTTGCCGGCCAGGAACTCTGCGCGGTTGAATTCGGGCGAGGCGCCTTCGAGCAGTTCGAGTTCGCCCTGCGCCTGGGTGAATTCGGCGCCGAAGCGTTTGGCGGCTTCCGCATTGCCCAGGCCGGCCAGGATTTCATCGTCGCCGCCGGCCTTGTCCTCGCCGGGGCTGAAGACGCGCATGCGCTCCTCGCGCCGGTCATAGACGCCGTGGAACAGCTTGCCCATGCCGACCGGCCAGGTGAAGGGCACCACGGCCATGCCGAGTTCGCGCTCGATCTCGTCCATGATGTTCATCGGGTCCTGCACCTCGCGGTCCATCTTGTTGACGAAAGTCAGGATCGGCGTGCCGCGCGCGCGGCAGACCTGCAGCAGGCGGCGCGTCTGCGGCTCGACGCCGTTGGCCGCGTCGATCACCATCAGGGCGGCATCGACGGCGGTCAGCACGCGATAGGTGTCTTCGGAAAAGTCCTGGTGGCCGGGGGTGTCGAGCAGGTTGATCACGCAGTCGCGGTATTCCATCTGCATGACCGATGAGGCGACGGAAATGCCGCGCTGCTTTTCGATTTCCATCCAGTCGGATGTGGCGTGGCGCGCGGCCTTGCGGGCCTTGACGCTGCCGGCAATCTGGATGGCGCCCGAGAACAGCAGCAGCTTTTCGGTCAGCGTGGTTTTACCCGCGTCGGGGTGGGAAATGATGGCAAACGTGCGGCGGCGCTTGACTTGCTTGGCGATTTCGGTGGTTTCGGACATAACCAATCATTATCGGCGAGGTGGCCGGGCTGCCTGCTAATCAGCTTCGCGCTGGAAACGCGGCTGGCGAACACCGTCAATCTCCACTTCTTCGTTGAACATCGCGGCCGGCCGCACCCACAGCCCGCGCTCGCCGTAGAGCGCGCGGTACAGCGTCATCGGAGCCAAGGTTTCGCTGTGGCGCGCCGTGCCAACGACTTCATACAGCATGCCTTTGTAATGCCGATAGCGGCCGGGCGGGGTTTCGATCAGCGGCGAAAGGTCTTCTGGCATGGTCAATCGGTGCGGGGGAAATAGCCGGGGTCGGCAGTGGGACAATAGGGGGATGCATCCTAACGCCTTACTCGACTGTTGTACCGAGCTTCTCAAGCAGGTTCTTAAATTTGACCACCCCGCCGACATGGTGGTGTCCCGCTATTTCCGCGAAATGCGGCTTGGCCCCCGCGAGCGCGCCACCGTGGCCGAAACCATCTACGGCGTGCTGCGCAAGAAAAATCTTTATGTCTACATGGCCCAGCACGGCTACGGTGTGCCCGAGCGCCGGCTGGCGATTCTGGGCTTTGCCGCGCCGCGCGACTTCCTGTATGGCGCGCTGACCGAGCAGGAGCAGGACTGGTTGTCGCGCTGCGACCAGGTCAAACCGTCGGACTTGATGGAACTGCACCGCCACAACCTGCCGCAGTGGCTGGTCGAACCGCTGAAGAGCCAGCTGGGCGAGGACTTCTGGCCGCTGGTCGAAAGCCTCAACACCCAGGCCGGGCTTGACCTGCGCGTCAACACTCTGAAGGATAAACGGGCTGACGTGCAAAAGGAGCTTGCGCGAGCAGCTATTAAAACCGTAGCAACTCCGTATTCACCCTGGGGCTTGCGCCTGACGGACAAGCCGCAACTGGCGAATGTGGACGCCTTCAAGCGCGGCGCCATCGAGGTGCAGGACGAAGGCTCGCAACTGCTGGCGCTGCTGGTCGATGCCAAGCGCGGCGAGATGGTGGTCGATTTTTGCGCTGGCGCCGGTGGCAAGACGCTGGCGCTGGGCGCGTCCATGCGCACTACCGGCCGGCTGTATGCCTTTGACACGTCGGCCCACCGGCTGGCCGCGCTCAAGCCGCGCCTGGCGCGCAGCGGGCTGTCCAACGTGCATCCGGTGGCGATTGCCCACGAGCGCGACGACCGCATCAAGCGGCTGGCCGGCAAGATCGACCGGGTGCTGGTCGATGCGCCGTGTTCGGGCCTGGGAACGCTGCGGCGCAACCCCGACCTGAAGTGGCGCCACAACCCCAAGGCGATTGAAGAGCTGACTGCCAAGCAAACAGCCATTTTGCAGAGCGCCGCACGCCTGGTGAAGCCGGGTGGACGGCTGGTGTACGCCACCTGCAGCATCCTGCGCGAAGAAAACGAGGCGATTGCCGAGGCCTTCAGCGCGGCAAATCCCGATTTTCAGGTGCTGGAAGCGGCGCCGCTGCTGACCCATATCGGTGTCGAGCATGCGGACAAACTTTGCCGGGGACCGTACCTGCGCCTCTGGCCCTATCTGCACCAGACCGACGGGTTCTTTGCGGCGGTCTGGCAAAAAGTCTGATGGTTCTGCCGGGAACCGGCTTCACAAAGCAGGAATTGCCTTTTTGCTGAAGGCGGTTCTGTAGCGTTCAAGTCATGGTTTTCTTGTTGAAGGGTTTTTGTGATTCGGGCACGTCCAATTTATAATCGAAAGTTGTCTGGCGCCACCCTGAAGACAAGCTTTGAATGCGTGGCGGCCCTAGGTTAATCTAAAGGACTTTTATGATTTTGTTGGATGCCGCCCTTGACTGGCTGGCCAATGGTCTGTTGGCTGCCAGCTGGTGGCAAATCGTGCTTTACGCGCTGGTAACGACCCACATCACCATTGTCAGCGTGACGCTGTACCTGCATCGTCATCAGGCGCATCGCTCGCTCGACCTGCACGCTATTCCGGCGCATTTCTTCCGTTTCTGGCTCTGGCTGGCCACTGGTCAGGTGACCAAGGAATGGGTCGGCGTGCACCGCAAGCACCACGCCAAGTGCGAAACCATGGAAGACCCGCACAGCCCGCAAGCCCATGGCATCAAGACCGTGCTGTTCACCGGTGCGGAGCTGTACCGGGCTGAGACGAAAAACCTTGAAACCATCGCCAAGTACGGTCGCGGCACGCCCGACGACTGGATCGAGCGCAACCTCTACACCCGCTACAGCTGGCAAGGCGTCGGTCTGATGCTGATCATCAACCTGGCGCTCTTCGGCGTGGCCGGGCTGAGCGTGTGGGCGGTGCAGATGATGTGGATTCCCATCACGGCGGCCGGCATCATCAATGGCATCGGCCACTACTGGGGCTACCGCAATTTCGAGGCGTCCGACGCCAGCACCAATGTGTCGCCCTGGGGCATCATCATTGGCGGCGAAGAATTGCATAACAACCACCATACCTATCCCACGTCGGCCAAGTTCTCGGTCAAGCCGTATGAATTCGACATTGGCTGGGGTTATATCCGCGCCATGGAAATGGTCGGCCTGGCTGCCGTGAAAAAGGTTCCGCCACGGCTCAGGCTGGGCGTGGTGCAGCCGGTGGCTGACGAGAAAACGCTCGAAGCCCTGATTGCCCACCGCTACGAGGTCATGGCCGGTTATGCCCGTGAACTGCGCCGCGCCGGCGAGGTTGAAATTGCCTTGCTGAAAGCCAGGAAAGCCGATGTTTCCATGCTGAAGCTGGCCAACCGCTGGCTGCACCGCGATGAGGACAAGGTGCCAGCCGCCGCCCGGCCGCAAGTTGCTCAGGTTCGTGCCGAGTATCCGGTTCTCGACAAGATGGTCACAATGCGCGAGGAGTTGCGCCAGTTGTGGCTGAGCACGTCGGCATCGCGCGAGCAACTCGCTGCGGACCTTCAGGCCTGGTGCCATCGGGCCGAAGAAAGCGGCATCGCCGCGCTTCGCGAGTTCTCGATGAAACTGCGTTCCGCCCGCGCCTGATCATCCTGCTCGTACGTTTTCCGGAAAACGTGAAAGCCGCCGCAGCGATCGATCGCTGCGGCTTTTTTTGCGCATGGACGGCAGGGCAGGCGAGCCCGCCAAGGCGGGGAAGTGACAAACCGCAGCAGTCCTTGGCGGGCGGCGCCCAAGCTGCCGCGGCTGGGCTCGGGCATGAAAAAACCCGCTGTGATTGGCAGCGGGTTTTCGGGCAGCACCGGTGGGCGCTGCGTGGGTGTCGAACTGAATTACTTCAGCTTCATTTCCTTGTATTCCACATGCTTGCGTGCCTTGGGATCAAATTTCATGATCAGCATTTTTTCAGGGGTGGTCTTCTTGTTCTTGTCGGTCGTGTAGAAGTGACCGGTTCCAGCCGTCGATTGCAGCTTGATTTTTTCGCGTCCGCCTTTAGCCATGGTCGTTCTCCTTAAACTTCACCGCGAGCACGAAGGTCCACCAGGACTGCATCGATGCCGTTTTTATCAATCAAGCGCAGACCGGCTGCAGTGATACGAAGGCGTATGAAACGCTTTTCGCTCTCGACCCAGATACGGCGGTACTGCAGGTTAGGCATGAACCGACGCTTGGTTTTGTTGTTTGCGTGAGAAACATTGTTTCCCACCATCGGGCCTTTGCCCGTTACCTGACAGACGCGTGCCATGAGCGCACTCTCCGTAAAAAATTAGAAATAGGATGCTGAAAAACCCGATGGGCCTGTGCTGGACAGACCCTACAAATGCTCAGCTAAGCCATAAATTATAGCCCGAAAACAAAATTAGCCTAAGCCTGGCGTTTTGGCGACCCCATGGATGAGCGGATGCGCCCTCAGGCCAGAAAATTTGCTTTTATTCGTTTTGCTCCAGAAACCGCTGGGCGTCCAGCGCGGCCATGCAGCCGGTGCCGGCGCTGGTGATGGCTTGCCGGTACACATGGTCCTGCACATCGCCCGCAGCGAACACGCCCGCAATGCTGGTCATCGTGGCCATGCCCTGCAGGCCTGTCTGGGTGATGATGTAGCCGTCCTTCATCTCCAGCTGGCCTTTGAAGATGTCCGTGTTGGGCTGGTGGCCGATGGCAATGAAGCAGCCCTTGAGCGCGATGTCCTGCGTGGCGCCGGTTTTCGTGCTTTTCAGCCGGACGCCGGTCACGCCGGACGCGTCGCCCAGCACCTCGTCGAGCGTTTGGTGCAATTGCAGCTCGATCTTGCCGCTGGCGACCTTTTCATGCAGCTTGTCGATCAGGATGGCTTCGGCCTTGAAGGTGTCGCGGCGATGCACCAGCGTGACCTTGCTGGCAATATTGGACAGGTACAGCGCTTCTTCCACCGCTGTGTTGCCGCCGCCCACCACGCAGACTTCCTGCTCGCGGTAAAAGAAGCCGTCGCAGGTCGCGCAGCCGGAGACGCCGCGCCCCATGAAGGCGGTTTCCGATTCCAGCCCCAGGTATTTGGCTGACGCGCCGGTGGAAATGATCAGCGTGTCGCAGGTGTAGGTGCCGCTGTCGCCGGTCAGCGTGAACGGACGGTGGCTCAGGTCCACCTGATTGATGTGGTCGAAAATGATTTCGGTGTTGAAACGCTCGGCATGGGCCAGGAAGCGCTGCATCAGCTCCGGCCCCTGCACGCCGTCGACATCGGCCGGCCAGTTGTCCACCTCGGTGGTGGTCATGAGCTGGCCGCCCTGGGCCATGCCGGTGATCAGCACCGGCTTGAGGTTGGCGCGCGCTGCATAGACGGCAGCGGTATAGCCGGCCGGGCCTGAGCCAAGAATGAGAACTCTGGAATGTTTCATGATGAAGGACCCGATGGGAATGTGTTGGAACTCAGGTAGAGTCGGCTCGCGTATGTGTTCAGCAAGGTAAAAACTTTGACAGTATCTGTATTTTGCAAAAGCGCGGCCATTGTAGGAAATTGCCCGGCGATTGTCGGCCATGGGGTTGAAGGGGCAAACGCATGACCGCCACCATGGTTTCCCGGCTGGACCTGCTTCGCCGCGTGCCTCTTTTTTCAATGCTGACCACCAGCCAGGCGGTGTCGGTCGCCGACGCCGTGGTCAAGCGGCGTTACCGCAAAGGCGAGGCTATTCTCGAACAGGGGAAAAAATCTTGCGCCCTGACCATTTTGCTGACCGGCCGTGTACGTGTGGTGAGCACTGACACGCGTGGTCGGGAGGTGATTCTGGCCATCCTGCGCCCCGGTGATTACGTGGGTGAAATGAGCCTGATCGACCAGGCGCCGCATTCGGCGTCCGTCGTCGCGGAGGTGCAGACCGATACGCTGGTGCTGGACCAGCTGGAGTTTGCGCGCTGCCTTCCCGACAGTGATTCGATGGCTTACGCGGTACTCAAGGGTCTGGTGCATCGCCTGCGCCAGGCCGACCGCAAGATCGAGTCCCTGGCCCTGATGGACGTGTATGGCCGGGTGGCCGGCGCACTGCTCGACTTCGCCGGAGAGGCGCCCCGCTGCGCAGACGGTGTGGCCGTGATTCGCGGCAGGGTATCGCGCCAGGACATGGCAAAAATGGTCGGCGCTTCCCGCGAGATGGTCAGCCGGGTGATGAAGGACCTAGAAGAGCGCGGCTTCATCGAAACGCAGGACGATGGCTCGCTGCTCATCAAGCCGCACCTGGACTCACTGGTCTGACCGCACGCGCTTACAGTTCAGGGCTGTGCCTGATCCGAAAGCTTCACTCAACTGCGTTAAGCTCCAAGACCCGTTTATGACTTACTCGCTAGATACCCTGAACTCCCGAAATTCCCCCGCTGCAGGCGCGCCCAGCGGCTTTAAACGTGTAGCCCGCGAAGTTGGCCTGATCCTGGGGCTGGTGGGCCTGATTCTCTGGATGGCCGCCTTGCTGAGCTACTCGCCGCAGGATGCGGCCTGGTCAACCTCCGGCAATCCGGACGCCGCCAGCGGCACCCTAGTGGCCGCCAGGAACTGGGGCGGCCACCTCGGCGCCTGGCTGGCCGATGCCAGCTACTTCCTGCTGGGGTTTTCGGTCTGGTGGGCGCTGGCAGCCGGCGCCTGGGTCTGGATGCAGTCGGTGACGCGCGGGCTGCGCCGCGATGTGCTGGCGCCGGTACCCGCTGCCAGCCGCATCCGGTTCTGGCTCGGGCTGGTGCTGCTGCTGGCGGCCAGTGCCGCGCTGGAATGGTCCCGCCTGTACCGCTTCGAGTTCAGGCTGCCGGGCCATGCAGGCGGCGTGATCGGTTTTGTGCTGGGCAACCTGGGCGTCAAATGGCTGGGGTTTGCCGGCTCGGGCCTGGTCTTCATTGCGCTGGGCCTGATTGCCGTGGCCAGCGTGTTCAACTTTTCCTGGGGCCGCGTGGCGCTGAGCCTGGGCGCCCGGATCGACAGCGTTGTGGCCCTGCGCCGTGAAAAGCGCGAACTGGCGCAGGATGTTGCGGTGGGCAAGCAAGCCGTCCGCGAGCGCGAGGAAACGCTGAGCGACGAACGCATCGGGATCGAGGCACTCCACCCGGTGCCGGTCATCATCAAGCAGCCGGTGGTTGAGCTGCCAAAGGTCGAGCGCCCCGTCAAGACAAAACCACAGGTGGCGGCAAGTGCCACGGTGAGCGCTCCGTCATTCCCATCGTCCGTGCCGCCGACGGCGCATGTTCCTTCCATGTTGCACGTGCCTGCCGCCCCGGTTGCATTGGCCGCGCCATCGCAGGGGGGTTCCCACCTGCCGCAGGTCAGCCTGCTCGACACTGCCCTGCTGCGCCAGGAAAGCGTCGCTTCCGAAACGCTGGAGATGACCTCGCGGCTGATCGAGAAAAAGCTCAAGGACTTCGGCGTCGAGGTGCGCGTCGTGGCGGCGGCGCCCGGCCCGGTCATCACGCGCTACGAAATCGAACCCGCCACCGGCGTTAAGGGCTCGCAGGTCGTCACCCTGGCCAAGGACCTGGCGCGTGCGCTGAGCCTGGTGTCGATCCGGGTGATCGAGACCATTCCGGGCAAGAACTACATGGCGCTGGAGCTGCCCAACGCCAAGCGCCAGATGATCAAGCTCAGCGAAATTCTGGGCTCGCAGGTCTACCACGACGCGACTTCGCTGCTGACCATGGGCCTGGGCAAGGACATCGCCGGCCATGCGGTCGTCGCCGACCTGGCCAAGATGCCGCACTGCCTGGTGGCCGGCACCACCGGTTCGGGCAAGTCGGTGGGCATCAACGCGATGATTTTGAGCCTGCTGTTCAAGGCCGACCCGCGCGATGTGCGCCTGCTGCTGATCGATCCGAAGATGCTGGAAATGAGCGTTTACGAAGGCATTCCGCACCTGCTCGCGCCGGTCGTCACCGACATGCGCCAGGCGGCCCACGGCCTGAACTGGTGCGTGGCCGAAATGGAGAAGCGCTACAAGCTGATGAGCAAGCTGGGCGTGCGCAACCTGGCCGGCTACAACGCCAAGATCGACGAAGCCAATGCCAGCGAGGAGTTCATCTACAACCCGTTCAGCCTGACGCCCGACGAGCCCGAGCCGCTGGAGCGCCTGCCTTACATCGTCGTGGTGATTGACGAGCTGGCCGACCTGATGATGGTCGTCGGCAAGAAGATCGAGGAGTTGATTGCGCGGCTGGCGCAAAAAGCCCGCGCAGCCGGCATTCATCTGATCCTGGCCACGCAGCGCCCCAGCGTCGACGTGATCACCGGCCTGATCAAGGCCAACATTCCGACTCGCCTGTCCTTCCAGGTCAGCAGCAAGATCGACAGCCGCACCATTTTGGACCAGATGGGCGCCGAGGCTTTGTTAGGCATGGGTGACATGCTTTACATGCCGAGTGGTACAGGCTATCCGGTTCGGGTGCATGGTGCGTTTGTGAGTGACGAAGAAGTGCACCGGGTCGTGTCCTATCTCAAGCAGCAGGGAACCCCCAACTACATCGACGGCGTGCTGGAAGGTGGCACGGTCGATAGTGAAGGCGGCGACCTGGCGGGCGATGCCGGCGGTGAAAAAGACCCGATGTACGACCAAGCGGTGGAAGTGGTGCTGAAGAACCGCAAGGCCAGCATTTCCCTGGTGCAGCGTCACCTCAAGATCGGCTACAACCGCGCCGCGCGGCTGGTTGAGGACATGGAAAATGCCGGGCTGGTCAGTGCCATGAGTGGCAGCGGCCAGCGCGAAATCCTGGTGCCCGCAAGGGCGGAGTGAACTTGATGAAACGTTTTTTTGCTACTCTTTTAATAGCTGCGTCCGCATGTGCAGCATACGCAAACGGCCTGGAAAGCCTTGAAACCTTCGTCAAGACGGTGAGCAGCGGACGCGCCGACTTCACGCAGGTCGTGACCGCGCCCGCCCGGGAAGGCCAGACCGCCCGCAGCAAGACCTCCAGCGGCACGTTTGAATTCTCGCGGCCGAACCGTTTCAAGTTTATTTACCAAAAGCCGTTCGAGCAAAGCATCGTGGCCGACGGCCAGACGCTGTGGCTGTATGACGCCGACCTGAACCAGGTCACGGCGCGCAAGCAGTCTGCTGTTTTAGGCTCGACGCCCGCCGCCTTGATTGCCGCCGCGCCCGATCTGCGTGCGCTGCAGGCCGATTTCACCTTGGCCGCCGCGCCGGAAAAGGACGGCCTGGAATGGGTCGTTGCCACGCCCAAGACGAAAGACGGCCAGTTGCAGTCGGTGCGCGTCGGCTTTCGCGCTGGCGAGAAACCGGCTGGGTTGGCGGCGCTGGAAATCCTCGACAGCTTCGGCCAGCGCTCGGTGCTGAGTTTCAGCAAGGTGGAAGTCAACCCGGCCCTGGCCAAGGACGCCTTCAAGTTCAGCACGCCCAAGGGCGCGGACGTGATCCGGCAGTAAACATCCCGGCTGTCTGCGCTGCAGGAACGGCGACCCGAAAATTTCATGGCCAAGCCTTCCACCCATCCCCCCCTGGCCGAGCGGCTGCGGCCGAAGAACCTGGGCGAAGTCATCGGCCAGCAGCATTTGCTGGGCGAGGGGCTGCCGCTGCGCATCGCATTCGAGTCGGGCGAGCCGCACAGCTGCATCCTGTGGGGGCCGCCTGGCGTCGGCAAAACCACCATTGCCCGGCTCATGGCCGGCAGTTTCGACGCGCATTTCATCACCATTTCTGCCGTGCTGGGCGGCGTCAAGGACATCCGCGAAGCCGTCGAGCAGGCGACGATCTGGCAAGCGCAAAGCGGGCGGCGAACGATTGTGTTTGTCGATGAAGTCCACCGCTTCAACAAAAGCCAGCAGGATGCTTTCTTGCCGCATGTCGAAAGCGGCCTGTTCATTTTCATTGGCGCGACCACCGAAAATCCGTCCTTCGAGGTGAATTCGGCCCTGCTGTCGCGCGCGGTGGTGTATGTGCTGCAGCCGCTGACGGAAGACGATCTCAAGCAAATAATAGCCAGAGTCCTTGCAGAACGAGCGCTGCCAGCTATTGAAAGCATAGCGGATGAGGCGATCAACCGCCTGGTGGCGTATGCCGACGGCGACGCCCGGCGCCTGCTCAACACGCTCGAATCGCTCAGCGTGGCCGCCAGGGCTGAAAAAATCACCGAGGTGACCGATGCCTGGCTGCTCAAGGTCCTGGGCGAGCGCCTGCGCCGCTACGACAAGGGCGGCGAGCAGTTCTACGACACGATCTCGGCGCTGCACAAGTCGGTGCGAGGCTCCGACCCCGACGCCGCCCTGTACTGGTTCATGCGCATGCTCGATGGCGGCGCCGAACCGCGCTACATGGCGCGCCGCCTGATCCGCATGGCCAGCGAGGACATCGGCCTGGCCGACCCGCGCGCGCTGCGCATGGCGCTCGATGCCGCCGAGGTCTATGAGCGGCTCGGCTCGCCCGAGGGCGAACTGGCGCTGGCGCAATGCGTGGTCTACCTAGCGGTCGCGCCCAAGTCGAATGCGGTGTACCAGGCCTTCAACGAGGCCAAGGCCTTCATCAAGAAAGACGGCACCCGGCCGGTGCCGCTGCACCTGCGCAATGCACCAACAAAGCTCATGAAACAGCTCGACTACGGCAAGAACTACCGCTATGCGCATGACGAGGAGGGCGGCTTCGCGGCCGGTGAAAACTACTTTCCCGAAGGCATGGCCGCGCCGGGCTTTTACCGCCCCGTCAACCGTGGCCTGGAGATCCGCATTGCCGATAAGCTCAATGAACTGAAGGCAAAAAATCATCAGAAGAACTGATGCCCTAAAAATCCCGCTGATACAGCTGGAATCCGCTAAAAAATCCGAATTCTTCAAGGGTTTACCCTGGAAAAACTTTTTCGCTGGCGCGATTCTCGCTAGAACGCTGTCGCTACAATTCGCCCACTAGCTCGCCACCTTCACCCGTTGTCCGACGGGAGACAGGCGGGCTTTTTGTTAACTCACGTGTTTTCACGGTGATCCCGTGCAGGCACGACACCGGCAGAGTTGGCTCATTCAAACAAACGGAGCGGATTATGGAAGTTTTGCTACAGCAAATCATCAACGGACTGGTTCTGGGCAGCATGTACGCCCTGATCGCCCTGGGCTACACCATGGTGTACGGCATCATCAACCTGATCAACTTTGCGCACGGCGAGGTGCTGATGGTCGGCGCGCTGACCAGCTGGACCATCATTGGCCTGATGCAGGAATCCATGCCCGGCACGCCCGGCTGGCTGATTTTGCTGATTTCGCTGTTAATTGCCTTCATCGTCTGCGCCGCTCTGAACTTCACCATCGAAAAGGTCGCCTACCGGCCGCTGCGCAACAGCCCCAAGCTCGCGCCCTTGATCACCGCCATCGGCATGTCGCTGCTGCTGCAGACGCTGGCCATGATCATCTGGAAGCCCAACTACAAGCCATACCCCACGCTGCTGCCGTCCGAGCCCTTCCAGATCGGCGGCGCGGTCATCACCGTGACGCAGATTTTCATCCTGGGCGCCACCGCCGTGTCGCTGGCCATCCTGATGTGGCTGGTGCACTACACCAAGCTCGGCCGCGCCATGCGGGCCACCGCCGAGAACCCGCGCGTCGCCGCCCTGATGGGCGTGCGCCCCGACACCGTCATTTCCGCGACCTTCATCATTGGCGCCATCCTGGCCGCGCTGGCCGGTGTGATGTATGCCTCCAACTACGGCACGGTGCAGCACACCATGGGCTTTTTGCCTGGCCTGAAGGCCTTCACCGCTGCCGTGTTCGGCGGCATCGGCAACCTGGGCGGTGCGGTGCTCGGCGGCATCTTGCTGGGCCTGATCGAGGCGATTGGCGCGGGCTACATCGGCCCGCTGACCGGCGGCGTGCTGGGCAGCCAGTATTCCGACATTTTTGCCTTCATCGTGCTGATTTTTGTGCTCACGCTGCGCCCCTCGGGCCTGCTGGGTGAACGTGTGGCGGACCGGGCGTAAGGCCCATCAACTCACCCACGCACAAGGAGAAAAACCTCATGAACACCAAAAAATTCGCCACCTACCTGATCGTGGCCCTCGGCCTGCTGGTGCTGCCCCTGCTGCTGCAGCAGGGCGGCAATGCCTGGGTACGCATCGTCGACATGGCGCTGCTGTATGTGCTGCTGGCCCTGGGCCTGAACATCGTGGTCGGCTATGCCGGCCTGCTCGACCTGGGCTACGTGGCCTTCTTTGCCGTCGGCGCCTACCTGTTTGCGCTGCTCGGCTCGCCGCACTTGGCCGAGGCCTTTCCATGGATTGCCGCCAATTTCCCGGAAGGCCTGCACCTGCCGATCTGGGCGATCATTCCGGCGGCCGCCGCGCTGGCTGGATTGTTCGGCGTGATGCTGGGCGCGCCCACGCTCAAGCTGCGCGGCGACTACCTGGCCATCGTCACGCTGGGTTTTGGCGAGATCATCCGCGTGTTCCTGAACAACCTGGACCGTCCGATCAACCTGACCAACGGACCCAAGGGCATCAACCAAATCGACTCGATAAAGTTTTTCGGTTTTGATTTGGGCAAGTCGCACACCTTTTTTGGCTTCGAGTTCGCCTCGGTGTCCATGTACTACTACCTGTTCCTGGTGCTGGTGATCTTCTCGGTCATCATTTGCCACCGGCTGGAAACATCGCGCATCGGCCGCGCCTGGATGGCGATCCGCGAGGACGAGATTGCCGCCAAGGCCATGGGCATCAACACCCGCAACATGAAGCTGCTGGCCTTCGGCATGGGCGCGACCTTCGGCGGCGTGTCGGGCGCGATGTTCGCGGCCTTCCAGGGCTTTGTCTCGCCCGAATCGTTCAGCCTGATGGAGTCGATCATGATCGTCGCCATGGTGGTGCTGGGCGGTATCGGGCATTTGCCCGGCGTCATCCTGGGCGCGCTGCTGCTGGCCGCGCTGCCCGAGGTGCTGCGCCATGTGGCCGGGCCGCTGCAAGCCATGACCGACGGCCGGCTCGACTCGGCCATCTTGCGCCAGCTGTTGATCGCGCTGGCCATGATTACCGTGATGCTGATGCGCCCGCGCGGCCTGTGGCCGTCGCCCGAGCACGGCAAGTCGCTGAACAAGCGCGCCGGCAAAGACCCCATCCAGTCCATCAATCCCTAAGGAGACACGGACATGAGCGAAACCATCTTGAATGTCTCGGGTGTTTCCAAGCGCTTTGGCGGCCTGCAGGCGCTGAACGATGTCGGCATCAAAATCCAGCGCGGCCAGGTCTACGGCCTGATCGGCCCCAACGGCGCTGGCAAGACGACTTTCTTCAATGTGCTGACCGGGCTTTACACGCCCGACAGCGGCTTGTTCGAGCTGGCCGGCAAACCCTACAAGCCGACGGCGGTGCATGAAGTGGCCAAGGCCGGCATTGCGCGCACCTTCCAGAACATTCGCCTGTTCGCCGACATGACCGCGCTGGAGAACGTGATGGTCGGCCGGCATGTGCGCACCCATTCGGGGCTGATTGGCGCCGTGTTCCGCACGCCCGGCTTCAAGCGCGAGGAGGCCGAGATCGCGCATCGCTCGCAGGAACTGCTCGATTACGTAGGCATCGGCAAATACGCCGACTTCAAGGCGCGCACGCTGAGTTACGGCGACCAGCGCCGGCTGGAAATCGCCCGGGCCCTGGCCACCGACCCGCAGCTGATCGCGCTCGACGAACCCGCCGCCGGCATGAACGCGACCGAGAAGGTCCAGTTGCGCGAGCTGATCGACCGCATCCGCAAGGACAACCGCACGATCTTGCTGATCGAGCATGACGTGAAGCTGGTTATGGGCCTGTGCGACCGGGTGACGGTGCTCGACTACGGCAAGCAGATCGCCGAGGGTATTCCGGCCGATGTGCAGAAAAACGAAAAAGTGATCACCGCCTACCTGGGCGCAGGCCACTAAAGGAAGCAAAACATGGCAGCGAAAACACTTTTGAAAATTACCGGCCTGCAGGTGGCCTACGGCGGCATCCAGGCGGTCAAGGGCATTGATTTTGAGGTCCACGACGGCGAACTGGTCACGCTGATCGGCTCCAACGGCGCCGGCAAGACCACCACCATGAAGGCCATCACCGGCGGCCTGCCGATCCTGGCCGGCGACATCGAATACCTGGGCAAGAGCATCAAGGGGCGCGGCGCCTGGGACCTGGTCAAGGAAGGCCTGGCCATGGTGCCCGAGGGCCGCGGCGTGTTCGCCCGCATGACCATCCTTGAGAACCTGCAGATGGGCGCTTATATCCGCAACGACAAGGCCGGCATTGCCGACGACATCGAGAAGATGTTCGTGCTGTTCCCGCGCCTGCGCGAGCGCAAGGACCAGCTGGCCGGCACCATGTCGGGCGGCGAGCAGCAAATGCTGGCCATGGGCCGGGCGCTGATGAGCCGTCCCAAGGTGCTGCTGCTTGACGAGCCTTCAATGGGCCTGTCGCCCATCATGGTGGACAAGATTTTCGAGGTAGTTAAGGACGTGTCCGGGCTGGGCATGACGGTGCTGCTGGTCGAGCAGAACGCCAGCCGGGCGCTGGGGATTGCCAACCGGGGCTATGTGATGGAGTCGGGCAATATCACGATGAACGGCGACGCCAAACTGCTGCTGGACGATCCCCGGGTTCGGGCGGCTTACCTGGGCGAGTGATTTTTTAGTGTTTCAGGCTGTTTGCGTATAGCCTGCTTGCGTAGGCAGCTATTGAATTCGTAGCTGGGTTGGCTTCTCGTGGTTTTGCTGGCCGGGGGGTGCCCGGCGGCAAGTAACTTTCTTTTGCTTCGCCAAAAGAAAGTCACCAAAGAAAAGGTGACCCGACTGTCTGGGTCCCTTCGCTGCGCTTCGGGCAACCTGTGATGAGCGGCAAAAGCGGGGGTCCGCGCAAACTCGCCTGCGGCTCAAACAGCGCGCGGCCCTGATCCCGCTTTTGCCGCCCATCACAGGCCCAGCCAGAACGGGTGGAGATGAATACCGAAGACCGACCAGCCAAACTGTGCGGAACCAAGCAGCTATTAATTCAGGGGCTTAGGAAGCAGAGGCGATTAAAGCGGGTTGTTTCTGAGCAAGGCCAGCAGGGCATGATAAAGGCTTTGATGGCGGTGATTGAAGCGGTACTCCGTCTCTTTTAGATGCAGATAGAACGTATGCCGGGGCACGCCGTTGAACTGCACCAGACGACGCTTGGCGTAGCTCCAGAAGCTCTCGATGCCGTTGACGTGAACACTGCCCCGAGCAAACTCGTTGTTGCCGTGGTTGACCCGCAAGTGTTTGTCAAAGCCCACATCGACCAGGCCGTCATAGCCGCGCCAGCGGTCTGTGTGAATCACGCTGGCAATATCGGCCTTGCCCCGAATGATGGCTTGAAGCACGGCTTTGGAGGCGTTGGGCACGATCTCGGTGTATACGTTCTGGCCCCGCTTGAGCAGCCCAAAAACCACTGTTTTGCCCCCCGCGCCCCGACCCCGCAGGCCACGCACTCGGCGAGGACCGAAGTACGACTCATCGGCTTCGAGTTCTCCGCCCAGCGGTGAAACCTGCTCGCAGTGCTCGGCCAGGCGGCGTCGCACGCGCAGGTAAATGGTGTTGACTGAGCGCACTGACACGCCGCTGAGTTCGGCGCAATCGGTGGCCGTCAAGTCCATGGCGAAATAGCGCATTACTTGACGGAATTTGGCTTCACTGATTTTGGAATGCCTGAAATACCGGTTTTTCTGAATCACGATAAGAACTTAGCTTAGCTGTCGATAAGCTCTGGTTCCTAAGCCCCTTTTTTAATAGCAAATGCAGAAAGCGTTCAATGATGGCGTGGGCATAGCGGCTGGCAACGGCATCGACGAAGGCCGGAAAATCGACATGGGCACTGTCGTCCGCCCGGTCTGAAACAGTGCGCATTACGGCAAACGGCACGCCGTAGTCCATGCAGACCTGCGCCACGGCAGCCCCTTCCATCTCCACGGCCAATACCGCATGACCCGCGCCGGCCATCAGCTCGCGCAGACGACTCGATTCATCGGCACCCGAGACAAAACGATCACCGCTGGCAATCAGGCCCTGGTGAACGCAAGCGCCCTCAAACCCGTGCGCCACCAGACTTTCATTCGCCAACGCGCCGCAACTCGCCTCGAACAGCAGCGCGCTCAAGGCCGCATCACAGTGAAACCTGGTTTTGCCGTACAACGGCACTTCATAGCGAGGAAACAGCGGGGAGGCATCCAGATCGTGCTGAACAAAATCGGTCGCCACCACCACATCGCCCACCTTCACGCCGTGGCCCAAGCCACCCGCAACGCCGGTGAACACGATGCGGCGCACGCCAAACCGCTCGATCAGCGCGGTTGTAGTGGTGGCGGCGGCGACCTTGCCAATCTTGGACAAAGCCAGCACCACGGGCTGGCCGTGCAAATCACCTAGCCAGAAGTCGCGACTGGCATGAATCACCTTGCGCGGCCGCTGCAGCAACTCCACGAGGCCGCGCTGCTCCTGCGGTAAGGCGCTGAGGATGGCAATCGGGGTTATGGCGAGGTCGGAAGTCAGTGGCATGCAGTCGATTTTCCAGGCAAATCACTGCCGGAAAAAGTCGACCTCAAACCTGATGACAGGTTTCCAGGAATTTATGGGTTTAGCACTTGTCGCGCAGTTCGCGGCGCAGGATCTTGCCGACCGGCGTCTTGGGCAATTCGGTGCGGAACTCCACGACCCTCGGCTGCTTGTAGCCGGTGAGGTTTTCCTTGCAGAAAGCGCGCACATCGGCTTCGCTCAGGTCGGGGTGCTTCTTCACAATCACCAGCTTGACGGCTTCACCTGATTTTTCGTCGATCACGCCGACGCAGGCGCATTCGAGCACACCGTCCATGGTGGAAACGATTTCTTCAATCTCGTTCGGATAAACATTGAAACCGCTGACCAGCACCATGTCCTTCTTGCGGTCGATGATCTTGAAAAAGCCGTTTTTGTCAATGATGCCGACGTCGCCCGACTTGAAATAGCCGTCGGACGTCATGACCTTGTCGGTTTCGTCAGGCCGCTGCCAGTAGCCCGCCATGACCTGAGGCCCCTTGATGGCGATCTCGCCAGGCTGGCCCGGGGCCACTTCCTGGCCGTCATCATCCAGCAGCTTGAACCAGGTACTTGGAAGCGGCACGCCGATGGTGCCGGTGAAGTTTTTGCTGTTGGTCGGATTGCAACTGGCCGACGGCGACGTTTCCGAAAGGCCATAACCTTCGCAGATCGGACAGCCGGTCTTTTGCAGCCACAGCTTGGCCACTGCGCTTTGCACGGCCATGCCGCCGCCGAGGGAGATTTTCAGGTGCGACCAGTCCACCGTATTGAAATCCGGATGGTTGGCAAGTCCGTTGAACAAGGTGTTAACGGCCGGAAAACTGTTGACCTTGTGCTTGGCAAGCTCCTTGAGCACCGCAGGCAGGTCGCGTGGATTGGGGATCAGGATGTTCTTTCCGCCGGTCCGCATGCCCAGCATCATGTTCACCGTGAAGGCGAAGATATGGTAGAGCGGCAGCGCGCAGACATAAGTGGGCTGCTCTCCTGAGCCCAAGCTGGCCATGGCCGGGCCGTTCCATGCTTCGGACTGCAGCACATTGGCAATCACGTTGCGGTGCAGCAGCACGGCCCCTTTGGAAACACCGGTGGTACCGCCGGTGTACTGAAGCACGGCAATGTCGTCGGGCTTGATGTCCGGCCGCTTGAGCACCCCGCGCGTGCCTTGCGCCAAAGCATCGTTAAAGCGAACGGCGCCCGGCAGGTTGAACGGCGGCACCATTTTCTTGACGTTGCGCACCACATAATTGACAAGCGTCCCCTTGAGCAAGCCCAGCTGGTCGCCCATGGAACACAGCACGACATGCTTGATCGGCGTGTTGGCCAGGCAGTGCTCCAGCGTGCCGGCAAAGTTCTCGACGATCACGATGGCCCTGGCGCCTGAATCCTTGAGCTGATGCTCCAGTTCTCGCGGCGTGTAAAGCGGATTCACATTGACCACGACGTAGCCGGCACGCAAAATAGCCGCCACCGCCACCGGATACTGCGGAATGTTGGGCATCATGATGGCCACACGGTCGCCACGGGCCAAGCCCAGGCCCTGCAAATAGGCGCCGAACGCCAGCGACAGGCTGTCGGTCTGGCCGAACGTGATTTCCTTGCCCATGAAGCTGTAGGCAACCCGGTCCTTGTACGTCTTGAAGCTTTCCTCCATCAAGGCCACCAGCGACGGATATTGCGAGGCATCGACATCGGCAGGAACGCCCGCCGGATAAGCCCTGAGCCACGGGCGTTCAACTTCGTTGGTTTTCATCACTGCATTCATCTTCTTTGCCTCCAGTACTGTTATTTTTACTTACTTGTTGCTTACAGAAATTTTCAGGGAAAGCAGCTCCCGTGGCTATTACGGTTTTCCCTAGTAAATAATGACGTTTAGAAGACTCAGCTCTCTAATCGAGCCGCTTGGCAGTGGCTGATGGCGCTGCGGCACACAGCGTGCCGGCACGGCGAAGGCTTACTCGATCGCCTTGCCCATGTCCTCGATGATTTTCTTGGCATCGCCGAAGACCATCATGGTCTTGTCCATGTAGAACAATTCGTTGTCCAGGCCGGCGTAGCCCGCCGCCATCGAACGCTTGTTGACGATGACCGTCTTGGCCTTGTAGGCCTCCAGGATCGGCATGCCGTAAATCGCGCTGCCCTTGACATGCGCAGCCGGGTTCACCACGTCGTTGGCGCCCAGGATGATGGCGACATCGGCCTGGCCGAACTCGGCGTTGATGTCTTCCATCTCGAACACCTGATCGTAGGGCACCTCGGCCTCGGCCAGCAGCACGTTCATGTGGCCGGGCATGCGGCCGGCCACCGGATGGATCGCGTACTTGACGGTGATGCCTTTGTCGGTCAGCTTTTGCGCCAGCTCCTTGACCGAATGCTGGGCGCGCGCGACGGCCAGGCCGTAGCCCGGCACGATGATGACGGTTTCGGCATTGCTTAGAATGAAGGCGGCGTCGTCTGCCGAGCCAGACTTGACCGGGCGCTGTTCCTTGGCGCCGGTCGTTGTCGTGGCCGCCTCGCCGCCAAAGCCGCCGCCGATCACATTGAAGAACGAGCGGTTCATGGCCTTGCACATGATGTAGCTCAGGATGGCGCCGCTTGACCCCACCAGCGAACCGGCAATGATCAACATTGAATTGTTCAACGAAAAACCGATGCCCGCCGCCGCCCAGCCCGAGTAGCTGTTGAGCATGGACACCACCACCGGCATGTCGGCGCCGCCGATCGGGATGATGATCAAGACGCCCATGACGAAGGACAGCGCCAGCATGGCAAAAAAGGCCGTCCAGCTGCCGGTCAGCATGAAGGTGATACCCAGCGCGACGGTGGCCAGGCCCAGCACCAGGTTGAGCTTGTGCTGGCCGGGAAACGACACCGGCGCGCCCTGGAACAGGCGGAACTTGTACTTGCCCGAGAGTTTGCCAAACGCAATCACCGAGCCGCTGAAGGTGATGGCGCCAATCGCCGCGCCCAAGAACAGTTCGAGCCGGTTGCCCGCCGGAATCGGCATGCCCTTGGCGACGATGTTGAAAGCGTGAGGCTCGGCGACCGCCGCCACGGCGATGAAGACTGCCGCCAGGCCGATCATGCTGTGCATGAAGGCGACCAGTTCGGGCATCTTGGTCATCTCTACGCGCTTGGCCATCAAGGTGCCGGCCGCGCCGCCCACGACCAGCGCGCCCAGCACGTACACCATGCCCTGGGCCTTGCCGCCCGAAATTTCGACAATCAAGGCGCCGGTGGTCAGAATAGCAATGGCCATGCCGACCATGCCGAACAGGTTGCCGCGCAGCGACGTGGTCGGATGCGACAGGCCCTTGAGCGCCTGGATGAAAAAGACCGAAGCCACCAGGTACAGCAGCGTGACGAGGTTCATGCTCATTTGGCGGCTCCCGAATCGGCGACGACCGCGACGGCCTTTTTTTCCTTTTTGCGGAACATCTCCAGCATCCGGCGCGTGACCAGGAAGCCGCCAAAGACATTGACTGCCGCCAGCGCCACGGCCAGGACGCCCATGGTGCGGCCCAAGGTGGTTTCGGTCAGCGCGGCAGCCAGCATCGCGCCGACGATGACGATGGCCGAAATGGCATTGGTCACGGCCATCAGCGGCGTGTGCAGCGCGGGCGTGACGGTCCAGACGACGTGGTAACCGACATAGATGGCCAGCACAAAAATGATCAGGTTGATGAGGGTGGGGGACACGGCATCCATGGTCTTTTCCTTCCGAATGAGATTTTTTCGAGGCTTGAACGGGGCTTGGCGAACGGGACGCGTATCCCGAACCGGCTTACTTGCGCTTGACCTCGCCGCCCTGAGTCATCAGGCAGGCCGCGACGATGTCGTCTTCCAGGTCAAGCTTGAGCGCACCTTCCTTGGTGATGATGAGCTTGAGAAAGTCCAGCAGGTTGCGCGCATACAGCGCGCTGGCGTCGGCCGCCACCAGCGCCGGGATGTTGGTCTGGCCCATCAGCGTCACGCCGTGCTTGACGACGGTCTTGTCCGCCTCGGTCAGCGGGCAGTTGCCGCCTTGCGCGGCGGCCAGATCGACGATCACGCTGCCGGGCTTCATGGCCATGACCATTTCCTCGGTCACCAGCACCGGCGCGGCGCGGCCGGGAATCAAGGCGGTGGTGATCACCACGTCGGCCTGCGCCACGCGCTTGGCGACCTCGATCTTTTGCCGCGCCATCCAGCCGGGCGGCATCGGCTTGGCATAGCCGCCCACACCGACAGCGGCTTCGCGCTCTTCGTCGGTTTCGTAAGGCACGTCGATGAACTTGCCGCCCAGCGACTCGACCTGCTCCTTGACGCTCGGGCGCACGTCGCTGGCCTCAATCACGGCGCCCAGGCGCTTGGCCGTGGCAATCGCCTGCAATCCGGCCACGCCGACACCCAAAATCACCACGCGGGCGGCCTTGACGGTGCCGGCGGCGGTCATCAGCATCGGGAAGAAGCGCTGGTATTCGTTGGCCGCCATCATCACGGCCTTGTAGCCGGCGATGTTGGCCTGGCTCGACAGCACATCCATGCTCTGGGCGCGGCTGGTGCGCGGCGCCGCTTCGAGCGAAAAGGACGTCAGCTGCGCGGCGGCCAGGCGCTGCAGGCCGGCGGGATCGAAGGGGTTGAGCATGCCGACCATCACGCTGCCGGGCCGGGTGTGCGCCATTTCACTGTCCAGCGGGCAGCGCACCTTGAGCACGATGTCGGCGGCGTAAGCGCCCGCCGCATCGGTGATCTCGGCGCCCACTAGCTGGTAGGCGCTATCGGGAACACTGGCGGCCACGCCCGCGCCCGACTGAATGCGGATCGTGTGGCCCTGGGCCTTGAGCTTTTTGGCCGTCTCGGGCGTGATGGCGACGCGTGTCTCTCCGGCCGTGATTTCGGCAGGTATCCCAATCAGCATGGGCTTCTCCTCGATGCTTTATTTTTCTCGGAGGCCCTGAAAAGGGCCTGGGCGGATCTGCAACTGCCGTAAAGCTTACATGAGTTTTTTGTAAATTTTCGTCAACGCAGACTAATGCGCGACCGCCTGGGCAAGCTTAGGGAGAAACCCTGAGGCGAAGAAAAACCCGTCGGCTTGTGACAAACCGACGGGCTCCTTGGAAAAAATCATTGAAGCCGCAAGCGGCTTTGGGCCAGTTTATTTGGCCGTGGGCATCACAAACTCGGCGCCCTTGCCAATGCTTTCCGGCCAGCGCTGCATGATCGATTTCTGCTTGGTGTAGAAGCGAACGCCTTCCTCGCCGTAAGCGTGCATGTCACCGAACAGGCTTTTCTTCCAGCCACCAAAGCCATGCCAGGCCATGGGCACCGGAATCGGCACATTGATGCCGACCATGCCGACCTGGATACGGCGGCTGAATTCACGCGCCACATGGCCGTCGCGGGTGAAGCAGCTCACGCCGTTGCCAAATTCGTGGGCATTGATCAACTCGACCGCTTCGGCCAGGTCCTTCACGCGCACACAGCCCAGCACCGGGCCGAAGATTTCTTCCTTGTAGATGCGCATGTCGGGCGTGACGTGGTCAAACAGCGTGCCGCCCATCCAGAAGCCCTGCGCGCAGCCCTCGCCAGCATCTGCGCCGGTGAAGGTCCGGCCATCGACCAGCAGTTCGGCGCCCTCTGCAACGCCCAGGTCGATGTAGCCGGTGATGCGCTTATGGGCAATGCCGGTGACGATCGGACCCATTTCGGCGTCCGGGTTCACGCCGTTCTTGATCACCAATGTTTCGGCCCGCGCCTTGAGCATCGGGATCAGCTTGTCAGCCACATTGCCGACCAGCACCGCCACCGAGATCGCCATGCAGCGCTCGCCGGCCGAGCCGTAACCTGCGCCGATCAGCGCATCGACCGCCTGCTCCAGGTCGGCGTCGGGCATGACGACCATGTGATTCTTGGCGCCGCCCAGCGCCTGCACGCGCTTGCCGTGATGGGCGCCGGTTTCATAGATGTAATTGGCAATCGGCGTTGAGCCGACAAAGGACACCGCCTTGACGTCAGGATGCACCAGCAGCGCATCGACCGCTTCCTTGTCGCCCTGCACGACGTTGAACACGCCGTCCGGCAGGCCGGCCTGCTTGAGCAAGTCGGCCATGAACAGGCTGGCGCTCGGATCGATCGGGCTGGGTTTCAGTACAAACGTGTTGCCCGCCGCAATCGCCACCGGGAACATCCACATCGGCACCATCACCGGAAAGTTGAACGGCGTGATGCCAGCCACCACGCCCAGCGGCTGGCGCAGCGTCCAGTTGTCGATGCCGGTGCTGACTTGGTCGGTGAAGTCGCCCTTGAGCAGTTGCGGAATGCCGCAGGCGAATTCGACAATGTCGATGCCGCGCGACACCTCGCCCTGCGCATCGGTGAACACCTTGCCGTGCTCGGCGGTGATCAGGTGCGCCAGCTTGTCCTTGTTCTGGTTCAGCAGTTCGAGGAACTTGAACATGACCCGGGCGCGGCGAATCGGCGGGATGTCCGACCACGCAGGAAAGGCGGCCTGCGCGGCGGCGACGGCCGCATCGACGTCAAGCGCGCTGCCCAGCGCCACATGGCCGGAGACCGCGCCGGTGGCCGGATTGAACACTTCCTGGCTGCGCCCGCCGGCGGGCGTGACGGCGCTGCCGTTCACATAGTGGCCAAGGGTGATGTGCGGGGCAATTTCGGCGGGCGATGAAAACATGGCGATCCTTGGAAATGAACAAACGAATGGGCACAGTCTAGGGTTCGCCGCCCGGTTTGATAAGCCCCTGGCAAATGATTACATTGTTCAGATTCCTGAACAATGATGGCCCGCAATGTCCTCTGACCAACTGGCGCCGCTCGTCGCCGACCTGCATCTGCTGACGGTGCTCGCCGCAACCCGCAGCTTCACCGAAACCGCGCGCCGCCTGGGCCTGTCCAAGGCATCGGCCAGCATGCGCATCAGCGAACTGGAGCGCAACGCGGGCGTGCTGCTGGTGCGCCGCACGACGCGCTCGGTCGGTCTGACCGAGGCCGGCCAGCAGCTGGTCAACGACATGCAGCCGGCGTTCCGGCGCATCAGCGAAAGCTATAGCGCGGCCTGCGACTTGGCCGGCACGCCGCGCGGACTGATCCGGCTGACCGCGCCTGTCGCGCTCGGCCGCCAGCACCTTGCCAGCAGCATCGCCACTTTCCTGCAGCAGTTCCCGGACATCCACATCGAACTCGAACTGACCGACCGCTTCATCAACCTGGCCAACGAAGGCTTTGACCTGGCGATCCGGCACACCAACGCGCCGCCCGAAACGCATGTCGCCTGGGTGCTGTGCGAAACCCGTTCGCAGTTGGTGGCCAGCCCGCAGTACCTGGCGCGGCGCGGCACGCCCGCGCATCCGTCCGAGCTGACCGCGCACGATTGCTTGCTCTACCTTCGGGATAGCCATGCCGGCAGCTGGACCTTTGCGCGTCCGGGGACCGGAAAAGGGAAAAAGGCCGGCGCTGAGGTCGAACGCGTTGGCGTGACGGTGGCCGGCTCGCTCAAGGCCAACAACAGCGAAGTGCTGCGCGACGCCCTGCTGGCCGGGCTGGGCATCGGCCTCTTGCCTGATTTCAGCCTGCCGCCCGCAGCCGATGGCCGTGGAGCCGCGCCGCTGGTCCAGGTCTTGCCCGACTGGCAGGTCCAGGGCTTTTTCGGCGAGCGCATCTATGCCCTGCGGCCGTGGTCGGCGCAGGTGCCCAAGGCGGTGCAGTGCTTGGTCGAGCATTTGCGCCAGAGTTTTGCCGGCGGTTTTCCGGCTTTCCTTAAAAACCTGTCACCGCAATAGGCGTCCTGTCAAAAATGCCCCGGATAATCCTGCGCATGAACAAACGATGGAAACCAAATGTTACGGTGGCGGCCGTCATTGAACGGGATTTTGATGGCGTCCGGAAGTTCTTGCTGGTCGAGGAAGAAACCCGCGACGGCTTGAGGCTCAACAACCCGGCCGGCCACCTGGACCCCGGCGAAAGCCCGATCCAGGCCTGCGCGCGCGAAACCCTGGAAGAAACCGCTTTTCACTTCACGCCGACCGCGCTGGTCGGCATTTATTTCTCGCGTTTCGACAGCTCCCAGCCCGGGCAGGCCCTGCCGCAGGACATCACCTACCTGCGCTTCACCTTTTGCGGCGAACTGGGCGAGCATGTCGCCGGCCAGGCGCTGGACGAAGGCATCGTGCGCGCCCTGTGGCTGACGGCGGATGAAATCCGCGCATCCACCGCCATGCACCGCAGCCCCCTGCTGCTGACCAACCTGGAAGACTACCTGGCCGGCCGGCGCTATCCGCTGCACATCATCCATGCCGATGAAAGCGTTTACGCCCGAAAGGCGTGAAAACCAGGCGGCCCGCCCGCGTTGCCAGCGCACCCGGCCCACTCGGTAAAATCGGAGAATGCAAAAGCAACGAATAGTGGTGGGATTAAGCGGTGGCGTCGATTCGGCAGTGACCGCGCACCTGCTCAAGCAACAGGGCCACGAGGTCATCGGCATCTTCATGAAGAACTGGGAAGACGACGACGACAGCGAATTTTGCTCGTCCAACATCGACTTTGTGGACGCCGCCGCCGTCGCCGACGTGATCGGCATCGAGATCGAGCATGTCAACTTCGCCGCCGACTACAAGGACCGCGTCTTCGCCGAATTCCTGCGCGAATACCAGGCCGGCCGCACGCCCAACCCGGACATTTTGTGCAACGCCGAGATCAAGTTCAAGGCCTTCCTGGACCACGCGATGCGCCTGGGCGCCGAAAAAATCGCCACCGGCCACTATGCCCGGGTGCGGCAGAACGACACCACCGGCCTGCACGAACTGCTCAAGGGCCTGGACCCGGCCAAGGACCAGAGCTACTTTTTGCACCGGCTAAACCAGGCCCAACTTTCAAAAACCCTGTTCCCGGTCGGCGAGTTGCACAAGACCGAGGTGCGCCGCATCGCCGACGAGATCGGCCTGCCGAACGCCCGAAAAAAGGACTCGACCGGCATCTGCTTCATCGGCGAGCGGCCGTTTCGCGATTTTTTGAACCGCTACATCGCCAAGGCGCCCGGCCCGATCAAAAACGACCAGGGCCGCATCCTGGGTGAGCATGTCGGCCTGAGCTTTTACACATTGGGCCAGCGCCAGGGCCTGGGCATCGGCGGCGTGAAGGCGCGGGGTGCCGACCTGAAGGCGGCGCAGGCGCGCGGCCAGCGCGGCGTGGGCGAGCATGAACCGTGGTTTGTTGCCCGCAAGGACATGGACAGCAACACGCTGTGGGTGGTGCAGGGCCACGACCATCCGTGGCTGCAATCGACGGTGCTCCATGCGCAGGATTGCAGCTGGGTGGCGGGCAGCGCGCCGGCCTTGGGCGCAATGGCCGCCAAGACGCGCTACCGCCAGGCCGACGCTGCCTGTGAACTGCTTACCGCCACGGGCGGCGGCTGCGAACTGGTGTTCCTGGATGCACAGTGGGCAGTCACGCCGGGCCAGTCGGCGGTGCTCTACCAGGGCGAGGTCTGCCTGGGCGGCGGCGTGATTGCGTCGAGCAATGTGCAGAATTTACCCGGCGGCAAGCCCGCCGCCGCACTTTTTAAGCCAAACAAGCCTTTTGCGCAGGCGGGACAAGCGTAAGCAGCTATCAATATGATTGCAAAACTGCCGCTTCACAGCGCCGATTCGACATAGGTGTAGAGGTAATTGGAGCCACCGTTGACATTGCCCAGCAGGCGCGACGAGCCAAAGATGCCCGAGCGGTGCGACACGCCAAAACCAATGAACGTGTCCTTCAAGGCACGCGAACCGACCAGGTCGCCCAGGCTGACATCAAGCGTCGGGTCCAGGTATTGCAGCATGCGCGAGGTCGGTTTTCCCGCCAGCGCCTGGCTGCTGGCTTCAATGTACGGCGCGCGCTGGGCCAGCGACACGCCCACACCCATGCCCAGACGCGTCTTGACCCGGTCGCTCCACGGAAAGCCGGAATAAAAGGCCTTCATGAACAGGTCAAGCTGCACGCCATTGGCCTGCAGGCCGCGGTCGTTGTGGCTGATCAAGCCGGCATAGCCGACAAAATCAAGCGGCCAGCCGTTCACGTTCTGCAAAAAAGGCTTGCCGACCTGAAGGCCGGTGATGCTGGTCGGGTTCACGCTGGCAACCGACAGGCATTGTGCGGTCGCGATCTTGAGCAGGTGGCAGCCGTCGTCGGTGGCCTTGCCGTAAAGCAGCTTGAACCAGGTGGGTGAGCCGTTCTGCGCCCATTCACGCTGATGCCCGCCAAAGTCATAGGCTGCGCCCACGTACACGCCGGGCAGCACGCGCTTTTGCACGATGGGGCTGTCCTTGACCTGGCGGTCGAGCAGCGTGGCCGACACGCCGGCCAGCAGGCGCCAGCGCTGCGAATAATCATAGGAGCCATACAGGCCAAGCGTGGTGTTCAGGCCCGCGCCCGGCGCATAGGCGGCGCGGCCGGGCGTGGCTTCGCCGGGCCGCACGCCGTAGTAATAGTTGTTCAGCCGCGCATCGCGCAGCGCCACGCTCAGGCTGGGGCGCAGGCTCCACGGGCCGGAACGCCAGTCGTAGGTGTAGCCCAGGCGGAACTCGCTGCCCTTTGAAAACCCGCCGATGTCATGCAGCAGTTCGGCCTGCAGCGTGCCCCAGGGCTGGCGGTAGCGCCACGACAGGCCCAGGTCGATCCCGGAGTCGCGCGTCGCCATGCCGGCCAGGCTGTCGGGCAGACGGTCAGCCGGAAAACCTTCGAGCCGCTGCTCGACGAACAGGTCCATCCGTTGCGTGTCGTCCTGCTGCAGCTTGACACCGCCCCGGTTGGCATGCAGAAAAAAGCGCTCGCCCTCGTAAAGGTAGAGCGGCAGCACGTCATAGCGGTTGCCGCCGTCCTGGTAGGGCGAGCGCTCGAAATGGGCGATCACGCCCAGCCCCGCGCTACCCGGCTCCGACAGGATGTTGGTCAACGGCTCCAGATTGGCGTCCGCGCGCGCAGGCGCCATGGCGCACAAGCCCGTGGCGGCCAAAGCGATTGCGGCCAGCCAGCGGGGAAAACGGGAAGGGGTGGGAAATAGGTTGTTCATCGTGAAGGGTTGGAAACCGGTTGGGCACCCGTTGACGGGGCGTGTTCTGCGCTGACATCTCAATTTACGAGTCAAAAAAGCCTTTTGCGCACGATCCACCTGCACTTACAGCTATATTATTTATAGCAAAATAATTAAAAAACCCGCACGAAGCGGGTTTTTGGCGCGTTTTGCAGCAACACCTCAGAAGGGTTATATACACCTGAGACTCTTTGCAGAAACTGAGTGAGTGAGTGTTTTCACCAATGAAACCTTGGGAAGCCAGCTCGAAGTATGCCATTTTATGTAAGGTTTTTTGTCAATTTTCACCAACATTCGCTTGAAATACTTCACCTTTTTATAAAACTGTCTCATTTCAAGAGAAGTCTTAAATCCTTTAAGACTTCTTAATACTCGGCGTCCAAATCGGGACTGGCTGAGCATGTCCAACCGATTTTCGCTCATGGCATGAACACGCCGTTCATCGTGCAGCCTGGTCAGCGCAAGGTTGAACGTCATGCGCAGCAAGCGCTCGGTACAGCGTGGCCCGGGACACCCCCAAGTTTTTGGCGACATCGTTCGCCACGGTGCCTGCGGCCAGCAGTTGCCGGGCGGCGCCGATCTTGGACAGGTCCATCTTTGCTTTGCGCCCACCCTTTCGGCCTCGTGCCTTGGCCGCAGCAAGGCCTGCCTTTGTACGCTCCTTGATCAATTCGCGCTCCATCTCTGCCATGGCTGCCATCACATGGAAAAAGAATCGGCCTGCTGACGTGCTGGTATCAATGCCGTCCGTCAGGCTTCTGAACTCCACCCCTTTGGCTTTTAGCTGCTCCACAAGTTCAATGAGGCCTTTGACGGTTCGCCCGAGTCGGTCCAGCTTCCACACCACCAGAGTGTCACCCGGGCGGATGTAGTTCAGCGCCGAGGCAAGGCCTTCCTTGAGCTGGGCGGCCCCGGTGATCCGGTCGCTAAAGAGTTGAGTGCAGCCCGAGCCGGTCAAGGCGTCTTGCTGCATGTCCAGATTTTGGTCTCCCGCCGAAACCCGTGCGTATCCCACCAACATTCAGGCTCCCTTGTCTTATTACTCATGTCAGTTTAAACAATGAGACGTAGAAATCAAGACAGGGAATTGAGACTGAAATAGCTTGAGCTTGCTCGCATCAATGACCTCATGTCGAGGTGTCTCAAAAACGTTCGTTTTTGAGACATGATGCTTACGATCATTTTGAGAGACTAAAACCATTGAAGCCAGAGTCTCCTCCCCATTGGGGATAGCTATTTTACGTTTCATGACGTAACATAAGAAATCAAAAGTTCACTTTCTGAAATGCCAGCCGGCTTCGTCACGCCAGTAAAGTGGCTCAAAAAATATTAAATAGGTTGGAATTAAATGAAGTTTCTTGCAGTTGTTCTGGCTTCTTGCGTGCTTGCTGCATGCGGTGGCGGTAGCGGTAGCGGTGGATCATCAAACCAAGGTAGCACTCCGGCAGACCTGACAATCAGCGGAACAGCTGCCACCGGAAGGGCAATTGCTGGAGCCGCAATCAATGCTAAATGTCAAGTTGGCACCGGCGCCGCAACAACGAATGCCGATGGCACTTTCAGTCTTAACGTAATTGGCGGCACGCTGCCTTGCCTTCTTCAGATTGCCAACCCGTTGGACGGCACGAAATTGCACACGGTTGCGACTGGAAGCGGAAATACGGCGATTGCCAACATCACTCCACTTACCGAAATGCTGGTTGCTCGCGTATTGCGAAATGACCCTGCAGTCTTTTTCGCCACTTTTGATCCGGCCATTGCAGTCAACACCATGACAGCTGCCAACTTAAAAGCGGCTCAGGTCGATGTCGGTGCAATATTATCTGGCGCGGTGGATACCAGTTCACTCACCGATTTCATTGCAACGACACTTAGGGCCGCCACGGCAAACGACCTCACCAGGGGCGATGCGCAAGACAAGTTGTTGGACGCACTCAGAGCGAAACTAAGCCCTGCGCAAATCACCCAGGTTGTCTCGGCGCTGGTTAAAACCTCCAGTACGGCAGAAATCAAGCAATTTGTAGCTAATCTATTGGCAGTGCCGCCCACCGCCAATGCAGGCGTTGATCAAAGTGTGGTCACGGGAACTGTTGTTACCCTCGATGGCAGCGCAAGCGCGGTTTCCGCTGCTCGTATGTTGACCTATACATGGACACTTACAGCCAAGCCTGCAAACAGTTCCGCCACTCTTGTTTCGCCAACATCGGCCAAACCGACTTTCACCGCCGATGTTGCAGGAACCTATGTAGCCAGCGTCGTCGTCAATGACGGCTTGGTAAGCAGCAGCACAGCTGCTGTTAGTATCACTGCAAGCGTGCTAAATGCCCCGCCGATTGCGAACGCAGGTGTCTCACAAAATGTCGTTGCAGGCACAATTGTCACGCTGGATGGTAGTGTCAGCTCTGACGCTAACAGTGACCCACTGACTTACTTTTGGACACTGTCAGCGAAGCCTGCGGGCAGCATTGCCATCTTGTCTTCATCAAACTCCGCTAAACCAATCTTCACCGCCGATGTGGCCGGCTCATATGTCGCGACCCTTGTCGTCAACGATAGCAAGGTCAGTAGCAACACAGCAACTGTCAATATTACTGCCGCCCTGGCAAACGTCGCACCAGTTGCCAAAGCAGGTGATGCGCAAAATGCAGTGGCGGGCGAAATTGTTCGCTTTGACGGAAGTGCCAGTTCCGATGCAAATGGCGACACATTGACATATGCATGGACAATGACTTCTATGCCACCTGGAAGTACGGTCAGGTTGATGTGGATGACCTCAGCTAAACCTGATTTCACCGCTGATATGCCAGGAACGTATGTGATGACGCTGGTTGTGAATGACGGAAAAGTCAATAGTGCAGCTGCAACCACCACAGTTACCCTCCTAAGCGCCGGCACTCCAATTGGAGGGATTATTAGCACCGATACTCATCTGTTTTTGGATAAGTCCCCTTATCTAATTACAAATACTCTTCAGATTGCATCTGGTACTACCCTGACCATAGACCCTGGCGTAAAAGTTAAGTCCACTGGTTTTCCGATAAATGTATACGGAACTCTAAAAGTCTCCGGAACGCCTTCTGCTTACGTTCAGCTAGATTCAGTATCAATAAATAACAGTGGGACGAGTTCGACTCTGAGTAGTTCAATCCAAATAAGTTACGCAAAGCTTAATAACGGATCACTCATGCCGCCCAGCGGTAATGCGGTTTATGGAAATATTGTCCTGACTGATTCGATTCTGACTTCAGTAAATACGAGTTCTGGTTCCAATTACATGTATATTTGGTATCCAGAAAAAGATTGTTTTATTGAAAGAAATATTTTCAAAAACTCTGGCGGACTCAGTATTGGGGTTGATACAAGAAATGTTGCTAGGAAGGTATACATCAGAAACAATGTATTCACAGGCATAATCGGCGATGCTGTAAAAAACTGGGCTAGTTACGGAGGCGAGACGACCGTAGTTTCTGCAAATTCTTTCTTGGATATTGGACAAGTCGTGTTGAGACTTCCAAGTGGGTATGATGCTGCAGCAATGACGGCGACAGGAAATTATTGGGGAACATCTGATCAAGTTCAGGTGCAGAGCCGTATCTATGACAAGAGCAATGACCTTAGCTCTGCCGGATTGGTGAATTTTTTGCCGCTGCTTACCAAACCAGATGCATTAACTCCTACCTACCCTTAATTTGATAGATATACGGCAAGCAGGTTTGGGCAAGCATCAACTCTCTCTCAATTTGTTGTAGAGATTGGTCGTATATCCAATTGAATAATCGAATGCTTGCTAGCCCTTGTAGTCGAGTTTGGTAAGTGGTCGGTGTATCGCGCGATTGTGGGAGCAGGAAGTGGCAAAAACAACTTCAAAAGCGCCTCACGGCGCCTGTCTACAAGGAGGGAGCAGATACACACACAAGGAGGTTTTAGTAGCGAAGGAAGTCCGATGTTCCGTTTGGCTTCCGATGCCGGTGTGCAGATGGCGGCCAATGCAGCTTGTTCATCGCCGACCAGAATGACATGGTTAGCGCTGAAAGTCACTGGACCATGCTGGACGGCACGCAGAGGTGCTAGATCTATGCCTGGACAAGACCCTCGCGCCAATCGACCGCGAGCACAGGCAACCAAGCTGGGTGTTCGATAAGCGGTGCAACCTCAGATCTTTGATCTTTTCACCCTGGGTCGGGCTTCGCCACATGACTACGGCCGCTTCGCCGCCTTCGTCATCCTAATGCCTGGGTTGGGGTTCAGGAACGCCTCACGGCGCCTGTCTATCAGGAGAATTCAAGGAGGGAGCGGCACACCCAAGGAGGTTTTGAGTAGCGAAGGAAGCCCGATGTGCCTTCTTGCTGCCGATGCCGGTGCGCGGATGGCGGCCAACGCAGCTTGTTCATCGCCGACCAGAACAACCTGGTCAACCCCGCGAGTCACTGCGGTGTAGATCAGCGTCTGGTCCAGCAACCGGGAGTGGCGAATGGGGACGATGACCCGAGTGAACTGACTGCCCTGCGCCTTGTGCACGGTGATGGCAAACGCATGATTGAGCGCATTGACTTGCCTGGTGGTGAGGTCGTATTCGACACCGTCGAAGCTGCAGGTGCAACAGAGCTCATCGGATCCCTCCACCTGCAGCGCTTTGATGATCTTGCCCAGAGACCCGTTTCGCAACCCCAACTCATAATTGTTCTCGGTGTAAATCACCAGGCTTCCGACCTTGAGCGGGAGCCGATCAATCGTGTTCGCCCACACCACGCCATGCTGCAGATCATGACCGAGAACGGGTTCGGCGCCTTGCAGGTACCGCCCATGCAAGGCGGCGTTGAGCGGTTTGACCCCACCGACGTTGCTGTTCGTGATCGCAAGAATCTGAACACTGAAGTCCGACCCGTCTGCGCCCAGCTCGGCATACACCTGCTGCACCGTCTGCTCCAGACGCTCAGGCGGGCATGGAATAAAGGAAACACCCACATGAGGCTTGCCTTGGTAGGGGCACCATTCTGGTTCTTGATGCGAGCGAATGGCCGCCGCCACCTGGGGAATGCCGCTCGAAGCGCTCTGGCGCTTGACCTGTTTGAGTTCCGTCTGCGGAATTTCGGACAGCCCGGCGAGCGCGTGAAGCACCAGGCCTGGACCAATCGGCGGCAATTGGGCGGGATCGCCCACCAGGATCAACCGCACGCCACAGGGGATGAATCGAAGCAGGCGGTACATGAGAATGACATCGACCATGCTGCTTTCGTCCACAACGATCACCGTGCCCGGACCCAGCTGGCTGGACTCCGTGTTGACGAGAAACCCGGCAATGGTCGAACTCAGCCGGCCTGTGGCTTCGGTCATGCGCTGCGCTGCGCGTCCCGACAGGGCCAGCTGATGGATCACGACACCGGGCTGCAATTCCTCCAGAGCCTCATAGAGCGCCTTGAGCACCGTGGTCTTGCCGGTGCCTGCACCGCCCAGTATCAGGCTCAGGGACGCCCCTGCGCTGGTGCACACGGCGTCGCGCTGCGCCTGGGTCAGGTCGATGGCGTGCGCACGCTCATAGGTATCGAGAATGACGTCCAGCCGCGTCAGATCGGCTGCGGGTGGAACAAAAAGTCCCTGCTGCCCCTGCCCTTGCTCGCCGGCGAGCATGTCGCGCAACCGCTCAGCGACGTAACTTTCGATGAGATACGGCCCCTGCGCCTGAAAGAACCCATTAACCCGCCGGTACACCGTTGAGGTTTCTGCCTGGGACAAGGCCAGTTTGGCCAGCGCCGTCGTGCCGAGCAGCTTGACCAGAGACGAGCGAACTTCCTTTTCCGGCAAGCAGGTATGCCCGCCCGTCATGCCCCGATACAGCGACTCCTCGATGGCCGACTCAAGGCGGCGCCGATCATCGTCCAGAATGCCGAAACGCTTGCGGGCCAGTTCATCGACTGCGGCCCACTTTTCCTCAAACGAAATCAAGATGTACGGGTTGGCCTCGATCTTGGCCTGCGCATTCTCTTTGTAATATGTCACGAGGCTCATGCCAATGCGCCGCTGAATCCCGATCTGATCCAGCCAAAGAAGCGTGTGGGCCACCTTGTACTTGTCAAAGGCGTGGCAGAGCAGTTGCGCGGCCTCGTCGCTGATCACCTCGGTCAAAGCGCCAAAATTCCTTTGCTCGATCAGCTGACCCAGCCGGGGGCCAAAGCGGTCGTACAGCTTGCGGGCCTTGACGTGCCCAATGCCCGCGCAGTCGGGGGACTCAGCGATCCAGGTGATGATGTTGCGGCCAGCTGGGCGAACCAGTTGCGCCGAAACCGCGGCAATCTGCCTTTCCTTGAGGTTGAACCCATTGGCCGCCTGAGACGCACGAATCGACAGCGCGCCCGTCACGCCCCAAATCTGCCCTTTTTGCACCAGACTGGCGTCGGGAAGCAGGGTGAAGGGACACACCGCGACATAGGATTGGCCCTCGTCGCAGATGCCCGAGAAAATCACGCCGCCGAAACTGCCGCGGCTGCGAACGGCGGTGATGCGCAGCTGAACCGACAGATCACTCATGGAGGCAACAGTCGCCCCGTGGCGCACAGGTGGGCGTCCAGGTGGTTGAACCGGATCAGTTTTTCCCGCAAATCCCGCGCTTCGGCTCGCAAGGTGGCGTTCTGTTCTTCAAGCACCTTGACCCGTTGTTCGGTTTTTCCCTTGGCCGCCAGAATGCGTCCGTCCACCGCCAGGCGGGAAGCCTCGGCCACATGCCCGGCGGAGGGGTTTTGAGCGATTTTTGACAGCCCGAACAGGCCCAAGGCCAGGAGTCGCTCTTCCAGAGCGGCCAGCGCCTCCTTGACGGCCGGATTCTGCCTGACCACCGAGAGGGCAAAGCCGCACTCGGCAGCAATCTCGGACCGGTTCAGTTTGTCGCCCCGAATGTAGTCGGGCCAGTCTCCGGCCTTGTCGCGCTCAGCGACCCACGACTCGAACTGAACCAGGTTTTTGACGCCCATGTCGCGCCCGCTTAATTTTTCCATCCTTGGGCGTCTCCGTTGTGCTCAGGCGTCCGTTCTTTCACGGTCAATGCGTGGAAGCGGTTCGTTGAGCTGATGCTCTTTGACGCCGTATTTATGGGCGTTGTACTGCCATCGAGCAAACTGCTCCATCAGTGCCGAGTTGGTCGCTTTCAGTTCATCGATCGCGTTTTGCTGGCGCGCCAGGCGCTGCGCGGCAATCGCCAAACTGCTGGGCGTCGCAGTCCTCGGTTCATGCACCTGCACGCCGCTCTTTTTGGCGCTGAAGGCCTCCTTGATCGGCTGGTGCGTGCTGAGTGTCTGGCGCGTCGTCTTGGCCCCCAGGATGGCGAATGCCGAATCGCAAACGCCTTTCCAGGTCAGCTTGCCGGTCGGCCAGCCGCGAATGATGTCCACGATGGCGTCGACATCCGCCGATGTCAAGTGCTTAGCCAAGGTCAGCACCCAACTGACGGGTCATTTCAGAAAGCAGGCCAGCGTCGCTCGTTTTGCCCACCAAGGCTTGGTCAGCCTTCTCCCGGATGGCCCGGCGCAAGTGGCTGAAGTCCTTGCCGTCGCGCAACTTGATTTGCGATCCGTCTGGCACTTCAGGGTTTTCGAGAATCTGGACCAACTGTCGCACCCGAACGACGGTCTTTTTCTGGATTTCGTACCACCGGTCAGCACCAGAATACTTCTGCTCAATCGCCTCTTTGGCTGCGGCATAGTCCTTCTCGACCTCCTCCAGACGCGCCTTGATGCGCTTGAGGCGTTCGCCATCCCCCTTCAGGCACACCTGCTCCTGGCAGTTCAAACAGTCGCGGAATTTTTCGCAAGGCGACATCGTGTAGTCGTGAACGCAGACCCCGAATTCAGTGATATGCACTGCCCCACGCTCCATCAGGTTGAACTCCTGCGTCGAGATGGGGATGTGCTGGGCGACTTCGCCTGCAGGTCCAAAAAGCGTCAATGCCGTGTCCAGTGCTTCGGCTTTGGCAACCATCTCGAACTCGCTCATGTGGTTGTACACGCTGTTTTGCTTCATGTCGGCGCGACCTGCCCATTTTGCGGCCTTGTCTTCCGAGAGGCCTCCCCTCTTGGCGATGGTGTGAAGCAAATGACGCGCTTGATGAGATGCTAATTGGAGCGGTTGACCATCCATGGACTTGTAGCCATGGCGTTCAAATATGCTCTTGTGAGAATCGCCCGCCAGTGATTCCCTCGGCGACATGGTTGAATTGAAGACGGTTCCAGTTGGCATCCACAAAACAATCGGATTTTTTTCGAAGTTACGGTGCAAGGTGTTGAGGGTCATGCAGAACAACGCATTGCTGTACTTGATTCCTTTCTCCTTGCTCAACCATGGCAGACCTTTAGGTTGACGCGATTTTGTATGCTCCCAGAGACTGCGCAAAGTATGGGTGCCATCGGTTGCAACAAGCTTGGCAGCCTGGAGTGAAGAAGTGCAAACGTTTCTGGTTTTGTTACCCAACCCCAGAAATTTGCACGCCTGGAAAACCGTCAGCGGCTGATCATCCGGCACGTCAGGGCACTGGGCATGCCGATAGACTTGATTCGGGTTGTCTTCCATCCAGCGGGCAAGTTTCCTGCCGTCTTCCGTCATTGAACGAATGCGGCGCATGGCCTCCTTCGCGACCTGAACCATGACCGTGGGTATCCACTTGATGTTCCCGTTATAACCTTTGCCGGAGAAAAAGCGCCAGCCATAACGCAGTATCCCTTTTGAATCGCGTTCCTCCACTTCACAGTCCACAGGCAAGTGCAGTATTTCGGTGATCCGGGAGGGCGCGCACATCGTCAGGGCGAAAGTGGACGTGGTGAACATGTCCTTGGGATTTTGGGGATTGTTTGAAAATATCTCGGCCAGCGCGTCCAGCGCCTCCGTCAGAGGTAACTTTTTTTCCTGAACAGCCTTGGCTTTAGGCCCCGTCTGAATGGTCGCATCCGTCGGTTTTTTGATCGGGTGTTTCCATGTCCCCAGGTCGGTGGCGATCAAGCGCTTGGCGGTGAGAAAATGAGCCAACCGCTCAAGCTCCCGACCGCAGTGATAAGCGGCCTCGGGCGAGTAATGATTTCTGCCGATGAGCGCAGCTTGGTCCAGCGTTGCCATGTCAAGCCCATTGATGGCTGCACTTTCTTTGCGCTGCAACAATGCCCGCTCAAGGGCGCGCAGTGCTTTTGTTTCGTTCATCGTTCCCGTTGGGCGATGACTCTGCTGATACCGAAAATAGGCCTTCGCAAAATCCATCACCGCAGGGTCCAGAGCATCGTTGTCCGTACCGCCCTGTGACATGGTGCCAAGTTTCGTGAACTGGACCCCTGGCCACTTCCAGCTATTCCACTTCAAGTCCCGGCCAAGCAGCGTCAGATCGTCTTTGCACATCCGAATAAATTCGGCAAGATTTTCAGCTGCAGTCAGCTGCGATTGAGGGGAAAAGTGAATCAACTCGGCCATCACGCACCTGCCTCTCGTTGTAGCTCTTCACGGCGGATTTGACACTTCTGAATGACCTGGGCCACCGCGAAGATGGTCCGGTCGTTCACTGCGGCGATCGCTCCATCCCCTGTGATTTCCATGATTCGCTCACGCTCTGCAAGCATGTCGGCATAGATGATTTCATGGGGACCGTCCAACCATGGCTGGAAATGCCTGCAGGTGTAGCAAGGGATGGGCACGTTCGCGCCACAGAACCCGTACGTCCCACAGGTACCGGTTCCTTGGCCCTTGTGGCGTATACGGCTGTTGAGGTCGTCACCACGCAGCGCCTCCCCTTCCCGGTCTACCAAAACGCCTTGAAACGCCTGCGCGAAAGGCGCCATCAGAAGCCCGACGGCCTTGTCTAGTGCTGCAGCGTGTTCGGGGATATTTTTGATGTAGACATCCGCGTTTTGCGTGTCCGAATGATCTAGCAGCTCGGCAATCACCATGGTGCCGTGACCCTCCCGCGCGGCCCGCGTGCCCGTCGTATAACGAAACCGCGTGGCCACGATCTCCAGAAGATCGCCAGTGCGCTCCGAATAGCATTTAGCGGACAGCACCACCTGTCGCAATGTTTTCGTGATTTCTAATGATGCCAGGTGCAGGCGGTCCGTGTCGAGCAACTCCCGCAGCTCAGACACCGACATACCTTTTGTAAACGCCTTCAAGTCAGGAAACAAGGGAAGCATCAAACGGTCAGCCTCCTGCAGTTCGTAACCCAACTTTCGCTCAACCGACTCGATGCATTGTGTGCGTTGGGCGTTCAGCACCACCCATAACTCCTGCGTCATCGCAAACGCCTTGAAACTGTCCCTGAAAACCTCACCCTGTTGCTTGACCCGGGGAATGCGGATGAGGTAGAACGGCTCGCCCTTCTTGTTTTTCTGGGTGCCGTCAAGATCGCAGATCTTCGTATAGGCAATTTGCCTCGGGCGCCGACCAGTATGGCTGGTCAGTAGCGACATCGCCAAGCCGGTGATTGAAATCAGATTGGTCTCAAATCCCCTGACTACCCCTTCGTTGAACGCCATCAGTTCGTTGTCAGTCAGCGGCCCCTGGGTGGGATCAAGCCGTTGAACAGCATCGCCCTTGACATTACCCTTCAGTCTCCACCCATTGAGCAGATCAATGACGTCATCGCCGATGCCCGGGTACCCGAGTGCGTGCCATTTGTAGAGAAATCCTCTTATCGTTCCGAGATACCATTCGGTATCACGATCGAGCGTGGCCCTGTAATTAATCAGGACAGTTGTTGTAATATTTGATGCTTTAGTGTCACTGACCATAACAGTGAATCTGTCGCAAATATTGCGAGTGTGCGCCGCAGACATTGTTCTTGCGTAATGAACAAGAGTTGAAATAAAGGCATCCCACGTTTCTTTATTCAAGTATTGTCGTGCCGTTGATGTATTAATCTTGTTATCTTTATCCAGTATCCAAACGTGGTCTTCTTCAGAAAACAAGTACCCAGCGCGCGATTGATGCTGCTTGGCACTGTGAAGGGCCACCGGATGGAACGTATTTTTCATGCCCGTTGTGCTGGAGGGAATTGGATCAGTCATTTTTTTAGATTCTCCGGAATTCTTGAGATGCCTTCTTGGAGCGCCAAGCCGGCCTCCATGGCCTTGGCCTCGATAAAGCGCTTGTTGTAAATGGCGCTCGTTTTAGAGCCTTTTTTCCAGCCCTGCAGATACGATCTCATCTCTTCCTGCTCTTTCTGCTGCTCAGGTGAGGTTTCACCTTGCCTCTGCTTTTGATCCATCACTTCCGAGAAGTCGTGGTTCCAGGTGTGGCGCAAATCGTGCCCATGCAGGCAAGCCAGTTCTGGCGAAGCACCGGCAATCAAATTGATCACTTGCCTGTATGCAGAGCTAGAAATCGGTTGCCCCTTGGTAGGTCCAGACTTGTGCGTGACAAACAAATAGTCGTTTTTTCTCGCCCCCGGCACCTTTTTTCGGTGATTGGTAACGTATTGGTGAATCGCGTTGGCGAGGGTATCTTTCATGGGGAGCCGTCGATCAAGCGTCTTGACAAGCGGCTGGTCAACCCGGGGGTCTGATTTTTCATCGGCACGCCGGGCAATGACAATTTGATTGTTCGACCAGTCAATGTCCTTGATGCGAAGGTTCAACAGCTCGCCGCCACGGATTCCCAGATGCAGCAGCACCCAGATCATCAACTGGTTTCGAACCTGAATGGCGAGGTTCTCAAAGGGGTTGCCCTCTGCCCCCGGGCGAATGAGTTCCAGCAAAACCGCCACCTGCTCCTTGGTCAGGCCCTTTTCTCGCCCTTCCTGGTTGCGGCCTTTTTTGGCAGGCCGGCGGGACTCCAAGCCTTCCTGCATGGCTTTGATGGCACGGGTGGTCTGCTGATCCTTCGCGGTAGATAACAAAATATCGGCCAGCCACTTGACGTATTTACCAATGTGGGTCAACCGCATGTATTCGCTGGCCAGTCCAGTGACCTTTAGCCGCTTTGGCCTTCCCTTAGGCGACAGCGGGATGACATTTCCCGATGTGTCAACGCGCTCTCGAGCGAAGCGCAACTGACAATGATCCCGAATGGCGTCCAGTTCGTGAAGCTCAAAGAACTCGCGCTTAAGAAATCGAGCCTCTAAGTCTATTTTTCGTTCGCCGCAGAACATCAAAAGTACGTTGATGCTAATGAGTGACTGCTTCATCACGGCGACGGACAGCGAGTTGTTCCTGATTTGCGTGGTCACGAAAAGATTGGGGTAGTACAGCGGCAGCCCGGACACCTTGTCGACCAGAAGGCAATAGCGCTCCCCGCTCTTCATGACGAAGCTTTTGATCCTGTAGCTGTGCAACTTCATAGATGCTCCATTTGCAACGATAAAACTTTACTTTTTTCTCAATATACAGTTTTACCGATTTCAAAGCGAATGAAACTTGACACTTTTTTGTAAGAAAAATTAAAAAAGGCCCTGATTTCTCAGGGCCTTCGGGTCAAAACCTTACAAAACTGGTCGCAGGTGTATTTTAAAATGGAATGTCGTCGTCCATGTCGTCAAAACCGCTGGAGGCTTTGGATGGTGCGGGCGCTGGCGCCTGACGCGGAGCAGGAGGCGCCGAGGGGCGGCTGGCGGGTGCGGCGGACTGGCGCGGTGCTTCGTAGCCACCGCCGTCGTCATGGCCGGCGCCGGGGCCGCCCATGCCCTGGCGGCTGCCGAGCATCTGCATCTGGTCGGCGCGGATTTCGGTGGTGTACTTTTCAACGCCGCTCTGGTCGGTCCACTTGCGGGTGCGCAGGCTGCCTTCGACGTACACCTGCGAGCCCTTGCGCAGGTACTGGCCAACGATTTCAGCCAGCCGGCCGTTGAACACCACGCGGTGCCATTCGGTGGCTTCCTTCATTTCGCCGGACTGCTTGTCCTTCCACTTGTCGGTGGTGGCGATGGTGATGTTGGCGACCTGGTCGCCGCTGGGAAAGCTGCGCATTTCGGGGTCTTTGCCCAAATTGCCGACGATGATGACTTTGTTGACGGATGCCATGGTTTTTTTCTCCTGAACGGGTCTTGAGGGCCGTCCCCCCAAGCGAAGCCGAGAGTTTAACTGGCCGGACGGCTTTGCGGGTCAGGCTTTGCAACGGCACCCTGCGCCGCGCGGCCCGGCGCCTTCATCGGCCAGGCCACCACCAGCCACAGCAGCATCAGGCCGCCGCAGACCATGAACAGCCCCTGCGGCCCGTGGTGCTTGGTGATCCAGCCGCCCACCGCGCCGCCGGCAAAAAAGCCGAGCGACTGCAGCGTGTTGTACACCCCCAGCGCCGCGCCGCGCGCATGCGGCGGCGCCACGCGCGAGGCCAGGCTGGGCTGGCTGGCTTCGAGCACATTGAAGCCGCAGAAAAACAGCACCAGCAGCGCGGCCAGCCAGCCCAGTCCGGGCGCGGCCGGCGACGACACGGTCCACAGCAGCCCGGCCTGCACCAGCCCGATCAGGCCCACGGCGCCCAGGAAAACGGCGCGCAGGTAGCCGCGCTTTTCCAGCGGAAACAGCGTGCCGCCCATGACCACGAAGGATGCCAGCACCGCCGGCAGATAGACCTCCCAATGGCTGGACTTTTCCAGCCCGGCCGACACCAGCAGCGCCGGCAGCGCGACCCACATCGCAAGCTGCACCGCATGCAGCACGAAAACGCCCACGTTGAGCCGCATCAGGGCAGGCACCTTCAGCACTTCCAGCACGCTGCCGCGCGCCCGGCTGGCATGAACGCGCGGCTCGGGCGGCACCCACCACAGCACGGCGGCAATGCCGGCCAGCGCCAGCAGCCCGGTCAGCGCAAACAGGCCGTGCAGGCCGATGTGGCCCGCCAGCCAGGGCGCGACCACCAGCGACAGCGCAAACATCAGTGCAATGCTGCTGCCGACCAGCGCCATCGCCTTGGTGCGCACCTCGTCCCGGGTGGTGTCGGCCAGAAAGGCGGTGACGGCGGCGGAAATCGCCCCCGCCCCCTGAATGGAGCGGCCAATGATCAGCCAATGCAGGTCAGGCGCCCAGGCGGCAACAAAACTGCCCGCCGCGAACAGCACCAGCCCGGCGATGATCACCGGCTTGCGGCCCCACCAGTCGGATGCCAGGCCGAATGGAATCTGCAGGAAGCCCTGGGTCAGGCCGTAGATGCCCATGGCCAGGCCGACACGGGCCGGATCGTCGCCGCCCGGATAGCGCGCCGCTTCCAGCGCAAACACCGGCAGCACCAGGAACAGACCGAGCATGCGCAGCGCAAAAATCGACGCCAGCGAGAAGCTGGCGCGCCGCTCGGTGGCGGTCATGGGAAACGAGGGAACGGCAGAAGACACGGTGTAAGGGTCTCAAAATGAAAAAGCACAGCCAGGGCAGCCTTTGGCCCGAGTCATGAAGGCAGCTCGGCGAAAGCGCGCCCTCGGCGCAAGAACCGCTGGAGGGTTCAAGCAGCCAAGGCCTTGTATTGTGCTTGATGCCCGGCGGCCAGCCGGCCCGCCGGGCTGCTCAGGTCTATGATCGAAGGTTTTTCGGCGCCTGCATTCCCGTGAACTTTTCCAACGACAGCCAACCCCTTGCCCCCGTGCCGACCGCCCCGCTGGCCAAGGCGCATGCTTCAGCTGACGACCTCGACAAGGCCTTGCGCCTTGAAAGAAGCTTTGGCGCTGCCGCCATCAGCATTCGCGGCGCCCGCACCCACAACCTCAAGAACATCGACCTGGACATTCCGCGCAACCAGCTCGTCGTCATCACCGGGCTGAGCGGCTCGGGCAAGTCATCGCTCGCCTTCGACACGCTGTATGCCGAAGGCCAGCGCCGCTATGTCGAAAGCCTGTCCACCTATGCGCGGCAGTTTTTGCAGCTGATGGACAAGCCCGACGTGGACATGATCGAGGGCCTGTCGCCGGCGATTTCCATCGAGCAAAAAGCGACCAGCCACAACCCGCGCTCGACCGTCGGCACGGTGACCGAGATCCACGACTACCTGCGCCTGCTGTTTGCGAGAGCCGGCACGCCGTTTTGCCCTGAACATGATTTGCCGCTGCAGGCGCAAAGCGTCGCCGAGATGGTCGACACCGCCTTGGCCCTGCCCGAAGACACGCGGCTGATGATCCTGGCGCCGGTGGCGCGCGAGCGCAAGGGCGAGTTCGTCGACCTGTTCGCGGAAATGCAGGCCCAGGGCTACGTGCGCTTCCGGGTCGATGGCGCGACCTATGAATTCGACGCGCTGCCCAAGCTCAAGAAAACCGAGAAGCACAACATTGATGTGGTGATCGACCGCGTCAAAGTGCGGCTGGACAAGGACACGCCGCCCGATGCCAAAGCCGGCTCGGTCCCGCCGCCCGCGCTGCGCCAGCGCCTGGCCGAAAGCTTTGAAGCCGCGCTGCATCTAGCCGACGGCCGGGCCATCGCGCTGGAAATGGACTCCGGCAAAGAACACCTGTTCAGCGCCAAGTTCTCCTGCCCGGTGTGCAGCTATTCGCTCAGCGAGATGGAGCCGCGCCTGTTCTCGTTCAACTCGCCGGTCGGCGCCTGCCCGTGCTGCGACGGCCTGGGCCATCGGGACTTTTTCGACCCGGCGCGGGTCGTGGCCTTTCCGTCCCTGAGCCTGGCCAGCGGCGCGGTCAAGGGCTGGGACCGGCGCAATGCGTACTACTTTTCCATGCTAGAAAGCCTGGCCAGCCACTACAAGTTCGACATCGACACGGCGTTCGAGGACCTGCCCGAGGCCGTGCGCCAGGTGGTGCTGCACGGCTCCGGCGAGGAAGACATCAAGTTCAGCTACCTGATGGATTCGGGCGAGAAAGCCGGCAAGAAGGTCAGCAAGAAGCACCCGTTCGAAGGCGTCATCACCAACTTCGAGCGCCGCTACCGCGAGACCGACTCCGCCGTGGTGCGCGATGACTTGGCCAGGTACCGCAGCGTGCAGCCCTGCCCCGACTGCGGCGGCACTCGGCTGCGGGTTGAGGCGCGCCATGTGTACCTGGTCGGCACTGGCGAAAACGGCAAGCAGCCCAGCCGCAAGGCGATCTACGAAGTCAGCCAGATCACCCTGCGCGAGAGCTTCAACTACTTCAGCAACTTGACGATGCAGGGCGCCAAGGCCGAAATTGCCGCCAAGGTGGTGCGCGAGATCGGCCTGCGGCTGAAATTCCTCAACGACGTCGGCCTGAATTACCTGAGCCTGGACCGCAGCGCCGAAACGCTGTCGGGCGGCGAGTCGCAGCGCATCCGGCTGGCGAGCCAGATCGGCTCGGGCCTGACCGGCGTGATGTACGTACTCGACGAGCCCAGCATCGGCCTGCACCAGCGCGACAACGACCGGCTGATCGGCACGCTCAAGCATTTGCGCGACATCGGCAACAGCGTGCTGGTGGTCGAGCATGACGAGGACATGATCCGCGCCGCCGACCACGTCATCGACATGGGGCCGGGCGCAGGCATCCATGGCGGCCGCGTGATGGCGCAGGGCACGTTCGCGCAGGTCCAGGCCAATCCAAATTCACTGACCGGCCAGTACCTGGCGGGAACGCTGAAGATCGCCGTGCCGGCGCGTCGCACGCCGTGGCTACCGACCGTCAAGAACGCCAACGCCTTCGACCGGAGCAAATCACGCTTTGCGCCCAGCCCGGCGGCCGAACGCCGCGCGGCGCGCGAGGCCCAGCATCAGGCAACGCTGGGCGACATGCAGGCGCTGCGCGTGATCAATGCCACCGGCCACAACCTCAAGGGCGTGAGCGTCGAATTTCCGGTCGGTCTGCTGACCTGCGTGACCGGTGTCTCCGGCTCGGGCAAGTCCACACTGGTCAACGACACGCTGTATGCCGCCGTGGCGCGCACGCTGTACCGCGCGCACGAAGAACCGGCGCCGCATGAAGCCATCGAAGGCATCGAGCATTTCGACAAGGTCATCAACGTGGACCAGTCGCCCATCGGCCGCACGCCGCGCAGCAACCCGGCGACCTACACCGGGCTGTTCACGCCGATCCGCGAGCTGATGGCTGAAATGAACACGGCCAGAGAGCGCGGCTACGGCGCCGGGCGCTTTTCGTTCAACGTGGCGGGCGGGCGCTGCGAAGCCTGCCAGGGCGACGGAATGGTCAAGGTCGAAATGCACTTTCTGCCCGACGTGTACGTGCCCTGCGACGTGTGCAAGGGCATGCGCTACAACCGCGAAACCCTCGAAGTCCAGTACAAGGGCAAGAACATCGCGCAGATCCTCGACCTCACGGTCGAAAACGCCGCCGAGTTCTTCAAGGCTGTGCCGACGATTGCGCGCAAGCTGCACACGCTGCTAGACGTGGGCCTGTCTTACATCAAGCTGGGCCAGGCGGCGACCACGCTGTCGGGCGGCGAGGCACAGCGGGTCAAGCTGGCGCTGGAACTGAGCAAGCGCGACACCGGCCGCACGCTCTACATCCTCGACGAGCCGACCACCGGCCTGCACTTCGCCGACATCGACCTGCTGCTCAAGGTGCTGCACCAGCTGCGCGACGCCGGCAACACCATCGTCGTGATCGAGCACAACCTGGACGTGATCAAGACCGCCGACTGGCTGATCGACATGGGGCCGGAAGGCGGCGCGGGCGGCGGCACGGTGGTCGGCGTTGGCACGCCCGAAGACATTGCCGCCAACCCGGAAAGCTTTACCGGGCGGTATCTGGCGCGGCTTTTATAAGCCAAAAATGGCTTTTCCGCACATAGGACGGGCGTCAACAGCTATCAAAATTAGAGCATTCATACGCCCGGGCGGGCAAACAGACGCTGGTCCCAGATGACTTTTTGACCCGGCGCAACTTGCAAGCGGCGGGTATCGGCATGCAGCGGGTTGATGAGCGCATTGCATTCAAGCCGGGCGACGACAGACGGCACCACCAGCACGGCGCTTCTGGCCTCCTGCAGCCATTGGTCGCCAAAACGCCGGGCCACCGAAGGGTCATCACCATCCCAGCCGGCCGGCAATGTGGCCGCATCATGGCGCTCTATGGCCAGGCCGTCAGGCACTTCGGCCACCACATACGCTTGCGTCGCCGGAATGCGGCCAATGTTGGCATGCACCAGGATTTCGAGCATGGCGCAGGCGTAGCTCAGCGACGCGTAGATGACGGGGCGACCCGGGCTGTTCCAGCGCCCACCAACCATCGCGGCCCCGGTGCCGTCCCAGACCGGGTGCCGGCTGTCGGCGATGCGGTAAAGCTGCATCAGGCGCGTCAGGCGGCCAGGCCGTAATACAGCTTCCAGAGCAGTTCCTCGACCCGGCGCGCGCCCAGCTCGGTCATGGACACATCGAGCGGTGTGCGGCCCTGCAGCATGGGATGCGGCGCGCTCAGGAAGGCTCTGGCGTCGTCTTCGGAATTCCACACATAGTCGGCTGTAGCGAAAACGCGCGCCAGCCGTTCGGCCCGCCCGGACTCGTCCGCCGTGAGCGTGCCGCGCCGGCGCTTGTAGGTGGCTTCGGGAACGATGCGGTAGAGCAGTTTTTTGCGGTCTTCGCCGGCAAGAAGCACCCGGTCCACGCTGGCTTTCAGCGCGTCCTTGGGCAAGCCGTGGGCGACCCTGTCATCCAGTTCGGCAAAGGAATGCGGAATGGGGAACAGCGCCATGACAGAGGCGATTTTCTCGGGTGTTACCAGTACCATGATGGTCCTTCAAGTATCAATTGATACCTGTATTATTAGTTATCTGATACCAACTCATATCGTCTTGTGCCGAAAACACCGGGCCGAACGCGATAGATAGGGTGCGGTCAGTAATAACTTCCCTGCGTCATACCCGCGAAGGCGGGAATTCCAGACTCGTTTTAGCGTTTCAGCCCGTGTTACTGGATTCCCGCCTTCGCGGGAATGACGGCCGATTTAAGCGAGTGATGGACGAAAATTTATACGTTTTAAGCGTTTTGCGCACGGCTGGTATGCGCTACTAGCTATATTTTTAATAGCATCACCGCAGCGTTCATAATCCCGCATCACCCCGTGTCCGTTATGCGCAGCAAACCCGGGCATCGCGCCTTGACGCCAACGCTGGCGTAGGACAAATTCAGGGCGTTCAGGCCCGGCAAAAGCGGCAGAATGAACGCTTGCATGGGCACGCTTCATGCAAGCCAAACAGTCCGGCCCGTTCGCATAGTCCCCTCCAAAGGAATTCATCTTGGCAACACTGACTTTCCCTTCTTCGTCTTCGCTGTCCTTGCCGTCACTTTGCCGCCGCGTGCTGTGCGCCACGGCCACAGCGGCTTTCCTGCTGTGCCACGGCGCGGCCGCGCTGGCGGCAACGCCCAAGGACACGCTGGTCATCGCCTTCGGTTTCGACGACATCATCACGATGGACCCGGCCGAGGCCTTCGAGCTGTCGGCGGGCGAGGTCATGGGCAACACCTACGACCGGCTGGTGCGGCTCGATGTCAACGACCCGTCCAAACTGATTGGCGACGTGGCAAAGTCGTGGACGGTGTCGCCCGACGGCAAGACCTACAGCTTCGAGCTGAAACCCGGGCTGAAGTTTGCCTCGGGCAACCCGCTGACTGCCGAGGAAGTGATTTACTCGCTGCACCGCGCCGTCACGCTGGACAAGTCGCCGGCCTTCATCCTGACGCAATTCGGATTCACCAAGGACAATGTCAAGGACAAGATCAAGGCCACCGGCCCGCTCACGCTGACGATGGAAACCGACAAGGCGTATGCGCCGACCTTCGTGCTCAACTGCCTGACGGCCAACATCGGCGCCATCGTGGACAAGAAGCTGGTGATGGCCAAGGAGCAGAACGGCGACTGGGGTTATGGCTGGCTCAAGACCCATTACGCTGGCTCCGGTCCGATGAAGCTGCGCGAATGGCGGGCCAACGAGATCGTCGCGCTGGAGCGCAACGACAACTACTACGGCCCCAAGCCGGCGCTGGCGCGCATCATTTACCGCCATGTCAAGGAGGCGGCCACCCAGCGCCTGATGCTGGAAAAAGGCGACATCGACATTGCCCGCAACCTGAGTCCACAGGACATCGCCGCGCTGGGCAGCAACAAGGATGTCAAGCTGACCTCCGCGCCCAAGGGCACGGTGTACTACATCAGCCTGAACCAGAAAAACCCGAATTTAGCCAAGCCCGAAGTGCGCGAAGCCTTGAAATGGCTGGTCGATTATTCGGCCATCGGCGACACGCTGATCAAGAACATCGGCGTGGTGCACCAGAACTTTCTGCCCATCGGCCTGCTGGGCGCGAGCAAGGACATGCCGTACAAGCTCGACGTGGCCAAGGCCAAGGCGCTGCTGGCCAAGGCCGGGCTGCCCAACGGCTTCAAGGTGACGATTGACATGCGCACCATCCAACCGGTGCAGGGCATCACCGAAGCCTTCCAGCAGACCGCCAAGCAGGCCGGCATCGACATCGAGATCATTCCCGGCGACGGCAAGCAGGTGCTGACCAAGTACCGGGGACGCACGCACGACATGTACATCGGCCAGTGGGGCTCGGACTACTGGGACCCGCATTCGAACGCCGACACCTTCACGCGCAACCCGGACAATGCCGACGACGCCAAGGCCAAGCCGCTGTCCTGGCGCAATGCCTGGGCGATTCCCGAACTGACCAAAAAGTCGGACGCCGCCGTGCTGGAGCGCGATGCCGGCAAGCGCAAGGCGATGTACGAGGAACTGCAGGCCGAGTTCCGCCGGGCCAGCCCCTTCATCATGCTGTATCAGCAGACCGAGGTGGCGGCTTACCGCAGCAACGTCGATGGCCTGAAGCTCGGCCCGACGTTTGACACCAACTACATGTTCAAGGTAGTCAAGCGCTAACGAACTGGCACCGGTCTTGGCAGTTCCCGATCCCCTCGCATTGAGTCCGGCGCCGCTGGCGGCTGTGCGGCGCCCGTCGCGCCATGCGCGCAGCCTGAACGCACTCGGTCGTTTCCTGGTGGTGATCCTGCTCACCTACCTCGGCCTGCTCGCCGTCACGTTTTTCATCGGCCGGGTGATTCCGGTTGATCCGGTGCTGGCGATGGTCGGCGACAACGCGCCGCCGCATGTGGTGGCGCGGGTGCGCGAGGAAATGGGGCTGAACAAGCCGCTGTACACGCAGTTTTATATCTACCTGCGCAAGGTGCTGAGCGGCGACTTCGGCACCTCGGTGCTGACCGCCAACCCGGTGATGCAGGACATACGCCGCGCCTTTCCGGCGACGATGGAGCTGGCCAGCCTGGGCATCCTGTTCGGCGCGGGTTTCGGCGTGCCGCTGGGCGTTTGGGCGGCGGTGCGGCGCGGCAAGCTGGTAGACCAGCTGGTTCGCATCATCGGGCTGGTCGGTTATTCGGTGCCGATCTTCTGGCTCGGGCTGATGGCGCTCTTGGTGTTTTACGCCAAGCTGGGCTGGGTCGGCGGGCCGGGGCGCATCGACGTGGCGTATGAATTCACGCTGACGCCTGTCACCGGGCTGCTGCTGGTCGATACCGCGATGGCCGGCGAATGGGATGCCTTTGGCAATGCGCTGTCGCATTTGATCCTGCCAGCGTCGCTGCTGGGCTATTTTTCGATGGCCTACATCAGCCGCATGACGCGCTCCTTCATGCTCAACGAACTGGCGCAGGAATATGTGATCGCCGCGCGCGCCAAAGGCCTGTCGGAGGCGCGCATCATCTGGCGCCACGCGCTGCGCAATGCCATGGTGCCGCTGGTCACGGTGATTGCGCTGTCGTACGCCGGCCTGCTTGAAGGCTCGGTGCTGACCGAAACCGTGTTTGCCTGGCCGGGGCTGGGCCTGTACATCACCAACTCGCTGCAGAACGCCGACATGAACGCGGTGCTGGGCGGCACCATCGTCGTGGGCTCGATCTTCACCGGTCTGAACCTGTTGTCCGACCTGCTCTACACACTACTGGACCCGAGGACGCGCACGCGATGAGCTCCGCCGCCAAGCCCGGGGAGCCCTCACCCCTGCCCTCTCCCGGGGGGAGAGGGAGCAAGCCGGACTCGCTGCACGATTGGTTAATGTCCGAGCGACCTGCCTCGCGCCGTCAGGCGGCTTGGGGCCGGGCCTACGGCGCTTGCCGCATCTTTGCGCGAAACAGGCTGGCCATGGTCGGGCTGTTCATCGTAGTGGGGCTGGTTTTCGTGGCGGTGTTTGCCGACCTGCTGGCGCCCTACTCGGCCTATATCGGCGACCTGCGCACCACGCGGCTCCTGGCACCATCATGGGCGCACTGGATGGGCACCGACGACCAGGGGCGCGATATTTTGTCGCGGCTGCTCCACGGCTCGCGCATCACGCTGTTCGTGGTGGTGCTGGTGGCCGTGCTGGCCGCGCCCATTGGGCTACTGGTCGGCACCGTGGCCGGTTATGCCGGCGGGCTGGTCGATGCGGCGCTGATGCGCATCACCGACATTTTTTTAGCCTTTCCGCGCCTGATCCTGGCGCTGGCGTTTGTCGCCGCGCTCGGCCCTGGCATCGAGAACGCGGTGATCGCCATTGCCATCACCTCCTGGCCGCCGTATGCGCGCATGGCCCGGGCCGAGACGCTGACGATCCGCCAGACCGATTACATCGCCGCCGTGCAGCTGCTGGGCGCGTCTCCGTGGCGCATTGTGCTGCGCCACATCATGCCGCTGTGCCTGTCGTCGGTGATTGTTCGCGTCACGCTGGACATGGCGGGCATCATCCTGACGGCGGCGGGGCTGGGGTTTCTGGGCCTGGGCGCGCAGCCGCCGATGCCCGAATGGGGCGCGATGATCGCCAACGGGCGGCTGTATGTGCTGGACCAGTGGTGGGTGGCCGCAGCGCCCGGCGCGGCGATCTTCATCGTCAGCCTGGCGTTCAACCTGCTGGGCGACGGCTTGCGCGATGCGCTGGACCCGAAGGCGGCCAAATGACCGCATCTCCCCTGCTGGTCGTCGAGGATTTGCGCGTGGCGTTTCCGGGCCGCGACGGCGGCATGGTCGAGGCGGTGCGCGGCGTGTCCTTCACGCTGGGCCGCGAACGGCTGGGCATCGTCGGCGAATCGGGTTCGGGCAAGTCGCAGACCGGCCGCGCCATCCTCGGCCTGACTGCGCCCGAAGGCCGGATCAGCGCCAAGCGGCTCGAATTTGGCGGCGTTGACCTGCTCAACTGCCCGCCCAGACAACGCCGGGCCTTGCGCGGCGGACGCATCGCGATGGTGCTGCAAGACCCGAAGTTCTCGCTGAACCCGGTGATGACCATAGGCGCGCAGATTGTCGAAACGCTGCAGGCGCATACCCGCGTATCGGGCAGCGAAGCCAAGAAGCGCGCGCTGGCGGCGCTCGAATCGGTGCGCATCGACAACCCCGAGCGCGTCTTCAGGCTTTACCCGCACGAAGTCTCGGGCGGCATGGGCCAGCGCGCCATGATTGCGATGATGCTGATTGCCGAACCCGACATCCTGATCGCCGACGAGCCGACTTCGGCACTCGATGTGACGGTGCAGCTGCAGGTGCTGTCCATCCTCGATGCGCTGGTGGCCGAGCGCGGCATGGGCCTGATCCTGGTGTCGCACGACCTGCGGCTGGTGTCGTCGTTTTGCGACCGCATCCTGGTGATGTACGCCGGCCGGGTGGTTGAGGAACTGACGGCCGGCGGCTTGGCGCATGCGCAGCATCCGTACACGCGCGGCCTGATGGCGTGCCTGCCGCAACTGGGCACGTCCACGCACCCGCTGGCCACGCTGGAACGCCGGCCGGAGTGGGCACTATGAGCGCACATCAAGCTTTAGGCCTGGATGTCAGTGGCCTGCGGGTCAGTTTTGACGGCTTTGTCGCCGTGGCCGACGCCTCGTTTCGCGTCGCGCCCGGCGAAAGCTTCGGCATCGTCGGCGAATCGGGATCGGGCAAATCGACGGTGCTGCGCGCCATCTGCGGCTTGGCGCCGAAAGAATCGGGCACGGTGCATCTGGTCGGCGACGGCAACAGTCCCGCGCCCGGCAGCAAGGCGTTCCGGCGCCGCGTGCAGATGGTGTTCCAGGACCCGTACGGCTCGCTGCACCCCCGGCAAACCGTGGACCGGCTGCTGGCCGAGCCGCTGGCGATTCACGGCATTTCGGACGCCGAAACGCGCATTGAACGTGCGCTCGATGAAGTCGGGCTGGGCCAAGGTTTTCGTTTTCGCTACCCGCACCAGCTGTCGGGCGGGCAGCGTCAGCGCATCGCGATTGCGCGCGCCTTGATCCTGGAGCCGCAAATTTTGCTGCTTGACGAACCCACGTCGGCGCTTGATGCGTCCGTGCAGGCCGAGGTGCTGAACCTTCTCGAAGACCTGCGCCGGCGCCGCAATTTGACGTTCATCATGGTCAGCCACGACCTGGCGGTGGTCACGCATCTGTGCGAGCGGCTGATGGTGATGCAGCGTGGCCAGCCCGTGGAAGTGCTGGCGTCAGCAGACCTGGCGGCCAGCCGCGTGGTCGACCCTTACACGCTGAGCCTGATGCAGGCTTCATCGGGCTTTCGGCGCAAGGCGCTGGCGGCCTGAAAGCCGGCCGCCGCCTTTTTGTTTACAAACGCCGACCCAGCAGCAGGCCGACCACCGCACCCACGCCCACCGCGACGCCAATGGCGGTCCAGGGTGACTCGTGCACATAGTCGTCGGCGGCATGGGCGGCCTCGCGGGTGCGGGCGAGTAGCGCTTCTTCGGCATCGATCAGGCGGAACTTGGCTTCGCGCAGGCGGTTCTCGATGCGGCTACGCAGTCTGGTGATCTTTTCTCCGGCTTGGTCTGCCGTGGCCGACAAGGTCTCTTCGGCGTCGGATATTTCCGAGCGGATGGCGGAAACGAGACGTTCCTGTGTCTGAACCAGGGTGGGGCTGTCATTGGACATGAATGAACCTTTCAAAAAAAAGTAACTGGAACGCCAAAAGGTTAGCAGATTTGCAGCGGTTTCCTGGCCTATCGGCGCAGATCTTCATGCAACCGCCACGGGTTTGGGTCTGCCTTGAAAAGGAAATAAAACGGCAGGCGGCGCCAGTCCCGCCCCTGGGCCTAAAACCGCAGGTGGGGAATAATCCACAAGCCCATCGACTTGCTGCCGGCCTTCCCGATTTCCATTCGCACACCCACCATGCCTATAACTTCCCCACCTCAACGCATTCTCAAGTCTGCCTCGACCCGCTGCGGTGGCCTGTCTTGAACGCCGGGCGCATGAGCGGCCGCGATCTGGCGGCCGCGCTGGTCGTGGTGCTGGTCTGGGGCGTGAATTTTGTCGCAATGAAATTTGCCCTGCGCGACTTTTCGCCGTTCCAGCTGGGCGCTGCCCGCTTCACCTTTGCCCTGCTGCCGCTGGCGCTGTTCATCAAGCCGCCGCAGGTGCCGTGGAAATGGGTGGTGCTGTACGGATTGTTCCAGGGCGTCGGGCAGTTCGGCATCCTGTTCATTGCCCTAAAGGTCGGCATGACGGCGGCGCTGGCGTCGGTGCTGCTGCAGACGCAGGTGTTTTTCACCGCGCTGTTCGGCTTCGTGCTGCTGCACGAGCGCGCCAGCCGGCCGCTGCAGGCGGGCATGGTGCTGGCGGCGCTGGGGCTGGCCTGCTTTGGCACCAACTATGCCAGCCCCGGCGCGGCCAGCGGCACCACGGTGGCCGGCTTTGCGCTGACGCTGTGCGCCGCCGCCATGTGGGCCGCGTCCAACATCGTGGCGCGGCAGGTGCAGAAAGTCTCCAGCCACTACTCGCCCATCGCCTTCGTGGTCTGGAGCGGCGGCGTGGCTATCCTGCCCTTCATGGCGCTGTCCTGGGCTTTCGACGACCCGGCCTTGCGCTGGCAGTGGCTGCAAGCGGGCTGGACCAGCTGGCTGTCCATCGCCTACCTCGGCTGGGTGGCCACCATCGTCGGCTACAGCCTGTGGACCGGCCTGCTCAAGCGCCACCCGGCCAACCGCGTCTCGCCTTTTGGCCTGGGCGTGCCAATTGTCGGACTGAGCGCCGGCATACTGGTGCTGGGCGAGACGGTAACGCCCTGGCAGTGGGCGGGCATTGCGCTGCTGGTGGCGGCGCTGGCCTGCGTGATGCTCGGAGGGCTGCTCAAGCGCAACTGAATACGATGCGGCATTGACGCAGACAGGCGCTGGCGGCAGCGTCTGACACCGGGCTGGCGCGGCGCTGGTTATGGTCAGGTTTTCAAAGGAAACACCGTCATGACCGTTCCCCCGATTCGCTCCCTGAAGGAACTCAAGGACTACGACGAGCGCCGGCCCGGCTTTGCGGGCGAGCACTGGCTGGTGCTTGGCGCCGGCCTGGCCGTGCTGATGGCGTCAAGCCGCAGCCGCTCATGGGTGATGCGGACTGCCGGCTCGGCGCTGGGCAGCGCCTTGCTGTACCGCGCGGCCAGCGGGCGCGACGGCCTGGCCAAGGTGTTGCCTTACCTGCCAGTGGGCAAACGGCGCTGGCCTTAAGAAACCAGCGGATCGGGACGTGCCGCCTGCAGCAGGTCGCGCGTCCTGAGCGCTTCGCGCCGCGCGGCCCCGGCAAAGTCGTCGCCCGATGAGGCGTACAAAATGGCGCGCGATGAATTGACGATGATGGGCGCGCCCGGCCGCCAGCCCGCGCGCACCGTGGCCACGGCATCGCCGCCCTGCGCGCCGACGCCGGGGATCAGCAGCGGCAGCGACGGCGCCACGGCGCGCACCTTTTCGATTTCCGCCGGATAGGTCGCGCCGACCACCAGCCCGAGCTGGCCGTTGAGGTTCCACGGGCCTTGCGCCAGCCGGGCGATGTGTTCGTACAGCAGCGGCTGGCCTTCGACCGACGCCAGGCGCTGGCTTTGCAGGTCGTCGCCGCCGGGATTGGACGTGCGGCACAGCAAAAAAGCGCCCTTGCCGGCGTACTTCAGGTAAGGCGCGACCGAATCAAAGCCCATGAAGGGCGACAGCGTGACCGCGTCGGCGCCGTAGCGCTCGAAGGCCTCGATGGCGTACTGGCCGGCGGTGCTGCCGATGTCGCCGCGCTTGGCGTCGAGGATGACGGGCACCTGCGGCGCGCTGCGGCGCATGTGGTCCATCAGGCGCTCCAGCTGGTCTTCGGCGCGGTGCGCAGCGAAATAGGCGATCTGCGGCTTGAAGGCAATGGCCAGGTCGGCAGTCGCATCGACAATCGCGGCGCAGAAATCGTAAATGCGGCTGGCGTCGCCCTTGAGCTGGCCGGGAAACCTGGCGGGATCGGGGTCCAGCCCGACGCACAGCATGGAGTTATTCTGGCGTTCTGCGGCGCCGAGCATGTCGAGAAAGGTCATGCACGTATTGTAAGAAGCCCGCCGTCAGCGGCTTGCAGCGGCCAGGCGCATCGCCAGGCACAGATCGTCCCAGGCCTTGGCCTTGTCCTGCGGGCAGCGCAGCAGGTAGGGCGCGTCATGGGTGACGACGGTGGGGCGGCCGTGCAGCGCATGCGGCTGGCCGCGCAGCTTGCCGAAGGGCTCGCTGGACGCCAGCAGCGCCTGCGCCGCCAGCCGGCCCATGACCAGCACCACGTCGGGCCGCGCCTGCTCGACCAAGGCCGACAGCGCGGCGGAGAATTCGCCCATCGCTCCGGAAATCGCCTGGCGCACCAGCGGCGCGAACAGCACGGCGCCGGCGTCCTGGTGCAGCCGGGCGGCGCGCAGCATGTTGTCTAGCAGCCGGCCGGCATCACCTTCGAACGCCGGGGCCTGCAAGCCGGCCGGCGGCGTCTGCGCCAGCACCAGCCAGCGCGCGCCGCTGGCCTGGGCGCTGTCGGCATACAGCGCTTGCGCCTGGCCCAGGCGCCAGCCGGGCTGGGCGCCGTCGTCCGGTATAGGGCCTGACGGCGCTGGTGCAGGCGCCGCAGCGCGGGCGGGCCGGGGCGGCGCCACGTCCTGTCGGGCGGCCGGCGGGGGCGCAGCAGCAGCCGCCAACGCCCTATCAGCCTGGAAATTTTGCCCAAAACCGGCTTTTGCGCTTGCTGGGTCTGCATAAGCAGCTATGACTTCAGTAGCAGGCGGCAAATCGGCCGCCGGCGCCAGGGGCTGCCAGACATGCACGCCCATTTCGTGCAGCATGGCGCGCCGGCGCTGGTCGAGGTTCAGGCTCATGGTGGGCGGCTTTTCATCAAAAAATTCACAACTTCAGGCTCATGACGATGGCGTCTTCGCCCCGGGGCGATGCCGCGCTGGCCGGGTAATAGTTGCGCCGGGTGCCGACTTGGCGAAAACCATGGCTTTGGTACACCGCGCGGGCGCGCACATTGCTGACGCGCACCTCCAGCCAGAGCCACTGCGCGCCTTGCCCGCGCGACCAGACGCTAAGCGCATCAAGCATCACCCGCGCCCAGCCCTGGCGCTGGAAGGCGGGCGCCACCGCGATGTTGAGCAGATGCACCTCGTCCACGCCCTTCATGGCGACAAAATAGCCGAGCAGTTCGGGCTGTTCCGCCGGGCCGGCGGTCAGCAGCTGCGCCTGGTAGCCGGCGTGGAGCGAGTCGAGGAAACTGCGCTCGCTCCAGGGATGCGGATAAGCGCTTTGCTCCACCCGGAACACCGTTGGCAGCCAGGCGGGCGTCATGGCTTCAAAGCGGGCTTCGAGCGGCTGGGAGGGCTGAGGGGCGGCGTTCATGTGCAGAGCCTGTCAGCTTTCCAGCGGCATCGCCGGCGCGGCCAGGGCATCAGCCTTGGCGCGGGCGCGCTCGTCGGTGGTCTGGGCGACCTTGTCGCGCACATACAGCGGCAAGGCTTGAGCGGCCTCGATGCAATGCCCGGCGGCGGCCAGCGCGGGCGCCAGGCGCAGCAGCGCGGTGGCGGTCGGCAAGGCCTCGATGCAGTCCAGCCCGGCCAGTTCCGCGGGCAGCCGGCCGGCGTAAACGCCGAACACATTGCCGGCCAGCAGTTGCGCCGCCGCGCCCGGCACCAGATTTTCAGGTCGGATCAGCTCGCAGTCTTTCAGTGGCCTGCATGAGCCGCTCCTGAATTCATAGCGCTGCACATACATCTCGTCCATGCGCGCATCGAGCAGCGCCGTGACGCTCAAGGGCGCGTCGCTTTCCGCCATGGCCCCGAAGCGCTGAAAGCGCGCTTCCTCGGCCACTGCCGCCAGCGTGTCGATGGGCAGCACCGGGATGCCCGCGCCGTGGTTGGCGCCAAAGGCCAGGCCCTGCGCCACCGCGCAGGCGGTGCGCAGGCCGGTGAACGAGCCCGGCCCCCGGCCAAAGGCAATCGCGTCGAGAGCGCCCAGGCCCAGGCCGGACTCGGCCAGCAGCGCCAGAATCGCCGGGATCAGGGTGGTCGAGGCTTGCGCGCCACCCGGGCTGCTGTGCTGCCAGACGCGCGCGCCATCGGTCACGGCAATCGACAGGCGGTCGGTGCTGGTGTCAAACGCGAGGAATTTAAGAGGTTTAGGCATCAAATAAGGCTTTTGCGCTTACTGGATAAGCGCGAGCAGCTATCAAAATCATAGTTATTCAAGCGCCGTGGTGCGCCAGCTTGAGAGCGGTCGGCGGTGCGCATCCGACGATTATCCTGCCTGCCAGCGTGCCACTGCTGCGGCGGATAATTGAGGCATGCTTTTGCCTCCCTTCCCGACCCGATCCCGCGCGCGCCTGGCCGCCGGCCTGCTGGCGCTGCTTGCCAGCGCGTACGCGAGCGCCCAAACCCTGCCGCCCGAGGTCGATGCGCTGCTGGCGCGCGCCAAGGTGCCGCGCGAAGCCTTCGCCGCCGTGGTCGTCGAGGCTGCGCCGGCGCTCAACGGAAAAACCGCGCCGCTGCTCAGCTACCGCGCCGGCAGCGCCATGAACCCGGCGTCGGTCATGAAGCTGGTCACGACCTATGCCGGGCTGGAACTGCTCGGCCCGGCCTACACCTGGGCCACACCGGTCTACACCGACGGTCCGGTGGCCGATGGCGTTCTGAACGGCAACCTGGTCATCCAGGGCCGGGGCGACCCGAAGCTGGTCATGGAGCGGCTGTGGCTGCTGCTGCGCCGGGTGCAGGGCCTGGGCATCAAGACCATCACCGGCGACATCGTGCTCGACCGCAGCGCCTTTGCCGCCTCGGCGCAAAATCCGGGCGACTTCGACGGCGAGGCGCTGCGGCCCTACAACGTGCAGCCCGATGCGCTGCTGGTCAACTACAAGTCGGTGGTGATGACCTTCGCGCCGAATCCCGGCAGCGGCAGCGCCAGCATCAGCTACGACCCGCCGCTGGCCGGCGTGCGGATGCAGGCCAGCGTGCCGCTGTCGGCGGGCAGCAACGGCCGCGCCACTTTGAGTGAATGCGGCGACTACCGCGCGCAGCTCCAGCCCGACCTGGCCGACCCGCTGCGCATGGCGTTTGCCGGCAGCTACCCGGCGGCCTGCGGCGAAAAGACCTGGGCCATCGCCTCGGCCGACCCGGCCAGCTATGCCCAGCGCGCGATTGCCGGGCTCTGGCAGGAAATGGGTGGCCAGTTGAAAGGCCGGGTGCGCGAGGGCACGGCGCCGCCCGGCTCGGCGCCGGCGTTCGAGATGGCGTCGCCGCCCTTGGCCGAGGTGATCCGCGACATCAACAAGTTCAGCAACAACGTGATGGCGCAGCAGCTGTTTTTGACGCTCAGCCTGCAGCGCCCCGGCGGCGCGAGCAACGAGGCGTCGCGCGAGGCGGTGCGCGGCTGGTGGCTGGCGCGCTTTGGTGCGCAGGATGTGCCGGTGCTGGACAACGGCTCGGGCCTGTCGCGGGGGGAGCGCGTCACGCCGCAGGGCCTGGCGCGCATGCTGCAGACCGCGTATGTGTCGGGCGCCATGCCCGAGCTGATGGCGTCGCTGCCGATCAGCGGCGTCGATGGCACCTTGAAGCGCAGCCGCTCGCAGGTGTCGCAAGGCTGGGCGCACCTGAAATCGGGCACCCTGCGCGATGCCACCGCGCTGGCCGGCTACGTCCACACGCCCAGCGGCCGGCGCCTGGTGGTGGTCGGCATCGTCAACCATGCCAACGCCCCGGCGGCGCGGCCTGCGCTCGAAGCGCTGGTGGACTGGGCGGTAAAGGAAGGCAGCCGATGATGGGGCTAAACCTGACCGACCTAGTCGGCTCGACGGCGGCCTTTTTGACGACCGCGAGCTTTCTGCCGCAGGCCTGGCTGAGCTTTCGCACGCGCGATGTCAGCGGCGTGTCGCTGGGGATGTACAGCGTGTTCACCGTGGGCGTGGCGTTGTGGCTGGCCTACGGCTGGCTGCTGGGCTCCTGGCCGATGGTGATTGCCAACACCATTACCTTGGCGCTTGCGGTGATGATCCTGGGAATGAAACTGGCTTACGGCCGGTCACCGGCTGCGAAGCAAGGATCCGGCACGCAGTAAGTTCCTGCTTCAGCGCCACTGCTGCCATGAACAGCCCAAGCGGACGCCTGCTCAAGGCGACACGATGCGGTCGCCGCGCACCGGAAAGCGGCCGCTGAAAAGGATGGGCAGCGGATCGCCACCCAGCGCTGCGCCGGCCGGGCTCGGGGTCTGCGCATGGACATGCAGGTGCGGCTCACCGGTATTGCCCGAGTTGCCGGCCGCTCCCAGCCAGTCGCCGACGGCAACCGTGGCCCCGGCGGGAACCTGGACGCTGCCGGGACGCAGGTGGCCGAGCAGCACATCGGCCCCGGCACACCGCAGCATCACATGGTTGCCCGCCAGGTGGTCGCGGTCCACCTCGGGCACCTGCATGTCGGGCAGCCCGTCCACGGCGAACACCACCTGGCCGGCGCACGGCGCGAGCACGCGGGCGCCGTGGATGCGATAGGCATTCGGGTCGGCAGGCAGCACACCGCGGGCTCGAAGCCCGAACGCGTCGAGCTTGACGATGTCGACGCCATACGACTGCCCGCGCCACTCGCGGAATCGGGGAATGCGGGCATCGAGGGTCATGAGGTGCGCGTTGGTGTTGATGTCACTGCCACCATTGACGACCAGGTAGACGCCAGGCTCCAGCGGGAACGCCAGGGTCACCGCACGCACCGGCGGCGCGGTCCGGCTGCGCAGTGCGATGACAATGCCGTAGGCCGACGCCGCGCCCAATGCAACGAAGAGCCCCGCGACCATCCACCCTCCCCAGGTCGCAGGCAGCCTGGATGCGAAAGGCCGGATGCGGCGCAGCCCCGCCCAGGCCGCCGCCCCGAGCGCCAGTCCGAACGCATAAGGCGCCCACCAGGGCGGCAGCAGCCATACGCCCAGCAAGGCCATCGCCCACAGCGTCATGGCGCTGCCGATGAGCTGAACGCCAAACCCGAACCGGCTCCGTGGCGGCGCGAACCCGATCCAGGCCATCAAGACCAGAGGCAGTGCGAACTGAGCCCAGAAAAGCGGGGTCACGGGGCCCGTTTCGGTTGCGAAAACGCCGGGCCGCCGAATCGCGGTTGCGCCAGCAGCCCCAGCGCCACCAGAACCAGCAGCGCCACCACCAGCGCGTAGGGCCGGTAACTCTCGCCGGTGGGCAACACCGGGATGATGGACGGCCAGGCGTTGATGGCGGTGTGAAGCACCAGGGCCGGCACCACGCTGCCCGCGGTGTGACGGGCAAGCCATGCGAAAAGGACTGACATCGCCACGACGCTGAGCAGGAACAGCGCCAGCGGAATGTGGGCTTGCGAGGTGCCGTCGATGAAAAACAGCGGCAGGTGCCACACGCCCCATACGGCCCCCAGCACCAGGCTGGCCATGCGCCAGCCGTGGCGATCCTGCAGCTGGCCCAGCGCATACCCGCGCCAGCCGAATTCCTCGCCCATCGGTCCGCCGACCAGGAAAATCAAAAAGAAATTCACCGCTGCCATCAGCACATGCCCGGCGGCCGGCGAGGGCGCGATGGCGCCACCCAGCGCGATGTGCATGGCCGCCGCCAGCGACATCAGGGCAAGGGGCAGGAAAAAGGCGAGCGCCATCCACCCGGCACCCACGCGCCATTGCAGGCAACGCCCGAACCAGACGCGCAGGCCGGCTCGCCCGCCGCCGTTCGCAACAACAACCACTGCGGCAATGCTGGGGCCGAAACTGCCCAGGAACATCAGCAGCGTGGCAAGCAGCGACGACTGCGCCTTGAGCGCCGGCGACAGCAGCCAGCAGGCCCACGACCAGGCGAACGTCAGGGCGAAAAAACCGCTCAGCGGATGCCGCCGCAGCCAGGGCTCACGCGTCAAGCCGGGCACGCCGGCAACTGCGGCTGCCACGCGCGGCGTCACGGCGCGAACTCGTAGGTCAGCGACGTGACGGCGCCGACAAAGTAGGGCTTGCGCCCTTGCGGCCGTAGCCAGGCGGCCTCGCCCGTGCGCGGCACCGTCATGCCGCCCTGCACCTGGTAGTCGGACCAGCTGCCTTCCCAGGGAACCATGACCATTTCTTTGCCAACCATGGCGCCCCGCGCCTCGGCGCGCGCTGAATCGATCAGGCCGGCGTCGTTAAAGCTGAACAGCAGCGTCAGCCTGAGCGGGCCGTCCACGATGCTGGCATTCGCCGAGCGGTCGTCGACCGCCTCCCAGCGCACGCCTTGGCTGGGCAGCAGCGCGGTCGGGTACCACGCCATTTCGGCGAAAAAACGCATGAGCTCGCCGCGGGCAATCTCGCCGCCGCCATGGACGTCGGCCACCGGGAACAAGCCTAGAGCCGCAGCGTGCAGCAGCCCCTCGCCAGCGATGTAGCCGTCGTGCACGCGCACCGCCAAACCGGGCAGCATGGACACCTGGGCGTCCCACAGGAAGCCCGGCCGACGGGTGACGACCCGTTGCCGGGAGGTGAACGGCTTCCACTGCTCGCCGGTGGCCGACAGGTTGAAGCTGCCGGCGAGTTCGACCGTGGCGGCGGCGATGATGGGCTGGCCTTCCTTCAGCGCCGCGCGAAAGTAGCGTTGCACCGGCGCGGGCAGGCCGTCGAGTTCGCGCGGGTCGAAGCGCGCCGGGGACGGCGGCCGAACCTTCTCGTCGATTCGCCCCGCTTCGAGCCGGCGGGTCAGCGTCCGCGTGGTATCGGTCCACCGTTTAGTCCCATAAGCCGAGAGGCCGACGGCAGCGACCGCCAGCAGGCAGAAAACCAGACCGAACCACAGCAGCAACGTCATCAGGTTTCCTTGGTGCCAGACCAGGTGCTGTCAGGCCAGCACGGCCTGAACCGGGCGGCGCAGGGACGGCGGCAAGGCCGGCCCTCGGCCGAAGCGCACCACCAGGTCGGGACGCAGGCCGGCCAGCCCGATGGCTGTGGCGAACTGCGGCCGAACCGATGCCACTTCGACCGGCTGGTTCAAAAACGCGTTGCGAATGCCCAGCGCCGTGGCCTGCAGCGCAAAGCGTTCGTAGCAGCGGCCCACGTCCACCCAGTGCGCCTTGTCGGCGGTTGTGCCGACAAACACCGCGATGCCGGCGGAGCTGCGAATCTGCCGCGCGTACTTGTCGTTCTCGCCCTTCGGCGTGAAGAACCGTTCGAAAGCGAGATTGCCCAGCCAGGCAGGAATGTTCGGATTGCCCGAGGACGCGCTGTACAGGCCGTCTCTCCGGCGCACCGCGTCGGCGCCGTTGAAGCGGATCCAGGCCTTGAGCTCCTTGACGAAGGCCGGATCGGCCATCTGGGCCGTGTTGCCCTGAACCACATAGTCGAGCGTTTGCTCCATCGCGGCTCTATCGGTCAACAGCAGCAAACGTGTGTTGTCAGAGCTGCCCGCGCGCTGCAACAGACCGAGTTCTTCGTTCGACAGCGGCTTCGCATCGAAGTCGCCACGGGTGCATTGCCGCTGGGCAATCGCCTTGAACAAGGCCCCGGCCTCGGCCCGGATGGGCTCAAGCGCCACGAACACGACGTCGCGCGCCGTGTCGAAGCGGGCATCGCCCTTGAACCCGTGGGCCAGCGCGGCCTGGGTCAGGTTTTCGGCAGCGCAGCCCAGCGACACGAAAAGGTGATGGTCGTCGGGGTCCACCGCCGGGCATCGCCGCGACAGGTCGGGCAGGAGGGTGATGGCTTTGCGCTTGTCCTGGTCGTCGAGGGCAAATTTCCAGCACTGCGTGTTGTGGCTGGACGGTGCCAGCGTGGCGTAGCGCACCAGTTCCCGGCCAAGCGCGGCGCCTTCGAAACCATCAAGGCCGCCAAGGCGCCAGGTTTGACGCGCGACCGTCTCGTAGCTCTGCGCCGCAGGGTCGGGCGAGCAGCCAGGCAGCGCCCCGGCGCCGCCAAAAAGCAAAGGCGCCGAAGCGGCGAAACGTCTGCGGTTGATCATGTGGGAGGCGCTCCATGCGGCAGGCGTGCCGTGGCCAGCAAGCCGATGGCCACTGTCGCGATGACTGCGACGGCCAAGGCCGCGAGAAACACTGGTGCAGGCCACGCCGCATCGTTGTAGTCGCGAAATACACCGTAAAACTGCTCGCATGAGAACGGTATTTGCATAGCCTTCAGTGTAAGAGGCGTCGACGGCCGCAGTCTGTGCGCTGCCGCACAGGACATGGCGGTGCCTCTCCGCGCGGGCCTGGTTAACGCACGCCGCTGGAGTCACACACCCGACCGCCAGATTTATGGTTGAACGATCATTCCCGTGAAGTTTGGTCAAAACAGCATTTTGCACTCGTCAACAGTTCGTTAGTAGCTATTAAAAACATAGCATATGCTGCGCTGATCGTATTTTGTTCCTGCTCTTGTAGCGGCGCTCCGCTGGCTCGATCCGGTCGATGTCGGCGTTCATCGCCACCTGCTCGCCAGCCAATCAGGGATTTCCCGCCCTAAAACTCGCCTGTTTCCGACAACCGCGCAGCGCCAGCGACGATACGCCGGACGACTGGCTGGCACCATACTTGCATGCAGTTGAACCGGCTCCATCGGGAGCACGTCCTTGTGCTTCCACCCCCCCCTTTTTCGAGCGCACTGCCATGTACATCAAAATTGGTTTTGACATTCAGCTGGCCATCACGTCGCCGATGGCGCTGGTGTATGTGCTGCATGTGCATCCGTCGCGGCGCGACGACCTGCTGGCGCCCGAAATCGTCCTGATCGAGCCCAATTTGCAGGCTGACGAGTACCTGGACGCCTTTGGCAACCAGTGCGGCCGCGTCAATGCGCCGGCCGGGGTCGGCGAGGTGCGCTTTCACAGCCAGTCCATCATCCGCGACCCGGGCCAGCCCGACGAGGTGAACTGGGCGGCCATGCAGCATGACCCGACCGAGCTGCCGCCGGCCACGCTGCAGTTCCTGCTGCCCAGCCGCTACTGCGAGGTGGACAGCGAACTGCTGCAGTTCGCCTGGAACCAGTTCGGCCAGACGCCGGCCGGCTGGACGCGGGTGCAGGCGATTTGCGACTTTGTGCACAACCACATCCGCTTCGACTACAGCGCCGCCCGCGCCACGCGCACCGCCGTCGAAGGCTGGCGCGAAGGCACCGGCGTGTGCCGCGACTTCACGCATCTGGCGGTGACGCTGTGCCGCTGCATGAACATCCCGGCGCGCTACTGCACCGGCTACCTGGGCGACATCGGCATTCCCCCGGTGCCCTATCCGATGGATTTCAGCGCCTGGTTCGAGGTGTTTCTGGGCGGGCGCTGGTACACCTTTGACGCGCGCCACAACACGCCGCGCATCGGCCGCATCGTGATGGCGCGCGGCCGCGATGCCGGCGATGTGCCGCTGACCATGGCTTTCGGGCCGAACACCCTGAAAAAATTCGAGGTCACCTCCTACGAGGTCGATAGGCATGGCCATGCCATCAGCACGGTGTGAACCCGGCGCCTGTCGCTGATGCGCTGGTCATCACCTGCGAGCATGGCGGGCGCGAGGTGCCTGCCGCTTATGCCTTGCTGTTCGCCGGCCACGACGCCCTGCTGGAAACCCACCGAGGCTGGGACCCAGGGGCGCTGGAACTGGCGCGGCAGATGGCCCGGACGCTTGACGCACCGCTGTTCGCCGCCACCACCACGCGCCTGCTGATCGACCTGAACCGTTCCATCGGCCACCGGCAGCTGCATTCGGAGGCCACGCGCGGCCTGCCCGCAGCCGCCCGGCGCGAAATGGCCGCGCAGCATTACCGGCCGCACCGCGATGCGGTCGAAGCCGAAGTCGCGCGCCTGGTTGCCGGCGGCCGGCGCGTCATCCACATTGCCTCGCACAGCTTCACGCCCGAGCTGAACGGCGTGGTGCGCCAGGCCGATGTGGCTTGGCTGTATGACCCGCGGCGCGCCGGCGAGGGCGCGCTGGCATCGCGCTGGCTCGGCGCCTTGCGCCGGCACCGGCCCGAGCTGAAGCTGCGCCGCAATTACCCGTATGAAGGCAAGGGCGACGGCCTGACCTCGCTGCTGCGCAAGCGCCATGCGCCCGGGCAGTATGTCGGCCTGGAACTGGAGGTGAACCAGCGCTTTTTCCTGGCAGGCGGCGACGCCTGGGCGGCGCTGCGCAGCGACATCACCGACGCGCTGGGCGATGTGTTGGCACTGCCGGGCTGACACGGCGCAGGTAGCGTGGCCCCGGCCATCGGGGATACTGCGGGCTTCTGAAATTTTTGCGAATCGAGCAAGCCCATGACCACAGCCCCCGCCTGCCCCCAGTGCGCAATGGAAAACACCTACCCGGACGCTGAAAACTATGTCTGCGCCGATTGCGGCCACGAGTGGCCGATGGCCGCCGTCCTGGACAGCGACGACAGCGCCGAAGCCGTGGTCAAGGATTCCAACGGCAACGTGCTGGCCGACGGCGACGCTGTGGTGCTGATCAAGGACCTGAAGGTCAAGGGCTCGTCCACCACGCTCAAGATGGGCACCAAGGTCAAGAGCATCCGGCTGGTCGGCGGCGACCATGAGGTGGACTGCAAGATGGATACTGGCAGCTTCATGCTGAAAGCCTGCTTCCTGAAGAAGGTTTGAAGCCTGGGTAAGCCCCGGATCATGGAAAATCGACCCCACTCGCGCTAACCTCAAAATAACCCACAAAAGATCTCCATGAACGAAGCAATTTCACGCCCTGCCCTGCCCGACCGCCTGTCCGTTGACCCGCGCAGCCCCCACCATGTTGCTGCCGTGTTCGAGCAGGACATTGGCATTCGCCTGAACGGCAAGGAGCACATCAATGTCGAGGAATACTGCATCAGCGAAGGCTGGGTGAAAGTGCCCGCCGGCAAAACGCTGGACCGCAAGGGCCAGCCGCTGCTGATCAAGCTCAAGGGCAAGGTCGAGGCGTTCTACAAATAACGGGCGCTATGGGCAGGCCGTGCCTGCTATGGCTTGATGGCGATCTTCAGCACCCCGTCGCGCTGGTGCGAAAACAGCTCGTAGGCCTCGACGATATTTTCCAGCTTGTAGGTGTGCGTCACCATCACGCCCAGATCCACCCGGCCGGAAGCCACCACATTCATCAGCCGGCGCATGCGTTCCTTGCCGCCCGGGCACAGGGCGGTGACGATGGCATGGTCGCCCAGGCCGGCGGCAAAGGCCGACAGCGGAATGGTCAGGTCGCTCGAATACACGCCCAGGCTCGACAGCGTGCCGCCGGGTTTGAGCACCCGCAGCGCCGATTCGAACGTCGCCTGCGTGCCGAGGGCCTCGATCGATGAATCCGCGCCGCGCCCGCCGGTGAGCTTCATGATCTCTTCGACCACGTCGCAGTTGTTGAAATTCAGCGTCACGTCGGCGCCCAGCTTTTTCGAAATGCCCAGGCGGTGGTCGTTGCCATCGACGGCGATGATGGTGCTGGCGCCCAGCAAGCGCGCGCCGGCTGTGGCGCACAGGCCGATCGGCCCCTGGGCAAACACCACCACCGTGTCGCCAATCTTGATGCGGGCGTTTTCCGCGCCCTTGAAGCCGGTGGACATGATGTCCGGACACATCAGCACCTGCTCGTCGGTGAGGCCGTCGGGAATCGGCGCCAGGTTGGCCTGCGCGTCGGGCACCAGCACGTATTCGGCCTGCGTGCCGTCGATCAGGTTGCCGAAGCGCCAGCCGGCGGTGGCTTTGTAGCCGTGGCAGCCGCACAGGCCCATCGGCACCAGGTAGCTGCCGTCCTGCGACGGCGCGCCGTCCTGCGCGGCGTAGGAGTTGAAGTTCGGGCAGATGGCGCCGGCAATCACGCGCTGGCCTTCGCTGTAGCCCTGCACGGCGCTGCCGAGCTTTTCGATCACGCCGACCGGCTCATGGCCAATGGTCAGCCCCTTGGCGACGGGGTATTCGCCCTTGAGGATGTGCACGTCCGTGCCGCAGATGGTGGTGGTGGTGATGCGCACCAGGGCGTCATTGGGTCCGACGTCGGGGATGCGCTTGTCGGCAATTTCAATACGGCCGGGTTCAACAAAAATGGCGGCTTTCATCATGGCGGACATGGGCATTCCTTGGCAGTGGACAGGGATTTCGGGCGGGGCGAATCAAGCCAGTCTATGCTTTGGCGCAGGCCGGCGGCAGGGCATGCAGCCCGGGTTGACATAGGTCAAGGCGACGTCAAAGTCAGATTCGCCTTGAAGCGCTGCCAGGTGGCTCATGGCGCAACAGGCTCCGGCACCCAGTCGCTGCTGCCGCTGCCGTGTACCGCATGGCGGTAAATCCTGCCGTCATGCGGCTCGATGCACAGCAGATGCAGCCATCCACCCGCCACCAGCTGGGCCAGCTTTTCATGCCGGTGCACGATGCTGGAAATGGCCTGCCGTGGCGCTTCGATCCAGACGCTCAGGCGCAGCGGCGTGTGCACCCAGCTTGTTCCGTCATGCAGCGACTGCATCGGCAGGCCGATGCGCAGGTCGCCGCCATTGCCCTCGAACACGCCGATGTTGGCGCCCACCACGTTGTGTAGCACCTTGTTGCCGCTGCCCCAGCGGCGGTTGTCGACGGTTGATGCGTAATACTGCATGTTGATCCAGTGGGCGACCACCACCGGCGCGGTGAGGATCAGCTCAAGCACGCCATAGCCGGCATCGTCTGCATGGCTGTAGTCATGCAAAAAGCTGCGCCCCTGCAGATCGAGGTGGCGCGTGCGCTCGCGCGGCGCGGCAATGAAACCGGCATTGTTGGCCAGCCCCCATTCGGGGCGCACCTGGGACCAGTCGCCCGCCCGCTGGCGCAGCGCATCCATCAGCGCCTCCGGCGCCTGGGCGGCCAGGCCCAGGGCGGGCGCGCGCTCGGCACGGATGCGCTGGCCGGCCTGCGCCAGCCATTGCCGCGCCTGCGCCAGCGCGGCCCCGTGGCTGGCTTGCATCTCCTGCGTGTCGAACAGCGTGATTTCATCGGTGGTGGTGTTGTGCAGCCCGGCCACGAAACGGGTGTCCTCGGGCAGTGCCATGCCTTGGGCGACAAGCCCGGCGCGAATGTCGCTGCGGTTGAGCAAGCCGGCCAGCACCCGTGCATTGACCTCGCCGGTCTGGCCGCAGCAGGCGCCGCAGTCCAGGCCGGCCGCATGCGGGTTGTTGGTGGTCTGGCTGCCGTGGCCGATCAGCAGCACCAGTGGCGCAAAGCCGCCCCGCATCGACATCGCGCCCAGCACGCCGGCGGCTAGGTTGATGGAATCAGCCAGCGCCATGCCATTGATCACCGGGCGCAAGCGGGCGTATTCGCCTGGCTGCAGGCCGTCGCTGTCGGCGCCTGGGACGCCGGCAGCGGCCTTGCCGGGCATGCTGGCGCGCAGCAGCTTCCAGGCATAACCCAGGCCTGCGGTTTCGACAAAGCCAAAACCGCTGCTTGCCGTGGTCCGAAAGCCTTCCCACGCCTGGGACAACCCCAACCGAAAGCGCCGGCTGGCCTGCAGCTGCTCTGTGGCCTCGCGCGTGGCGGCCTCGGCGGCCACCCGCAGCTGGGGCGCGAGCAGGCCCGGCAATTGCGGCCGCGCCGTGCTGCCGGCAAAGGGCAGGTATTCGATGGGCAGGCCGAAAAAGCCGGCAAAGCCGTGGGTGCGGATTGCCGGGTCGCTCGTCTCAAGCGCGCGGCGCATCGGCTCGGACCGCACGTCAATGCAGAAAACCGCTTGCATCGCAGGCCGCGCCGGCTGTGCGGATGCCGGGGGCGCCGGCCGCAGCAGGCCCTGGCTGACCTGCTGCTGCCAGCTGATGTCGAGCGCATCCTGCCACACCCAGGCGGGCGAATCATCGCTGGCCGGGCCAGGCGCGCGGCGCGCGGTGCGCCACTGGCCGAACAGGGCCTCGTCGGCTGCGCAGTCGGCCAGTACCCATTCCCAGGCCAGGCGGATGGCGAGCAGTTGCTCCAGGTGATCGTCTAGCTCGCCTTGCTGCCCGGCCTGCCAGCGCAGGTAGGCGCACCAGGCGGCCCAGCCGTTGACGCTCAGCAGCAAGGCGGTGAAATAGGCCGCGTATTCGTCGGGTCCGATTCTCAAGGCCCGGCAGACGAAGCCGATGAGTTCGCCGTGCTGCGCCGGCAGCGCGGCAATGCGCCCTGCGATGCCGTCAATGCCTAGCAGCATCGACGGGCCGTCGTCGTGCGAGGCGATTTCCTGCCACGCCGCATACAGCGAGGTGGCATGCGTCGGCCGCCAGCGCGCCTGGCCCTGGTCGAACCAGGAGGCGCAGTGCTGCCCCATGGCATGGATCACCACGTCCTGGCAGGCGGGCAGATGCCGCAGGTCTCGCCGCGCATCCAGCGCTTCGGTGAACAGCATCAAGCGCGCAGGCTGCGCAGCGCCGGCCCTGTCGGCCGCGCACTGGCGCCGGAAGGCATCGGCATCTAGCGCCAGGCCGCGCCGGCTAAGCGCCTCGCCCAGCCCGCTGTCGGTGATGCGGCCCTCGGCATGCCGGGCGAGATACCAGTCCATCGGCATGGTCAGCGGCGAGCCGCACAGGTGCTTGACGCGCGCAGAAGCTGCCTGGATCGGCTCGTCGACAAAACCCCACCAGGGATTGACGGCAATGAAACGGTCCAGCGGCCAGCTGGGCGCAATGCGCAGGCAGGCCGCCTGCACTGCTTGCGCCAGCAGGTCAGGGTCATGCTCGCCGTCAGGCGCCCTGTCATGGACTGTGTCTGTCGCCATGTCAGGCATACCGCTGCGCAAGGACACAGGCCGGGCCAAATCGATCTGGGTGGAATTAATCATTGCTTTTCCTTGGTTGCTCTGGTTGCTCTGGATGTGGAAATCACCGGCAAGGTGGCCTGGTCGCGCCGCGCCGTACCCATCCGGACAGGCCAGAGGCGCAGCGTGAGGCGGGTAAACAGTTCATCAAGGTGAAAGCCGGCGAAAGCGCGCGGATGCAGCCAGCGCGACAAGCGCCCCTGCGGCTGGCCAAGCACGATTTGCTGCACGACCAGCAGCCCTGCCAGGCAGATGGCGGCCACGGCCAGGCCGAGATGGCCGGGCGGCAAGCTGGACGCCGGCACCAGGCTGGCGAACAGGCGGTGCCACAGGCCGTACAGCAAGGCCAGGCCGAAGGCGCAGGCGATGAGCAGCACCACCTGGCGCGATGCGCGCGTTTCGGCGGGTGCGCTGACCAGCGGCAGCAGGCTGCTGGCCAGCGCGCCGCCCAGCACCCACAGGGCGGGCTCATGGCGCGGGTCCAGCCCGCTGGCAAAGCCCGCCAGCCCCAGGGCCAGCAGCAGCCCGGCCAGCGCGAGCAGCTTCAAGCCGTTGCCCAGCGGACGGTGGACCGGGGCGATGCCCAGCATGCGCTGCCGGGCCACGGTTTCACCGGCGCCCAAAAAGGCATGGGCCTTGTACAGCGAATGCGCCAGCAGGTGCAGCAGCGCCAGCGGATAGGCGCCCAGGCCGATTTCGAGCAGCATGAAGCCCATCTGGGCGCAGGTTGACCAGGCCAGCATCACCTTCACGCTGATGCGCGTCATCATGACCAGCGCCGCCAGCGCTGCGGTGGCGCTGCCCGCCACCACCAGCAGCAGCTGCGCCGCAGGCGCGGTTTCCAGCAGTCCGGCCAGGCGCAGCAGCACAAAGCCGCCGATGTTCACAATGCCGGCGTGAAGCAGCGCGGAAACCGGTGTCGGCGCCTCCATCACCTGCAGCAGCCAGCCGTGGAAAGGCAACTGCGCGCACTTCAGGATGGCGCTCAGCACGAACAGCACGGCCGCCAGCTGAAGGCCGATATCGACCGGATGCCCGCCGGCCAGAAGCTGGCTGATGCGGTCGATTTGCAGCGTGTCCAGGCTGAGGAACACCAGCAGCGTGCCGGCAAGCGTGAGCAGGTCGGCGGCGCGGCTGATCAGGAATTTCTTGTGCGCGGCCACGATGGCGGCAGGCCGGTCCCGGTAGAAGGTGAGCAGCTGGTGCAGCGCCAGGCTGGTGGCGGTCCAGGCCAGGCAGAGCAGCAGCAGGTTGTTCAGCATGACGAGCAGCCACACGGCGGCCAGCGTCAGGCAGAGCCAGGCAAGGTAGCGGCTTTGGCCCGGGTCGCCAGCGAGGTAGTTGCGCGAGTAGCGCACGATGACCCAGCCGAGAAACGTGGTCAGCGCCAGCATCATGACGCTCAGGGCGTCAAGCCTCACCGCAGGCAACCAGGCCGCAGGAGCGACGCTGGCCGCCCCATGCACCGCCACCTCCAGTCCGGCCAGCAGGGCGGTGAGCAGCGCCATCAGGGAAATTCCCTGCGCCAGTGGCCAGGCCTTGTCGGGCCGCGGTGTCCGGCGCGACGCCAGCCAGGCAGGCAGCAGCAGGGCGCAGGGCAAAAACAGGATCAACACCGCCAGCACTGCCTGCAATGCAGACGCCGGGGCATGGGAAATTGGCAACATGGTTCTGGGTCGTCCGTTAGGTAGGAAAACCCGATGGTGGCGCACTTTCCGTGTTCTGTAAAATTCAAAATTAGTCTAATATCGTTCTATTAAACAGAACAATCTACACAAGCAGAGCCGCCATGCCCCATTTGAACTACCACCATCTCAACTACTTCCGGATGGTTGCGCGCACCGGCAACCTGACGCGTGCCGCGCAGCAGCTCAATGTGTCGCAGTCGGCCCTGTCCACCCAGATTCGCCAGCTCGAAGAGCAGTTGGGACAAGCCTTGTTCGACCGCCAGGGCCGCCGGCTGGTGATCACCGAGGCGGGCCGGATTGCCCTGGGCTATGCGGAAACCATCCATGCCAGCGGCAGCGAACTGCTCTCGACCTTTCGCGACGGCGTGCTGCAGGTGCGCCAGGTGCTGCGCATCGGCGCGGTGGCCACGCTCAGCCGCAATTTTCAGGAAAGCTTTGTCGAACCCTTGCTGGGCCGCGGCGACGTGACGCTGGTGCTGCAGTCAGGCAGCCTGCCCGAGATGCTCACCCGGCTGGCAGCGCACAGCCTGGACCTGGTGCTGTCCAACCAGCGGGTGCATGCGGACAGCCTGCACCATGGGCAATGCCGGCGCATTGCGCGCCAGCAGGTCAGCCTGGTCGGTCAGCCGCGCAGCGCTGCCGCGCCGTTTCGCTTTCCGGACGATCTGCAAGGCTTGAACCTGATCCTGCCAAGTCCGCAGAGCGAATTGCGGGCGGCTTTCGACCTGCTGTGCGAACAACACAAACTGCGCGTCACCGCATTGGCCGAAGTCGATGACATGGCCATGGTCCGGGTGCTTGCGCGGGCCAGCGCCGCGCCGGCGGTGGTCCCGACGGTGGTGGTGCGCGACGAGCTTCGCAACGGAACGCTGCAGGAATATTGCCGCCTGCCCAACCTGTGGGAAAACTTTTTCGCCATCAATGTCAAGCGCCAGTACCAGCACCCGCTGATCGAGGGGTTGTTTGAACGAAGCGACAGTGACTTGCTGGCCATCTGACTGAAAAGCAGGCGCCAGTCGCCAGGCGCTGCCGATCAGCTCGGCTATGGGCTGCGCAATCCAGGAGCCAGGTCAGGCGTTCAGCAGCCCGGCCAGCCTGGCCTTCAGCGCCGTATTCTCGGCGCTCAGTTCGGTGATGGTCTGGCGCAGCCGCGCAATCACGCCTTCGGGCGTTTCGGGCTCGGTGCGGGCCACGGCCTTGCTTTCGCGCACCTGGCGGGCGGCCTGCTGCAGCTCTTTCTTGCCGCCGGCCACCGCCGCCACCTGCGCTTCCACCGGCAGCGACGCCACGGTGGCCGCCGCATTGATCGAGATCGTTCCCGACTTCACCGCCGCGACCAGTTCGGGCGCGGCCGACTTCTGGATCTTCTCGATCTGGTGGATGGTGGCATTGCTGATGCGCGCGGACTTGGCGATGGCGCCCATCGTCGGCACGGGTTCGGGCTTGGCAGCAACCGGGGCAGCTTCGGACCCGGACGATTCGGCGGGCGCCGGCTGCACGCGCGCGGTCAAGATGTCCTTTTTGCGCAGCGCCAGCACGCCGCGCTGGAAATCGGACACGCTGCGCCGGCCCAGGTGCTGCTCGATCATCCACAGATGCACGTCGTCAATCGAGGTGAAGCGGGTGTTCTGGACGGTGTTGAAGGGAATGCCGTGCCGGGTGCAGATGCGGTGGCGGTTGTGGCCGTCGACCAGCACCTCGCCCCACAGCACCAGCGCATCGCGGCAACCCTCGGCCAGCAGGCTGCGCTCCAGGGTTTCGTTTTCTTCCGGCGTCAGCGGGTCGATGTAGGCAAGCAGTTCTTCGTTGACGGTGATGTTCATGGCGGGGCCGGCAGGCAGGAATGGAAGGGGCGCCATTCTATAAGACCGGGGTCTTGCGAATGGCGCCCCGGGCTCGGGCGATGCGGCCCTTCAATGCTTCGCAGGCAGCGTGTTCGCCAGGAAGAAGCGCAGCATTTCCTCGGACGCATCGGGGCCGGTGCCATCAGTGTACGAACCCCGCGCGCTGCCGCCCGACCAGGCATGGCCGGCGCCGTGCACCGCCCAATGCTCGGCCACCACGCGACCGCCCGCTGCCTTGTAGACGCGCTGGGTGTAGTCGCGGCCGTTGGCGCTTTTGGCGCGTTTCGTCTCCGGCTGGTGGGCGCCGGCGCTGGCCGCCAGCACCTGCTCGCCGTTGACCGGGTTCACGGTCGCGTCCTTGTCGCCGTGAAAGACGATGGTCGGCGGGCTGGCGGTGGTCCGCGCTGCAGTTGGCGCTGCGCCGGTCTGCATCACGCTGAGCGCGGTCTGCACATTGGTCGCCGAACCGGTGGCCAGGCCCGAATGCACGCCGACGGCGGCAAACAGGTCGGGGTAAGCATCGCCCAAAATCGCCGCCATGGCGCCGCCAGCCGACAGGCCCGCCACATAGACGCGCTTGGGGTCGATGTTGTAACGCGCCATCACGTCACGCGTCATGCCGGCCAGCACCGCCGGCTCGCCCCGCCCGCGCTTTTGGTGGTTGTGCTTGAACCAGTTCCAGCAGCGCGACGAATTGGCATGCTGCGTCTGCGACGGATACAGCACATAGAAGCCGCGCTTCAGCGCCGCGTCGTTCATGCCGGTGCCCGCCGCAAAGTCGTCCGGGTTCTGCGTGCAGCCGTGCAGCATCACCACCAGCGGCAGGGGTTCGGTGAAGGACGCCGGCGGAATGTAGAGCTTGTAGTCGCGGCTGCCGGCCGTTCCTTCGCTATGGCTGCCGCTGATGAACTGGCCGGCGGGGCCGGGCTTGACAGCTGGCTCGGACGATTTCTGCGCCGGCGCTGCACGGCCGACTTCATGCGCTTCCACGTCGATGACATTCAGATCGTCGGCGCTGGCGGGCACCGCAGCGCCGCTGAGTGCGGCCTGGATCGCGGCGGTGGCGGCCTGCAGGTTGCCGCTTTGCATCAGGCGCGTGGCCTCGGCCATGGAATTCTGGAACGCCGGGTTGTTCATCGGATTGGCTGTATTTTTGGGCGCGCCGGCCAGCTGCGGCAGCACGGCCGCGCCGCCGCCCTCCGTGTGCTGGCTGGCCGCTGCCAGTCCTTGCTGGATGGCGTTTTGCGCCAGACGGGAAGCTTCGGCCAGGATGCGTTCAAGGTTCGGGTTCATGGTGTTTCCTTTCAGGGAACAGGGTAGAAAAGACAATGGAATTCAGCGGATGCGGCCAGCTAGCGCCGCCTTCACAGCCGGGCTGGCATGCAGCGCGCCCAGCACCACCACCGAATCAATGGCGGCAAGCGCCAGTTCGGGGGTGACGTCAAGCGCGATGGTGGCCAGGCCCAGCACACGGATCTGCAAGGTTTCGCTAGAGGCCTGCACGGCGCGCAGGTCGTCGGCGGAAAAATGCTGGATGCCGAGCACCAGCGTCTTGCGCGCCACCACCTGTTTCACCACATCGGCATGCGCCGCCAGCTGGTTGCGGATGGCGGTGCGGATCAGGTCGGTGCGGTTGGCGTAAAAGCCTTCCTGCACCAGCAAGTCAATCTGTCCCAGATCGACATAGCCCAGGTTGATGGTGATTTTTTCGTCAGCCGGCTTGGTGACGACGACGGTGTTGGCGGTTCTTGGTGGCATGACATTATCTTAAAACCATCCAAGTGGATGGTATATGGATGTTTCTATTCTTTACATCCTGCTGGATACGCATAGACGTCACTACTATATTGATAGCTACTCATGCCCATGAATACTGCGCAAAGTTCATGTTCCATCATTAATTCAATGACGGAAAGCCAGCCAGGCGCTCAATAATGCGGCGGCAGGTCGTCGCCGGCCCGGCTGAAAACGCCGTTGCCCGCATCCGGAATCTGCTGGCGCAGCCGTTCGACTTCGCGCAGCAGCGCGTCGATCTGCTGCTGCTGGCGGATGACGACCTGGTTCAGTTGGTCGAGCAGGTCTTCGTTGAAGCTGGCCTTGATTTCCAGCTCGGTCAGGCGGTGGTCGATGGCGTCGTGGGGTTCGGTAGGTTGCATGGGCTGATTGGACACGAATTGGTCCCGGACTGGCCCTTGCGCTGGCCGGGGGTAGCGGGGCAAAACCGGGCGTCCTATAATTTTTCTCTTTGCCAGAAAGATTTGACATGCCCGTCCTGTCCCTGCTGACCGCCCGTTCACGTATCGCCCTTGCCGCTGCCGCCTTGTGCCTGGCCGCCCCGATGATCCACGCCCAGGAAGTGCAAACCGTTCGCATCGCCCACGCCGGCCCCACGTCGGGCGGCATTGCACACATCGGCAAGGACACCGAAAACGGCGTGCACCTGGCGATTGACGAGTTGAACACCCAGAACCTGGTGATCGGCGGCAAGAAGATCAAGTTCGAACTGGTGGCCGAAGACGATGCCGGCGACCCGCGCCAGGCCACCGCCGTGGCCCAGAAGCTGTGCGACGCCAAGGTGGCCGGCGTGGTCGGCCACCTGCAGTCGGGCACGTCGATTCCCGCCGCGACGGTCTACAGTCGCTGCGGCATTCCCAACATCACGGCGTCGGCGACGAATCCGGACCTGACGAAACCGGGCTACAAGACCAGCTTTCGCCTGATCGCCAACGACAACGCGCTGGGCGCGGCGCTGGCGATTTTTGCCCACGACGCGCTGAAGATCAAGAAGGTCGCGGTGATTGACGACCGCACCGCCTACGGCCAGGGCCTGGCTGACGTGTTCAAGGCCACGGCGAAGCAAAAAGGCATCGAGGTGGTCGGCGAGGAATTCACCACCGACAAGGCCACCGATTTCATGGCTATCCTGACCGGCATCAAAGCCAGGAAGCCCGATGCGGTGTTCTTCGGCGGGCTCGATGCGCAGGCCGGCCCGATGCTGCGCCAGATGGCGCAGCTCGGCTTGTCCGAAGTGAAGTTCTTCGGCGGCGATGCGCTGTGCACCGAAAAGCTGCCCGACCTGTCGAGCAAGGCCGCGCCCATCAGGAACGTGACCTGCGCCACCGGCGGCGCCTCGATCCAGAAAATGCAGGGCGGCGCCGAATGGAAGAAAAAGTACGACGCCCGCTTCCCTGGCCAGTTCCAGATCTACAGCCCGTATGCCTATGACGCGACCTTCGTGCTGGTCGATGCCATGAAACGCGCCAACTCGGTGGACCCGAAAACTTACCTGCCCTTCATTGGAAAGACGCAGTACAAGGGCGTGACCGCCAGCATCGCCTTCACCGCCAACGGCGAACTGACCCAGCCGGCCGTGACGCTCTACACCTACAAGAACAACGTGCGGACCGCGCTGAACTAAGGGTTTTCAGCGCTTAACTGGCCGCAGCGCGTCCCAGCCGGTCGCGCACGCCGTCCCACTCGATGCCGGCGGGCGGCTGCTCGATCCAGATCAGCCGGGCGCCCTGGGCGTCGAAATCGCGCAGCACGGCGAACAGCTGCTGCGCGGTGGCGGCGGCATCGTCGGGCATGCGGCGGTAGAGCATTTGGGGCGACTTGATGCTGAGCGCGCTGCGGGCATACACCGCGATGTGCGCCGCGTCTGCGCCAAGCAGGTCGAGCGCCGCTTGCAGGGCGCCAGCGTCCATCAGGCGCACCTTGGCGTCGGGCGCGTAATGCGCTTCCAGCGTGCCGGGCGCGCGCGGCGCTTTGCCGGCCGCCTGCGCATCGTCCTTGTTCAGCAGCGGCTCGCCGCAAGCCGCCTCTAACTGGGCGCGCGTCAGCACGCCGGGGCGCAGCAGCACCGGCCGGCCCCGGGTGCAATCGACGATGCTCGACTCAATGCCGACCGCGCACGGCCCGCCGTCGAGCACCAAGAGCGCGTCGCCGAACTCCTGCGCCACATGCTGCGCGCTGGTCGGGCTGACGCGGCCGAAGCGGTTGGCGCTCGGGCCCGCCACACCCGTGCCACAGGCCTTCAGGAAAGCCAGCGCCACCGGATGCGCCGGGCAGCGCAGGCCAATCGAGTCCTGGCCCCCGGCCGCCGCAGTCGCCACGCCGTCGCGGCGCGGCAGGATCACCGTCAGCGGTCCGGGCCAGAAAGCTTTCATCAAGCGCGCGGCAAACGGCGGCACGCTGGCGGCGAAGTCGCTGACCTGCGCGGCATCGGCCACATGCACGATCAAGGGATGGTTGGCGGGCCGGCCCTTGGCCGCAAAAATGCCGGCCACGGCGTCGTCGCTCGACGCGTCGGCGCCCAGGCCATAGACCGTTTCGGTCGGAAAACCGACCAGCCCGCCAGCCTGGATGACACGGGCGGCGTCCTCAATTGCCTGCGGGTCGGTGCCGGCAAGCATCATCCGGCGTCCCCAAAACCGGGCAGGCCCAGAATGCTTGCCGCCTGGCGCGCCGTGGCCTTGACGCCGGCCACGTCAAGGCCGGTGATGGTCAGGTGGCCCATCTTGCGGCCCGGCCGCGCCTCGGTTTTGCCGTACAGGTGCAGGTGCGCGCCGGGCAGCGCCAGCACCGCCTGCCAGTCGGGCGTACGCGCGTTGCCAGCCGCGTCGAACCAGACATCGCCGAGCAAATTGAGCATGATCGCCGGCGAATGCTGGCGCGGCGCGGGCAGCGGCAAGCCGGCCATGGCATGGACCTGCAAGTCGAACTGCGACACGTCGCAGGCGTCCATGGTGTAGTGGCCGCTGTTGTGAGGGCGCGGCGCCATCTCGTTGACCACCAGCGCGCCGTCTTCGCTGCCGTCGTCGATGACGAAGAACTCGACGCACAGCACACCGACGTAGCCGATGTGATGTGCTATGGCTTTGGTAGCTGCTTGTGCCCGTGCAGCAAGCGCGGGAGACATATTTCCTTCATAAACCTCAGTCACGGCCAGGATGCCGTCCACATGCACGTTGCGCTGCGGCGGAAACGCCACGATGGCGCCATCCCAGCCGCGCGCCACGATCACCGAGCATTCGGCTTGCAGCGGCAGCATTTTCTCCAGCACGCAGGCTACATGCTCCAGCTCGTCCCAGGCCGCCGCCAGCTCGGCCCTGTCCTTGACACGCATCTGGCCCTTGCCGTCGTAGCCCATGCGCGCGGTCTTCAAAATGCCGGGCAGCAGGTCGGCCGGCACGGCCTGGAGCTGGCCGGGCGTTTCAATGACGGCGTAAGGCGCGCAGGTCACGCCGGCCATCACCCCCGATTCATCGGCGCTGGCGGTGAAATGCGATTTTTCCTGGACGCGGTCCTGCGCAATCGCCACGGCGGCGGCGCCAGGCGCGACCGGGCAACTGCCGGCCAGCGTCTGCAAGGCGCTGGCCGGCACATTCTCGAATTCAGTGGTGACGGCCGCGCACACGGCGGCCAGCTGCGCCAGCCCTTGCGCGTCGTCGTAGGCAAAGGGAATATGGTGGTGGCTGACCCGGCCGGCCGGGCTTTGCGGGTCCGGGTCAAGCACCGCAGTGAAGTAGCCCAGGCGCTGCGCGGCATGCACGAACATGCGCCCTAACTGGCCGCCGCCCATCACGCCGAGCGTGGCGGGGCGGCCGGCGGCGTCAAAGGTGCCGGGGAAAATCGGAAATTCGGACGGCATGGTCATACCGGAGGCAGCGTCATGGCGCGCGCGGCAGCGGTCTGTTCGGTGCGAAAGGCGTGCAGCTTTTCAGCCAGCGCCGGGTCATGCAATGCCAGCATGGCGACGGCAAACAGCGCCGCATTGGCTGCGCCCGCATGGCCAATCGCAAACGTCGCGACCGGAATCCCCTTGGGCATCTGCACGATGCTGTGCAGCGAATCGACGCCCTGCAAATGCCGGCTGGCGACCGGAACGCCGAGTACCGGAACGATGGTCTTGGCCGCCAGCATGCCCGGCAAATGCGCCGCGCCGCCGGCGCCGGCAATGATCGCCTGCAATCCCCGGCCAGCGGCGGCTTCGGCATAGGCGAACAGGTCGTCGGGCATGCGGTGCGCCGACACCACGCGCGCATCGTGCGCCACGCCAAACTGCGTCAGGATCTGCACGGCGTGCTGCATCGTGTCCCAGTCGCTGCTGGAGCCCATCACCACGCCCACCAGGGGCGTTGCCGGATTGTTTGTTGTCGTCATATGGATTGGAGTGCTGAGGTATCTGAAGGGCTGCGGGCCGGTAAGGCGTGATTTTAAGGGCTGTGGCTGCGGGCCAGGCCATGCCCCGGCGCAGCGGCCGGCCGTGGCTTGCATGCTATCGTGCTGACTGCCGCCAGCGCCGGCGCCCGCGCACCCTTTTCGGGACTCCAGGGCGCTGGCTTGAAACCCTTTGATCCAACCCCTATTCTCTTCACACCATGATCGACGTCACCATCGCCAATTTTCAGGAGGAAGTCATTGCCGCTTCCATGACCACGCCCGTTCTGATTGATTTCTGGGCGCCGTGGTGCGGCCCGTGCAAGTCGCTCGGCCCGATTCTGGAAAAGGTCGAGGTGGCCTATGCCGGGCGCTTCAAGCTGGTCAAGATCGACTCCGACCAGGAGCAGCAGCTGGGCGAGGCCTTCGGCATCCGCAGCATTCCGACCTGCATCCTGCTGATGAACGGCCAGCCGGTCGATGGCTTCACGGGCGCCTTGAGTGAAGGCAAGATCAAGGAATTCCTCGACAAGCACTTGCCGCCCGCCCCGGAAGAAGCGCCGCCCGAGGAAGAGGCTATTTTGGACAACGCCCCCGAAGCCGTGCTTGAAAGGCTGCAGCAGGCGGTCGCGACGAATCCGCTAGACGACCATGCCCGCTTCGACTATGTCAAGCAGCTGCTGAGCCTGGGCCGCGAGGACGATGCCAAGGTGGCCTTCGCGCCGGTGATTGCGCAAACCGCCACGGTGCGCCGCTTCGATTCGCTCAAGCGCTGGATGGATGCTCTTGATTTTGTAGCAGCTCATGCAGACGCAGCAAGCGCAAATACCACATTTGATTCAAAAATAACTGCCAACAAGCGCGATTTTTACGCCAGATTCGACAAGGCTAGAGTGCTGATGGCCGGCCAGCGCTGGACCGACGCGCTGGACGAACTGCTGGAAATCCTGATGCGCGACAAGGCGTGGAACGACGGCCTGGCGCGCAAGACCTACATCGCCGTGCTGGACATCATGGAAGCGCCCAAGCCCAAGGTCGCCGACGGCCAGATTCCGCCGGAAGACAAAGCGGTGGCCAGCTACCGGCGGCGGTTGAGCAGCGTGGTGCTGAGCTGAAGCGCCGAGCTTGAGGCTGCGCGACCGCGCTTACCGCTTGTAATCCCGCTCGCGCTGGCTGCGCACCGCCAGCACGAAGGCAGTGTCCAGTGCCGGATCGTAGCGGTACAGCGCCAGATAGCCGCTGCTGCCGCTGGCAATCACCAGTTCGCGCTGACCGAAGGCCACCGGCCGCCCAATCAGGGGGCTGGTTTCCAGGATATCAATGGCCGCGATGATGCTTCCGATGCGCGCGGCGGCAGAGCCGGGCGCGTACACAAAAAGAAAATCGAAAATCCGGTCGAAATCGGCCCTGACCTGCGGGGCCAGAACGACCCGGCTCACCGCTGGTCTGACGAAGGCTTGCCGGACGCGGCATGGGCGCTGAGGCGGTCGCGCAGGTAGGTGCGCATTTCATGCCATTCCATGCCCGGCTCGCCGGCCTGCAAGGCGGCATCGCGCTGCTGCGCTTCACGTTGCATGGACAGTTTCCATTCGGCTTCATCAACCTTTTGCGCCAGCGCTTCGAGCATGAAGTTATGCGGCGTCTGGCCAGAGGCCTGCGCCAGCCGGGCGATGCGTTCGCGCAAGGTGTCTTCAATGCGCAGGGTGGTGGTGGACATGATGAATTCCTTTGGCGTCAAACTTGTACTACAAGTGTGACACAAACAGGAACACCCCTCAAGCCGTCAGCCGCGCCATCGCCTCCTGGTACTTGGCGGCGGTCTTGGCTGTCACGTCGGGCGGCAGGTGCGGCGACGGCGGGGTCTTGTCCCAGGGCTTGCCGTTGATGCGCACGGCTTCGAGCCAGTCGCGCACGAACTGCTTGTCGTAGCTCGGCGGGTTCGCACCTAGCGCAAAGGCCGCTTCGTAGCCTTCGACCGGCCAGTAGCGCGACGAATCGGGCGTCAGCACTTCGTCCATCAGCGTCAAGGTGCCTTGCTCGTCCAGGCCGAACTCGAACTTGGTGTCGGCAATGATGATGCCCTTGGTCAAGGCAAAGGCAGCGGCAGTTTCGTAAATTTCGATGCTGAGCTTCTTGATCTGCGCGGCCAGCTCGGGACCGACCACCTTGACCACCTGCTCGTAGCTGATGTTTTCGTCGTGCTCGCCGGCCTCGGCCTTAGCGGCGGGCGTGAAGATGGGCTCGGGCAGCTTGCTGGCGTTTTGCAGGCCGGCGGGCAGCGCCACGCCGCAGACCGACTGGCTCTGCTGGTATTCGGCCCAGCCGCTGCCGGCCAGGTAGCCGCGCACCACGGCTTCGACCGGAATCGGCTTGAGGCGCTTGACCAGCATCGAGCGGCCGGTGACTTGTGGAATTTCAGCCGGCGTGACCACGCTCTCGGGCGCTTCGCCGGTCAGGTGATTGGGGCAGATGCTGCCCAGCTTGCCGAACCAGAACAGCGCCATCTGCGTGAGCAGCGCCCCCTTGCCGGGAATCGGCTCGCCCAGAATCACGTCGAAGGCGCTCAGGCGGTCGCTGGCGACCATCAGCAGCCGGTCCTGGCCCACGGCATAGTTGTCACGCACCTTGCCGCGCGCGAGCAAAGGCAGGGAAGTCAAGGCCGAGGTGTGAAGTACGGAGTTCGTGGTGGTCATGCGGGTCTGCGGGTTGGAAAAGTGAAAAAGCCCGTGCGACCTGGGTCCACCACGGGCTTTGAATTATCGCCAATCCGGCAAAGCGGATCGCACGGGCACTTTTTTATTGAACGACCTGGGCCAGCTCGCCCTTGGCGTACTGGGCTGCCATGACGGACAGGCTCTGGCCCTTGATCTTGCCGGCCTGGCCTTCGCAGCCGAACTCGATGTAGCGCTGCTTGCAGATCGCCTTGGCGGCTTCTCTAGCGGGCTTGAGCCATTCCCGGGCATCGAACTTGTCGGGGTTCTCGGCCAGGAACTTGCGCACCGCGGCGGTCATGGCCAGCCGGATGTCGGTGTCGATGTTGATCTTGCGCACGCCGAACTGGATGGCTTTCTGGATTTCCTCGACCGGCACGCCGTAGGTTTCCTTCATGTGGCCGCCGTACTGGTTGATCAGCGCCAGCAGGTCCTGCGGCACGCTGGACGAGCCGTGCATCACCAAGTGGGTGTTGGGAATTCGGCGGTGGATTTCCTTGACGCGCTCGATGGCCAGGATGTCGCCGGTGGGCTTGCGGGTGAACTTGTAGGCGCCGTGGCTGGTGCCGATGGCAATCGCCAGCGCATCTAATTGGGTGCGCTTGACGAACTCGGCGGCTTCCTCGGGGTCGGTCAGCAGCTGGTCGTGCGTCATCACGGCGTCCGTGCCGTGGCCGTCTTCCTTGTCGCCCTGCATGGTTTCCAGGCTGCCCAGGCAACCCAATTCGCCTTCGACCGACACGCCGGTGGCGTGCGCCATCGCGACCACCTTGCGGGTGACCTCGACGTTGTAGTCAAAGCTGGCGATGGTCTTGCCGTCGGCTTCCAGCGAACCGTCCATCATCACCGAGCTGAAGCCCAGGTCGATCGCGCCCTGGCAGACGGCCGGGCTCTGGCCGTGGTCCTGGTGCATCACCAGCGGAATGTGCGGATAAGCCTCGACGGCTGCCAGGATCAGGTGCTTGATGAAGGCCTCGCCCGCATACTTGCGCGCGCCGGCGCTGGCCTGCAGGATGACCGGCGCGCCGACCTCGTCGGCGGCGGCCATCACGGCCTGGACCTGCTCCAGGTTGTTCACGTTGAAAGCCGGAATGCCGTAGCCATTGGCGGCGGCGTGGTCCAGCAGTTCGCGCATCGAAACGAGTGCCATGATTGAGAGTCTCCGGAAAGTTAAAAAGCTGAAGAAAACGGTGGTGTACGTGGCTGGGCGGCGCAGCAGGCGCCGCCACGTTGGCCTGCGGTAACCGCACGGTAACCTTAACCTTCATTCTACTGTTTGCCAATAGTCCGTTAGGTGGCCGTCAGGTCATGAAACCGCCGGAAAACACAGCCGATAACACCGCTTGAACGGCGCCGCCGCCGCGTGCTGCGCGAAGCTGCCGCCATGAATATCCATGACCCGGCCGACGATCTTGTGGCCCAGGCCCAGCCGGTCGGTGAAGGCCGGGGCGGCGGCCGGCGCGTCGTGGCCGCCCTGGCCGTCGTCGCACACCTGCAGCCAGGCATGGCCCGCATCGCTGCCCCACTGCACGCACACGGCCGTGCCCCGGGCGGTGTGCTGCAGGGCGTTGTCAACCAGGTTGCGCAAGGCCAGTTCCAGCAGCAGCGGATGCGCCAGCACGGTTTGGCGTTCAGCCCCCTGCACGCTCAACTGATGCCCGCTTTGCCAGGCCGCCTGCGCATAGCCGGCCACGACCTCGCGCGCAAGCGTGGCCAGGTCCAGCGGCACCAGCGCCTGCTGCATGCCGGCCTGGCCGGTGCGCGCCAGCGCCAGCAGCTGGCTGATGACATGGCCGGCGCGCAGCGCATCGGCGCTGATCTGCTGCAGAGCTGCAGCTTGCGCCTCTTTGGGCAAGGTGCCGCGAAGCGATGCGGCCTGCAGGGCAATCGACGACAGCGGGGTTCGCAGTTCGTGGGCGATTTCACTGGCCAGCTGGCGCTCGCGCTCCAGTGCGGCCTGCTGCTGGCCCAGCAGCCGGTTGATGGAGCGCACCACCGAATTGAATTCGCGGTAGGGATGGCGGGCCTGCAGGCGCTCGGCCTGGTCCACCTCCAGCGCCTCGACATCGCGCGAGAGCGCCTGGAGCGGCCGCAGGCCGCGCAAAATGGCCGCGCCCAGCGCCAGCGCCACCACCGGCAGCAGCCACAGGACGGGCTCGGCCAGCTGGGCGGCCACATCCTCGGCCAGTGCCTCGCGCTCCTCGAACTTCACCAGCACCATCACCTGCCGGCTGTGCGCGGCATCCCATTGCGAAAAGCTGCGCCAGGCGATGGCCGGGCTTCCCAGCCGCAGGTCGGCAAAACCGTCGCGCTGGACAAAAGGCGGCACCGGCGCCTCGCCCGAGCGCGCCAGCAGATGGCCGGCCGCGTCGCGCACCAGCACGCTCAGGGAAAACTGGTAATCGTGGTGCTTCAGGCTGGCCAGCGCCGGCCGGGCCATGCCGAGGTTGGCCTGGCGGTTCGGCTCCAGGGAATTTCCCGTGAAGGGCGGCAGGTCCAGCGTCAGCAGCAGCGCCGCTGTTCCCGCCAGATGGCCGTCGGTCAGCTCGTCGGCCTCGTGAATGCCGGTGCGGTGGCCAACGGCAAAAAACCCGGCCCACACCAGCAGCAGCGCCGCCAGCACGCCGAGCAGCAGGCGGCGCGTCAGCGAGGCCTGGCGGCCTGCGGGCGGCGTCATGGCGCGTCGTCCCGGGGAATGAAGTAGCCGACGCCGCGCAGCGTCTGGATCACGTTGTCGCCGATCTTGCGGCGCAGGTGGTGGACATGGACTTCGACCGCATTGCTGCCCACGGCATCCTGCCAGTTGTAAAGCCGCGCCTCCAGTTGCTGGCGCGACAGCACCCGGCCGCGCGACTCCAGCAGCAGCAGCAGCAGGGCAAACTCGCGCGGTGTCAGCTCCACCGGCTGGCCGGCGCGCAGCACGGTGTGCGCTGCCGGGTCGATCACCAGTGCGCCATGCACCAGCAGCGGGTGGGCGCGCCCCCCGGAACGGCGCAGCAATGCGCGCATCCGGGCTTCCAGCTCGTCCAGGTCACACGGCTTGACGAGGTAGTCGTCGGCGCCCAGGTTCAGCCCGAGGATGCGGTCGGCGACCTGGTCGCGGGCGGTCATGATCAGGACCGGCGTCAGGGTGTCGGGCAGGCCGCCTGCGGCTGCCGGCGCCTGCCGAATGCGCTGCACCAGCTGGCTGCCGTCGCCGTCGGGCAGGCCCAGGTCCAGCAGCACCAGGTCGAACGCCTCGCTGCGCAGGGCCGCCCAGGCGCTGCGCAGCGTGCCGCACACATCGACCGCATAGCCGCGCTGCTGCAAACTGGACTTCAGGCCCAGGGCGATGCCCGTGTCGTCTTCAACCACCAGGATTCTCATGCGCCTATTGTCGCGTCCGCCACTTATTTTTCAGGGTATCGCCGGTCGTTAAGAGTGACTTAAGGCATGGCCGTTACCTTCGCGGAACCCGATATGCCAAAAGCCCACATGTCTTACCTGCTGTTTCCCGTACCCTCGCCCCGCACACACTTTTTACGCTGGACCCTGGGCAGCCTGTTGCTGCTGCTGATCTGGGATTACTCCAGCCTTGACCTGGCCATGGCGCACTGGTTCGGCGCTGCCGGCGGCTTTGCGCTGGAAAGCCACTGGCTGTGGCGCAACCTGCTGCATGACGACATGCGGCCATGGCCCTGGGTGCTGGAGTTGTTCCTGCTGGTCGGCATCTTCCTGCCCCTGGGCAGCCTCAAACGCCTGCCGATGGCGCGGCGGGTGCAACTGGCCTTGACAACGCTGGCCGCGCTGCTGACCGTCTCGACCCTCAAGCTGTACAGCCACACCAGCTGCCCCTGGGATCTGCAGGACTTCGGCGGCGTGGCGACGCATGTGTCGCACTGGGCCTGGGGCATTCGCGATGGCGGCAGCGGCGGCTGCTTTCCGGCCGGCCATGCGTCGGCGGGCTTTGCCTTCATCGGCGGATTTTTCGCCTTCAGGCACGTGCTTCCCCAAACCGCCCGGCGCTGGCTGGCCGGGGCGATGCTGGCCGGCTTCGTCTTCGGGCTGGCGCAGCAGGTTCGCGGCGCCCACTACATGAGCCACACCTTCTGGACCGCCTGGCTGTGCTGGAGCGTGGCGGCCGGCGTGGATGCGGCGGTCAGCCAGCTGATTGCACAAACCCGGCCACGCGCGCCAGCACCGGCGCCCGGCTTCTGAGCACTTGCGCCATCGACGCCAGCAAGGTGACGTGGCTGACGCCGGCGAACAATTCGGACTCGACCCGCACGCCGCTGGCCCGAAGCCGCGCCGCCATCGCCACCGTGCTGCGCTGCGGATTGACCACGCGGTCTTCGGCCGGCGCCAGCAGTAGCGCCGGCGGCGAGGCCCGGGACGCATGGATGATCGGCTGGCTGTCGGCCGAGGTCTGCGGCCAGTCGAAGGCGACCCGGGTCTGGGCGTCGCCTATCGGCAGAAAATCATAGGGGCCGGCCAGACCAATCCAGCCCGCCAGCTGCGCGGGCGCCAGGCCGACCGCCGCCAGCCAGCGCGGGTCCAGAGCGACCATGGCGGCGTTGTAGGCGCCGGCGCTGTGGCCCATGACAAAAATCCGGCGCGCATCGGCGCCGAATTCGGCCGCATGGTCAACCGCCCAGCGAACCGCGCTGGCGCTGTCCTGCACGAAGGCCGGGTAGCGGAAGGCCGGGCTCAGCCGGTAGTCGGCGACCAGCGCCACGATGCCGGTTGAGGCCAGCGCCTCGCCGACAAACCGGTAATCTGCGCGCTCGCCCGACGACCAGCTGCCGCCATAGAAAAACACCACCATCGGCGCATTTCGGATTCCCGCAGCCGGCTGGTACACGTCAAGCAGCAGGCGGGGATCGGCGCCATAAGCCAGTCCCTCGATGCGCCGGTAGCTGTCGGTGGAAACGGTGGCGTTGAGCAGGTCGGCGCCCGAGCAGGCGGTGAGCAGCGCCGGCAGCATGGCCAGCAGCGAGCGCCGGGGCAATCTTGAAGTGAATGTGTTCATGGAACACGGTGATACGCACGGCCGGTGCGTACGGATTCAGCGCGGCTTCAGGCCACGCGGCAGATCTTCAGCATGTTGGTGCCGCCGGGCGCGCCCATCGGCTCGCCGCAGGTGATGGCGTACACGTCGCCGCTTTGCACGATGTCCAGGCGCAGCAGGTGGCTTTCAGCTTGTTCCAGCGCGGTGTCGCGGTCGGCGCTGCTGTCCATAAGAATGGGGCGCACGTTGCGGTAAATCGCCATCTTGCGCTGGGTTTCCAGGCGCGGCGTCAGTGCGTAGATCGGCACATGGATGTCGTGGCGGCTCATCCACAGCGCGGTCGAGCCGCTGTCGGTCAGCGCCACGATGGCCTTGGCTCCCAGGTAATGAGCGGTGAACAGCGCGCCCATGGCAATCGACTGGTCAATGCGCGCAAAGTTCTTGCCGGAGAAATCGCCGGTCAGTTCCTTGTATTCGGCTTTTTCGGCTTCCTCGCAAATTTTCGCCATTTCCTCGACGGTTTCGAGCGGAAAGCGGCCGGCGGCGGTTTCGGCGCTGAGCATCACCGCATCGGTGCCGTCGAGCACCGCATTGGCCACGTCGCTGACCTCGGCGCGCGTGGGCACCGGATTCAGGATCATGCTTTCCATCATCTGCGTGGCGGTGATGACGACCTTGTCGGCGGCGCGCGCCATCTTGATCATGCGTTTTTGCAGCGCCGGCACGGCCGCATTGCCGACTTCGACCGCCAGGTCGCCGCGCGCCACCATGATGCCGTCGCTGACCTTGAGGATTTCCTCCAGCTTCGGAATCGCCTCGGCGCGCTCGATCTTGGCGATCAGGCCGGGCTTGTGCCGGTAAGGCGCGGCGGCCACGTTGCACAGCTGGCGCGCCATTTCCATGTCGGTGGCGTTTTTCGGAAAGCTCACCGCCACGTAGTCGGCCTGAAAGCTCATGGCCGTCTTGATGTCGTCCATGTCCTTGGCTGTCAGCGCCGGCGCGGTCAGGCCGCCGCCCTGCTTGTTGATGCCCTTGTTGTTCGACAGCTCGCCGCCGAGCTTGACGGTGGTGTGGACTTCCTCGCCGCGCACCGCATCGACGGTCAACACGATCAGGCCGTCGTTGAGCAGCAGCACGTCGCCGGCTTTCACATCGCGCGGCAGTTCCTTGTAGTCGAGCCCGACGCCCTTGACATCGCCCGGCTCGGTGCGCGAGGCGTCGAGGATGAATTTCTCGCCCGGCACAAGCATCACTTTGCCCTCTGCGAACTTGCCGACGCGGATTTTCGGGCCCTGCAGGTCGGCCATGATGGCGACCTCGCGGCCGGCGCGCTGGGCCACTTCGCGCACCACGGCGGCCAGGTTGATATGGTCCTGCGCCTTGCCGTGGCTGAAGTTCAGGCGCACCACGTTGACGCCAGCGCGGATCATTTTTTCCAGCAGCACTGGGTCGCTGGAAGCGGGACCGAGGGTGGCAACGATTTTGGTGGCGCGACGCGTCATGAAGGTGTCTCCTTTTGTAATTTAGTTTCCGGTTTATACACGAAACAGGTTACACGGCGGGTACCAGAAACAAGCGCCGCACGCCAGCCAGACCGCTCAAGGGCGGCGCAAACCCCCGAACGCTGCAAACCAGCGCTCCAAACGGCTTTTTATAAGCAAAACAGGCCGTTTGCGCACACCCCGCCTGCGTGAGCAGCTATCAAAACAGAAGCCGTAAGCGTCAGCCCGCCGCCCGCTTTTGCAAAATCTCGAACGCCGGCAGCGTCTTGCCTTCGAGCACTTCGAGGAAAGCGCCGCCGCCGGTGGAGATGTAGCCCACGTCTTTTTCAATGCCGTACTTGGCGATGGCCGCCAGCGTGTCGCCGCCGCCAGCAATTGAAAAGGCGCTGGACTCGGCAATCGCGCGGGCGATGCCTTCGGTGCCCCTGGAAAAAGCCTCGAACTCGAACACGCCGACCGGGCCGTTCCAGACGATGGTGCCGGCGCTTTTGAGCTGCGCGGCCAGCCGGGCGGTGGTGTCGGGGCCGATGTCCAGGATCAGGTCGTCGTCCTCGACCTCGCCGGCCTGCTTGACGGTGGCGACGGCGTCGGCCGCAAAGGCCTTGGCGCAGACCACATCGGTCGGAATCGGCACCTCGGCGCCGCGCGCCTTCATCGCCTCGATCACGGCGCTGGCCTCGGCCAGCAGGTCGGGTTCGGCCAGGCTCTTGCCGATGTTCAGGCCCTGCGCCAGCATGAAGGTGTTGGCGATGCCGCCGCCGACGATCAGCTGGTCGACGTTGGCAGCCAGCGCCTTGAGGATGGTCAGCTTGGTCGAGACCTTGCTGCCGGCGACGATGGCGACCAGCGGCCTTTTCGGATGGGCAAAGGCCGCCGTGATCGCGTCCATCTCGGCGGCCAGCAGCGGTCCGGCGCAGGCGACGGGCGCGTATTGCGCGATGCCGTAGGTCGAGGCTTCGGCGCGGTGCGCGGTGCCGAAGGCGTCATGCACGAAGATGTCGCACAAGTCCGCCATCTTGCGCGCTAGACCTTCGTCGTTTTTCTTCTCGCCCTTGTTCAGGCGGCAGTTTTCCAGCATGACCAGCTGGCCGGGCTGGACGTCAACGCCATCGATCCAGTTGCTCACTACGGGAATCTCGCGCTGCATCAGTTCGCCGAGCCGTTTGGCGACCGGCGCCAGCGAATCGGCGGGCTTGAATTCGCCTTCCACCGGGCGTCCGAGGTGCGAAGTGACCATCACCGCCGCGCCGGCGTCGAGCGCCATCTGCAGGCAGGGCCTTGATGCGCGGATGCGCGTGTCCTCGGTGATGGCGCCGCTGGCGTCCTGCGGCACGTTCAGGTCGGCGCGGATGAACACGCGCTTGCCGGCCACCTGGCCGCTGGCGCACAAATCGGAAAAACGGATGAAATTCATGAAAACTTCCAAAATACGATGATTGAATTAGCCACTGACCGACGGCCGGCTGAAATTGTAGGCGGGCAGCCAGGTTACCCAAGACCCGTTGATACGCGCTACCAACCTGCACCCAGGTGCAATGACAGGTACACCGCCATCCCGCTGACGATGGTGCCCAGCACGCCACGGCGCCAGAAGAACCAGGCCACGCCCGCCGCCGTGCCGAACAGCCGGGCATCCTGCCAGGTGCTGATGAGGTGGCCCTGCGTCATGACGATCTCGGGAACGATCACCGCCGCCAGCGCGGCAATCGGCGCATAGTCCAGGCCGCGCCGGGCTAGTTCCGGCAAGGTCCACGGCTTGTTGGAGAGGAAAAAAAAGCAGCGGGTCAGCACCGTCACGCCCGCCATGCCGGCGATGGTCGCGACGGTCCAGAGATCGGTCTCGTTCATGGCTTGTTGTTCCCAGGGGCAGCGCCCGGCGTCTGCGCCGCCGCGCCCAGGCCCGCCGCCCGTTCAAGCATCAGGCACACGGCAACCGCCGCCGCGATGGCCACCAGGATGTTGAGCTTGAGCGGCAGCGCGAACGCGGCCACCGCCGCAACGCCCGCCACCAGCGCCGCGATGATGCGCAAACGTGTGGTGACCAGCGAGAAAGAGATGCCAAGCAGCGCCAGAATGCCGGCAAAGCCCAGCCCCCAGGCGGTCGGGATGAAATTGGCCAGCGCGATGCCGACCAGGCCGCTGCCGACCCAGTTGGCCCAGCACAGCCCGCAATTGCCCGCCAGGTAGGCCTGCTGCGCCAGGCGCTGGTCCGGCGTGTCGCCGGGCGCGGGAAAGCGGCGAACGAACAGCACATAGCTCAGGTCGGTCGTCAAAAAGCCGGTCAGCAGGCGCTGACCCAGCGGCAGGTGCATCAGGTAGGCGCGCAGGTGCGCGCTGAACACCACGAAGCGCAGGTTGACGCAAAACGCCGTCGCCAAAATCACCCAGGCCGGCGCGCCCGCGACCAGCAGCGGAATGGCGGCCAGCTGCGCGCTGCCGGCATACACCAGCACCGTCATCAACAGCGCCTCGATGACGCTCATGCCCGACTTGACCATGGCCACGCCGGTCATCATTCCCCAGGCGGCAAAACCCGGCGCGACCGCGAACATGTCGCGCGCGCCCTGGCGGAATTCAGCGTGTCGGTAGTAGGCGGCGCGAAGGAACACCGGGGCTCACTTTGCGAAGAGCATGCCGGGCGCCAGCGCAAAGCCGCGCAGGAAGTCGGCGGCGCCCAGGCGCTTGCCGCCGGCGCGCTGCAGTTCAGTGACATTCAGCACGCCATCGCCGCAGACGACCCGCACGCCATCGGCATTTGCAGACAAAATCTGGCCTTCGCGCACATCCGGCGGGCGTGGGCAGCTATCAATTTCAGAGTTCCATAGCTTCAGGGTGTCCGGCCCGAGCTGCGCGCTGGCGCCCGGAAAAGGCGTCATGGCGCGAATGTGCCGGTCAATCACGGCCACCGGCTGCGTCCAGTCCACCGCTGCTTCGGCTTTTTCAATCTTGTGGGCATAGCTCACGCCTTGGGCAGGCTGGCGGACCGGATGCAACTGGCCGCCGCCGGCAAGATTGAGCGCCTGCACGATCATCTGCCCGCCCAGCGCGGCCAGCCGGTCGTGCAGCGCGGCCGTGGTGTCGGTGTGTTGAATCGCGAGTTTTTCGACCCCCAGCATGTCGCCGGTGTCCAGCCCGGCGTCCATCTGCATGATGGTGATGCCGGTTTCTAAATCACCGGCCTGGATCGCGCGGTGAATCGGCGCCGCGCCGCGCCAGCGCGGCAGCAGCGAGGCATGGATGTTGAAGCAGCCCAGCCGGGGCATGTCAAGCACCCACTGCGGCAGGATCAGCCCGTAGGCGGCGACCACCATGGCATCGGCCTGCGCCGCTTCGATCGCTTCGCGCGCTGCAGCGGCGTCCTCGGGGTATTTGCCGTCCAGCCGCAGGCTTCTAGGCTGGGCGACGGGAATCTGATGGCTTTCAGCCCACTGCTTGACGACAGAGGCCTGCAGCTTCAGGCCCCGGCCAGCGGGGCGGTCGGGCTGGCTCAAGACCAGGGGGATTTCAAAACCGGCGCCGTGCAGTTGTGCAAGCGCCACTCGGGCAAATTCAGGGGTTCCGGCAAAAATAACGCGCATGGGCGCTATTTTCACCCAAGCCCGCGCACAGGGCAGCCTTCACCAGTCAGGGCCACGGAACCGGCTTTGCCGGGTCGTAGGCGCAGCGGCCTCCTCGGGGGGCAGGAAGCCACACGCAGTGGGCGACCGTGGGGGCTATTTAAGTTGTTTGATCAGCTTGGTCTTGATACGGTTGCGCTTCAGGGGCGACAGATATTCGACGAACACCTTGCCGATCAGGTGGTCCATTTCATGCTGGATGCAGACCGCCAGCATGCCTTCGGCCTCGTGAATTTGCTTCTGGCCGTCCAGGTCGAGCGCCTCGACCCTCACCGCCAGCGAACGCTCGACGCCGTCGTAGATGCCGGGCACTGACAGGCAGCCTTCGTCGCCGGTGCGCGTCTCAAGGCTGGCCCAGACGATCTCGGGATTGATCAGCACCAGCGGCTGGTCGCGCGCTTCGCTCACGTCGATGACCAGCAGCCGTTCATGCACATCGACCTGCGTGGCGGCCAGGCCGATGCCCTCGGCGTCGTACATGGTCTGGAACATGGCGCCCGCCAGTTGGCGGACTCTGGCGTCGATGGCGGCCACCGGTTTGGCCACGGTATGCAGGCGCGGATCGGGATAGCGAAGAATGGTGAGTTGGGTCATGGCGGGAATGAGGAGAAGTCGCTATTTTCGCCACTTTTCCCGATTTTCAAAGGCTCCAATCCTCTCAGAATCGCCTAATCATTGCTTAATCAAGGGCTTGGGTACAGAATCGCTGAAAATTTGCGCGGATACAAGCATTGCAAAATGCGTTTCCTTGTAGCGTAAAGTAAACGCAGCCGTCCCAACAAGCTTCTCAAGATGCACACAACTTTTGGTCGTTTCCGCCCTGTTTCAATGGCTGCTGCCGTATTGCTGTCCCTAGCAGCCAGCGCGCAGGCCCAGAACTTCCCCATCACGCCCGGCCAGCAGGCCACGGCCGCGCAGGTGGCCCGGACCGGCATCCCCGTGGCAGACCTGATGCCCAATGCCCCTGACAGCTACACCGTCAGGTCGGGCGACACACTGTGGGCGATCTCGGGCCTGTTCCTCAAAAGTCCCTGGCGCTGGCCCGAACTGTGGGGCATGAACCTGGAAGACATCCGCAACCCGCACCGCATCTACCCCGGCCAGCAGTTGTTCCTTGACAAGAGCGATGGCCGGGCGACCTTGCGCACCCGGCGGGCTGGCGGCGATGGTGCGCCGCAGGGCACCGTCCGGGTATCGCCACGCACCCGCTACGAGTCGCTGGCCGATGCCTCGATTCCCACGCTGGCGCCGCAGGACATCGAGCCCTTCCTGGCCGAGCCCCTGATTGTTGATGAACTGAGCTTTTCGCAGGCGCCGCGCATCGTCGCCACCCAGGAAGGCCGGGTGCTGCTCAGCCGTGGCGACCGCGCCTACGCGCTGGGCGGCTATGCCGGCGGCGATGGCCCGGGCAAGCCGCTGAGCGACCACAAGGGCGAGCCGCTGGATTACCGGGTGTTTCGCAATGCCACGCCGCTAAAAGACCCGACCACCCAGGAAATCCTGGGTTACGAAGCGCACTACGTCGGCAAGGCCGAACTGGTGCGCGGCGAATCCAGCGTCCAGAATACGGACAAGGACAGCAAGCTGCAGACCGAGCGGGTGCCTGCCACCATCGACATCATCGCCGCCAAGGAAGAAATGCGGGTCGGCGACCGCCTGATTGCCGAGCCGGCCCGCGAGTTGCGCAGCTATGTGCCGCGCGCGCCCTCGTCGCCCATGGCGGGACAGATCGTCTCGGTCTACGGCAACGCCGTGGCCTGGGCTTCTGAAAACCAGATCGTGGTGATCAACCGGGGAAGCCGCGACGGCCTGGATCGCGGCCATGTCATGGCTATCTTGAAGGACGGCGAGCGCCTGCGCGACAGGACCGACAGCGCCCGGCCGGACATCAAGCTGCCGAACGAGCGCAACGGCCTGCTGATGGTGTTTCGCACTTTCGACCGGCTGTCATATGCGCTGATCCTGCGGGCCACCGACGGCATCAAGGTCGGCGACCGCTTCACCAACCCGGATTGAACCGCTTGCGGCCGGTTCACAGCGCGCCAAGGCGCTGGCCCAACGGGCCTCTTGCTAAAGGGTGACTCCCATGGATTCCGAAGAACTCCGAGCCTGGCTGCGGCTGGCGCTCACGCCCGGCGTGGGCAACACCACGGCGCGCAAGCTGCTGACGGCCTTCGGATCGGCGCAGGCCATTTTTGAACAAAGCAGCGCGACCCTGCAACAACTCGGCTCCGACAAGCTGGCCAGCGCCCTGCGCAGCGAGCCGCCCGGCTTGGCGGCCCAGCTGCAAGCCACGCTGGACTGGCTCAAGGCCGGGGACGACCGGCGCATCGCGGTACTGGGGGATGCGGCTTACCCGGCGGCCCTGCTCGACATCGAAGACCCGCCCTTGATGCTTTACATGCTCGGGACGCTTGCCAGTCAATCGGATAAAGCTATCAAAACAATAGCAAATAGCTTGGCCATCGTCGGCAGCCGCAATCCGACGCCGCAAGGCGAAAGCAATGCCCGGCAGTTTGCCAGGGCGTTTGGCGGCGCCGGCATCTGCGTGGTGTCGGGGCTGGCGCTGGGCATTGACGGCGCGGCCCACGATGGCGCGATGCTGGGCGGCGGCGAGACGATTGCGGTGGTCGGCACCGGGCTGGACCGGGTCTATCCCAAAAAACACCTCGACCTGGCGCACCGCATTGCCCGCCAAGGCATGATCATCAGCGAATTTCCGCTCGGAACGCCGCCGCTGACGGCTAACTTTCCCAAACGCAACCGCATCATTTCCGGCCTGAGCCGGGGAACGCTGGTGGTTGAGGCGGCGCTGCAGTCGGGCTCGCTGATCACCGCCCGGCTGGCGGCCGAGCAGGGCAAGGAAGTGTTTGCCATTCCCGGCTCGATTCATTCGCCGCAGTCGCGCGGCTGCCATGCGCTGATCAAGCAGGGCGCCAAGCTGGTGGAGGTGGCGCAGGATGTGCTCGAAGAGCTGCGGCTGGTCCCTGCAGGTTCTGGCGCCGCGCCTGCTGCCCCGCCAGAATGTGACGAGGCGGATGCAACCGCTGGCGCTAGAAACGATCCGCTGCTGGAGGCGCTCGGGTTCGATGCGGTCAGCCTCGACGCCGTACAGGCGCGAACGGGCCTGGACACCGCCCATCTGCAGGCTAAATTGCTCGAACTCGAACTCGACGGACAGGTCGCTCGCCTGCCGGGTGGACTGTTTCAGCGCATGGCGGCGGGTTGAGCTTATCTGCGTTATATTGAATGCATGTTTGAAGTTCTGGTCTACGTTTACGAAAATTACTGGCAGGGTGCCGCCTGTCCAGAAATCGACAGGCTGGGGCGCAAACTGATCGCGGCAGGCTTCGAAGCCGAGGAAATCCAGGAAGCGCTGGTCTGGCTCGACGGGCTGAACATTGCCGCCAAAGGTACGAAAATCAGTCCACCCGATGCGCCAGACACCGACGCCGGCGGTACGCTGGACCCAGGCAGCACGCCTGCGCACATGCAGGCGCAATCGAGCAACAGCCTGCGCATCTATTCCGTGGCCGAACAGGCGCACCTGGGCGCGCAAAGCCTCGGGTTTGTCTGCTTTCTGGAAACATCGGGGGTGCTGCCACCGCACATGCGCGAAATCGTGATGGACCGGGCCATGGCAGCGCCTGGCGACCCCGTGTCGCTTGATGACCTGAAGATCATCGTCCTCATGGTGTACTGGAGTTTTGGCGAAGAGCCCGACGCGCTGGTGCTCGATGAACTGTGCGACGACGCCGAAGGCCGCCTCGCGCATTGACCGGCGGCCTTGCAATCGCCATGGCGCTGCGCCTTTCTCTACAGAGCCGCATCTGGCCAGTTGCCTTGGCAAGGATGCCGGTCAGGGCCAATCACCAGAACCCATACTTCTTAAGCATAAAATACGCCTTTCGCGCAAGCGCAGTAAGCGTTAGAAGCTATGAATTCAGTAGCAAAAAGTTGCCAGCCACTCACGTTCCATGACCACAGGTCACGGGCGACTTCGCTCTAGCCCAGCAACCGTTCGGGATTGGCGTCCAGCTTGGCCAGGGCATCGCGCGTGGCGCGCACCGTCAGCGCTTCCTCTTCCGTCGGCACCAAGAGCCCAGCCTGCAGGTAGGCCGCCAGCCGGCGCATCTGGATCAGGAAGCTGCGGCCGTCCGATGCGGCGAACAGGTGCAGCTGCTTGCGCTCGCTGCACCAGGCAAACTGCACATGGCTGATTTTTCCGTTGTGGTCCAGGTTGAACCAGCTGCCCGGCTGCAATTCCCTGGCCCAGGCGCGCATGGCGTCGGTCGGCTGGCTGCCGCCGTCGGCAATCACCTCGATATGGGCCGAATCGATCCCGATCATGGTGACCAGCCTTTCGGCATCGAGCGGAAAGTCGCCGACATCCTGCTCTGAAAGATAGTCTTCCAGGTTGGTCAGGCGCTTGGCCATGGCATCGATTTTTTCAAGCGGAATCGCATCGGTCTTTGACATGAAGGCATCGGCCATGGTGGCGCTGATGATCTTCAGCTGGGCATCCTGCGCCGCCAGGTCCAGCCCCAGCAGGGTCATGCCCTGGCGCAGCAGTTGCAGCTGCCTGGGCAGCGCGGCAATCACACGCGACCGGTCGCTGCGGTTCGGCTTGGCGCTTGCCGACCACACCAGATCGGCCGCAGCCTGCTTGAACAGCAGGGTCTGCGCATGCTGCGGGCCATTTTTCATCGCGGCAATCGCCAGCACCTCGGCCCAGATCCTGAACAGGAATTCGCGTATCTCCTCGCGCACCGGCATGTCATCGAGCATGGTGCGCATCTCGATGGTGTACTGCACGGTCATGGTTTCCTTCTGCTCCAGCTGCTGGGCCAGACTGACCGCCCGGGCCACGCTGCCCTGCTCGGCAAAGAAACGCGACAGGAACTTGTCGAATTCTTCATAGACCAGCTGGAACACGCGGCGTCCGGTCTCCGGGTACTGTTCGATGACCTGCACGACGCGCTTGATTTCCGTCTCAAGAACATCGCCCTCGACGGTCACATCGAAGCCCAGCGCGCACGATCCCATGCGGTCGATCAACTGGCGCGCCGGATGCTCCAGCGAGCTGAAAAACTCCGGCTCAGCGACCGCCACCCGAAGAACCGGCATCTGCAGGCGTGCAAACCAGACCCGGATCTGGGGCGCAATACGGTCTTCCGCCAGGATGCTCTGGAACATCAGGGCGACGATTTCAATCGTGGCTTTTTCCGCGGAACTGGAAGCCGCCTGTTTCAGCACGCTGGTTCGCTGGCGCAGTTCATGCAGCGCTTGGTCAACCTGCGTGCGGGCAAAGCCCTGGTCCGACTGCCGGGATTGCCCGGAGCCGTCCAAAATCGCTTCTTCAGCCTGCTGCTGCAGGCGGTTCATGGCGTGTTCAAGCTGTGGCGAGGCTCGGCGCGCGCTGGTCTGGTCGAACCCTTCGACGCGGCTCATGAGCATTTGCTTGAGATGCCCGAGCACGCCCTGCGCCCGCATGCGCACGCGGGCCAGCGGCGTGGTCGCGGTCTGCATGCGCGTTTCTTCCTGCACGGTATTGCCCGACCAGCCGCTTCGCACCGCTGCCGGCGGCTGGCCTGGCTCGCCAGGGCCGGCCGCCATCCTGCCTGGCGCCGGGGCATCCCGACTGTCCAGAATGCCGGCGCCGGCAGACGTCGTTTTGCCCAGATTTTCGTCACTTTCTGGAACGCTGGCGGTCCTGGCGGCATTCACGGCGGAAGGCGTGCGCCGGACCAGGGGCCGCAGGTCGATTTCCGCCATGACGCCGCGTTCAATCAGGAACGCGTTGGTCGCGTGGTAGATCTCCAGCATCCAGGCCGCCATGTTCTTGTGGATCGTGTCCTGGCCCAGCAGCCATGCCGAATGCGGCAGGCCCGCCAGCGTCCATTGCTCGACCAGGTGCTGCGCAATCACTTCCGGGCGGAACAGGTCGCGCCGGCCCAATTCGGACTGGCCTTCCAGGCTCTGAATGCGCAGGCGCAGGTCATTGAGTTCCCAACTCGCGAAATCCAGCAGGCGCAGGGCCAGGCGCGAGGCAAGAATGCGGTGCTCCACGGCATCGTTGCCGACCAGTTCCATTTTTCCAGGCTCCAGCAGCCCTAAAGCCGCCGTCTTGGCGGACGGGGGGAATGGTTGGCGAACGGCGCCCAGGATTCCCTGAACCCAGGCCGGGCTGTTTTCCTGGTAAAGCCGCAGAGCGTCGCGCAGATCCTGTATTTCGCGTGCGTTCCCTGTCCGCAGCGCAAGTTCAGACAGCGTGTCGCCAATACTCTTGGCCAGCATGGGCACCATCTGGACCACGCGCTCTGTAAACAGGGCGCGAGCCTGTCCAGCAAGAAAGCTTTGCGACGGATTGCGGGACAGCACGGCTGACGATGACGCGTTGTCGAATCGGCCTAGACTATCGCGCCCGCATTGGGATCATTCGGGTCTTCGTCTTTTTTCGACGGCCCCTTGATCAGGTCTTCGCGCTTGATGCCCAGCCACATGGCAATCGCGGCGGCCACAAACACCGACGAGTAAATGCCGAACAAAATGCCGATGGTCAGCGCCAAGGCGAAGTAAAACAGCGTGGGGCCCCCGAACAGCAGCATCGACAGCACCATGATCTGGGTCGAGCCGTGGGTGATGATGGTCCGGCTGATGGTGGAGGTGATCGCGTTGTCGATGATCTCCTCAGTGTTCATCTTGCGGTAACGGCGGAAGTTCTCGCGAATCCGGTCAAAGATCACCACCGATTCGTTGACCGAATAACCCAGCACGGCCAGCACGGCGGCCAGTACCGCCAGCGAGAACTCCCACTGGAAAAAAGCGAAAAAGCCCAGAATGATGACCACATCGTGCAGGTTGGCGATGATGGCCGCCACCGCATACTTCCACTCGAAACGAAACGCCAGGTAGACCATGATGCCGAACACCACCATGGCCAGGGCCTTGAGGCCGTCCTGCGCCAGTTCCTCGCCGACCTGCGGGCCGACGAACTCGGTGCGGCGCAGCGTCACGTCAGGGCTGGCGGCTTTCAGCGCGGCAATCACGGTATCGCTCTGCTGCGCCGTGCTGACGCCTTTTTGCGCCGGCAGACGGATCATCACGTCGCGCGAAGTGCCGAAACTCTGCACCTGGACATCGTTCAGACCCAGCTTGGCCACCGTGTCGCGAATCTTGCCGACATCGGCTGCTTGGGTGTAGTTCACCTCCATCAGCGTGCCGCCGGTGAACTCGACCGACAGGTGCAGGCCTCGCGAGAACAGGAAGAACACCGCCAGCGCAAAGGTGGCGAAACTGACGACGTTGAAGATCAGCGCGTGCCGCATGAACGGGATGTCGCGCCGGATTTTGAAAAATTCCATCTGGGATCCTTGGAAAGCAGCTCAGGAAAAAGAGGCGGTCATGGCTTGGCGAGCGCGCCGTCCGAGGGCGGGCGCCAGATCGTGCCGATGGACACCGTCTTGAGCTTTTTTTGCCGGCCGTACCAAAGATTGACCAGGCCGCGCGAGAAGAAAACCGCAGAGAACATGCTGGTCAGGATGCCGATGCAGTGCACCACCGCAAAGCCGCGCACCGGCCCGGAGCCGAAGGCCAGCAAGGCCACGCCGGCAATCAGGGTCGAAATGTTCGAGTCCAGAATCGTCGCCCAAGCGCGCTCGTAGCCTGAATGAATGGCGGCCTGCGGTGAGGCGCCGCCGCGCAGTTCCTCGCGGATGCGCTCGTTGATCAACACGTTCGAGTCAATCGCCATGCCCAGCGCCAGCGCCATCGCCGCCATGCCCGGCAGCGTCAGCGTGGCCTGCAGCATCGACAGCACGGCCACCAGCAGCAGCAGGTTGACCGCCAGCGCAATGCCAGAGAACAGGCCGAACAGCATGTAGTAGCCGGCCATGAAGGCCACGATCACTGCAAAGCCCCAGGACACGCTGTGAAAGCCCTTGGTGATGTTTTCGGCGCCCAGCGTCGGGCCGATGGTGCGCTCCTCGATGATGTCCATGGGCGCGGCCAGGGAACCGGCGCGCAGCAGCAGTGCCAGGTCGCTGGCTTCGGCCACGCTCATGGAGCCGGAAATCTGGAAACGGTTGCCCAGTTCGCCCTGGATGACCGGCGCGGTCAGCACTTCGCCCTTGCCTTTTTCAAACAGCAGGATCGCCATGCGCTTCTTGAGGTTCTCGCGGCTGGTGTCGCGCATGATGCGGCCGCCCTTGGCATCGACGGTCAGATCCACCTTGGGCTGCTGGTTCTGCGAATCAAAGCCCGGCTGGGCGTCGGTCAGGTTTTCGCCGGTCAGGATGACCTGCTTCTTGACGATCACCGCCTGGCCGTTGCGCTCGAAGAAGCGCTCGGCGCCAAACGGCACCGGGCCGTTGTTGTTTTCGGCGGCGCGCGCTTCCGCGCTGTCTTCGACCAAACGCATCTCCAGCGTCGCGGTACGGCCCAGGATGTCCTTGGCCTTGGCCGTGTCTTGCACGCCGGGCAGCTGCACCACGATGCGGTCGATGCCCTGCTGCTGGATCACCGGCTCAGCCACGCCGAGCTCGTTGATCCGGTTGTGCAGCGTCACCATGTTCTGCTTGAGCGCCTGGTCCTGAATGCGGCGTGCGGCCTCAGGCTTGATGGTCGCGGTCAGCTTGTAGTCGGTGCCGTCTGGCGCCTCGGCCATTTGGAGGTCGGGAATCTGGTCCTGGATCAGATTTTTGGCCAATTCAAGCGTGGCGGTGTCACGAAAGCGGATCTCAATGGCCTGGCCATTGCGGACGATGCCACCGTGCCGGATGTTCTTTTCACGCAGCGACAGGCGAATGTCGCCGGCCAGCGATTCGGCGCGCTTGGTCAGCGCCGCCTGCATGTCCACCTGCAGCATGAAATGCACGCCGCCGCGCAAATCGAGCCCAAGGTACATCGGGTTGGCATTGAGCGCCGTCAGCCAGGCCGGAGAGCGGGACAGCAGATTGAGCGCGACCACATAAGCCGGGTCGGCAGGGTCTGGTGAAAGCGCCGCCTGAATGGCGTCCTTGGCCTTGCCTTGGGTGTCGGTATCGCCAAAACGGGCCTTGATGGAACCGGCTTCCAGCGTGATGCCGTCTGCCGTGATGCTGGCTTGCTTGAGCGCCTGCTCGACCTTTGCCAGTGTCGTCGTGTCCACCTTCACGGTGGACTTGCTACTGGAAACCTGTACCGCAGGCGCTTCACCGAAGAAATTGGGCAGCGTGTAAAGCGCTGCAATCAGCACCACCACCGCCATGATGGCGTACTTCCAGGCCGGATAACGATTCATGAGAGATTTGTTCCTGATGAACGGAAAACAAAAGGCGCACTGGATGGCCCAGTCTTGCCGGCTGTACCGTCTTGTCTAACTGCGGTAGGGCCTTATTTGGCGCTGCTGATGGCGCCCTTGGGCAACACTTGGACGATGGCGCTGCGCTGCAGCTGCACTTCGACGCCGGAAGCGATCTCCAGCGTCAGGTAGCCTTCACCCAGACGCGTGACCCGGCCCAGCAGGCCGCCGGCCGTGGCAACTTCGTCTCCCTTGGCCAGTGCCTCGATCATGGTGCGGTGTTCTTTCTGCTTCCTCATCTGTGGCCGGATCATCACAAAATACAGCACCACGAACATCAGCACCAATGGCAGCATGCCGGTCAGGGTGGACATCATGTTACTGCCGCCGGCTGCGGCAGCAGGGGCAGTCTGGGCAAAAGCTGAAGAAATAAACACGGCTGACTCCACATTTTTAAAGGAACACTGACGAGCGCCCCGGCCACAAAGGCCGGAGCATGAACCGGTGGATTGTATGCGTCCGCAGCGCAAGCGCTGAATTCAACTCGCGTGCGTGCGGCTATTTCGGCCCGCCCTTGGCGGGCTCAAGCCGCCGCGACCTCACGAACCCGCTCCGGCTGGCGAAACGCCTGCATCAGCGCCGTCCATTGCGGCCGGGCAGCGGCCAGGTGGCGCGCCTTGACATGGCCGTAGCCCTTGATGAGTTCGGGAATCCGGGCGATTTCCGCCGCTGTGGCATGGTTCTCAAGCCTCAAGCCGGCCAGCACTTCCTCGATGCTGGCGCGGTACTCGGCAATCAGCGCGCGCTCTTCCCGGCGCTCGTCGGTCCGGCCAAACACGTCAAAAGGCGTGCCGCGCAAGCCCTTGAGCCTGGCCAGCAGCTTAAAGCCGGTCAGCATCCACGGTCCGAATGGCTGCTTTTGCAACTCGCCCTTGTCGTTTTTCTTGGCCATCAGCGGCGGCGCCAGGTGGTAGTTGAGCTTGAAGTCGCCTTCAAACATGGCGTTGACCTTGTTCAGGAAACCGGTATCTAGGTGCAGCCGCGCCACTTCGTACTCGTCCTTGTAGGCCATGAGCTTGAAGAGGTAACGCGTGACGGCCTCGGTCAGCGTGGTCTTGCCCAGCGGCGCCTCCACGGCACGCACTTTTTCCACAAACGCCTGGTAGGTCTGCGCATAAGCCGCATTCTGGTAGTCGGTCAGGAACGCCACGCGCTTGCTCAGCATTTCGGTCAGGGACGGCTTTTTGACGAACTGGATCACCTGCGCGGCCTTGAACAGCGCCTGCACGGAAGCCAGGTCATGCGCGCAGCGGCGGCCCCATTCGAACGCCGCCTTGTTGTTGTCCACCTGCACGGCGTTGAGCTCAATCGCCCGCATCAGCGCGGCGTGCGACAACGGCACCCGGCCCTTTTGCCAGGCAAAGCCCAGAATCAGCGGGTTGGTGTAGATCGAGTCGCCAATCAGCTGCACCGCGACCTGCTCGGCGTCAAAACTCGCCATGCCTTCGGCGCCCACGGCCGAACGCACGGCGCTTTCGCAGTTGCCGCCCGGAAACTGCCAGCCGGGGTTGGTCACGAAAGCCGCCGTCGGCGTGCCGTGGGAATTCATCGCCACGAAGGTACGGCCCGGCTGCATCGTCGCCAGGGTGTACGGGCTGGCCGTCACGATCGGGTCGCAGCCGATCACCAGGTCGGCCTTGGCCGTATCGACCTTGCTGGTGTAGATGGCTTCCGGCCGGTTGGCGATCTGGATGTGGCTCCAGGTAGCGCCGCCCTTTTGCGCCAGGCCGCCGGCATCCTGCGTGACCACGCCCTTGCCTTCGAGGTGCGCGGCCATGCCCAGCAGCTGGCCGATGGTGATGACGCCGGTGCCGCCGACGCCACCGACCACGATGCCCCAAGCGCTTTCGGCCACCGGCAGCACCGGATCGGGAACCGGCGGCAGGCTGGACAAATCGCCCTTTTTCTCTTTCTTTGGCTTTTTGAGTTGGCCGCCTTCAACCGTCACGAAGCTCGGGCAGAAGCCCTTGACGCAGGAGTAATCCTTGTTGCAGGTGTTCTGGTTGATCTGGCGCTTGCGGCCAAATTCAGTTTCCAGCGGTTCGACAGACAGGCAGTTGGACTGCACCGAACAGTCGCCGCAGCCTTCGCACACCAGTTCGTTGATGACGACACGCTTGGCCGGGTCTACCAGCGTGCCGCGCTTGCGGCGCCGGCGCTTTTCCGTCGCGCAGGTCTGGTCGTAAATGATGACGGTCGTGCCTTTCAGTTCGCGGAACTCGCGCTGGAGTTTGTCGAGTTCGTCGCGGTGGAAGACCTCAACGCCCGGCGGCAGGTCGTTGATCAACTCGGCGTGGCTGGCGCGTGCGGCGCTGCTGTCCAGCGTATGCGTGCGGCCATGGTATTTTTCGGGCTCGTCGGTAACCACCACCAGCCGGGCCACGCCCTCGGCCCGCAGGCTGTGCGCAATCTGCGCCACCGAATGGCCTTCGGGCCGCTCGCCGACCTGCTGGCCGCCGGTCATGGCCACGGCGTCGTTGTACAAAATCTTGTAGGTGATGTTCACGCCGCTGGCAATGCTCTGGCGGATCGCCAGCAGGCCGCTGTGAAAGTAGGTGCCATCGCCCAGATTGGCAAAGATGTGCGGCTCGGTGGTGAAAGCCGACTGGCCGACCCACGGCACGCCCTCGCCGCCCATCTGGGTAAAGGTCGAAGTGCTGCGGTCCATCCAGGTCGCCATGTAATGGCAGCCAATGCCAGCCACGGCGCGCGAGCCTTCGGGCACGCGGGTGCTGGTGTTGTGTGGGCAGCCGCTGCAGAACCACGGGGCGCGCTCGCCTGTATCGGTTTTGGTTTCAATCAAGGCGCGTTCGCGGGCGGCAATGATGGCCAGCCGGCCCTGCATGCGGGCCACGATGTCGCCGGGAACGCCGAGCTTGGTCAACCGCTTGGCAATCGCCTTGGCAATGATGGCCGGCGTCAGGTCGGCTTTCGCCCGCAGCAGCCAATTCTCGCTCGGGTTGGACCGACTCCATTCGCCTCCCGACTCGTCGCCTTCGGGTTCGTCGAACTTGCCCAGCACATTGGGCCGCACGTCGGCGCGCCAGTTGTAGAGTTCTTCCTTGATCTGGTATTCGATGACCTGGCGCTTTTCCTCGACCACCAGGATTTCCTGCAGGCCCTGGGCGAAGTCGCGGGTGATGGTGGCCTCTAACGGCCAGACCACATTGACCTTGTGCAGCCGAATACCTAGCTGGTGGCAGGTGTCCTCGTCCAGCCCCAGGTCGTTGAGCGCCTGGCGCGTGTCGTTGAAGGCCTTGCCACTGGCGATCAGGCCGAAGCGGTCGTTCGGCCCTGAAATCACGTTGTAGTTGAGCTTGTTGGCGCGTACATACGCCAGCGCTGCATACCACTTGTAGTCCATCAAGCGCGCTTCCTGCTCCAGCGGCGCGTCGGGCCAGCGGATGTGCAGGCCGCCCGGCGGCATCTGGAAGTCCTCGGGAATGATGATCTTGACGCGGTCCGGATCGACCGACACCGAACTTGACGACTCGACCACTTCCTGGATCGTCTTCATGCCCGACCAGACGCCCGAAAAGCGGCTCATGGCAAAGGCATGCAGCCCCATGTCAAGGATTTCCTGCACGCTCGACGGAAAGAACACCGGCAGGCCGCAGGCCTTGAAGATGTGGTCGCTCTGGTGCGGCGCGGTCGAGCTTTTGCTGATGTGGTCGTCGCCGGCAATCGCAATCACCCCGCCATGTTTGGCCGTGCCGGCCATGTTGGCATGCTTGAACACGTCCGAACAGCGGTCCACGCCCGGCCCCTTGCCGTACCAGATGCCGAACACGCCGTCGAACTTGTTGGTCTGCGGGTACAAATCCAACTGCTGCGTGCCCCAGACGGCGGTGGCGCCGAGTTCCTCGTTCACACCGGGCTGGAAGACGATGTTCTGCGCCGCCAGATGCTTCTTGGCGGCCCACAGCGCCTGGTCGTAGCCGCCCAGCGGCGAGCCCCGGTAGCCGCTGACGAAGCCGGCGGTGTTCAGGCCGTCGATGGCGTCACGCGTGCGCTGCAGCATCGGCAGACGGACCAGCGCCTGCACACCGCTCATGAAGGCGCGGCCGTGGCCAATCGAATATTTGTCGTCGAGCGTGACGGTTTCCAGCGCTTTGCGGATGTGCTCGGGCAGCGGTGCGTTCATGGTTTTGTCTCCAGAAATTATGGTCATGACCGGCCTTGTGAGACGGTGGTTTTGCCAGCGTCAAGCCCGGTCAGGCCCGCACTTTGGCTTTAAGCAAAAGTGTATGGCCCGCTCCCGGATATGTCTTTGCTTTTTTTGCCTGATTTTGCCTACCTGGCGCAAGAATCTTGCCGCAAAATGCCCGATATGGAAACATTGGACAAGTTTGACATCGCCATCCTGAACGAGTTGCAACGCGAGGCGCGTCTCACCAACACCGAACTGGCCTCGCGCGTCGGCCTGTCGGCCGCGCCCTGCTGGCGGCGCGTGCGGGCGCTGGAGGACGCCGGCTTCATCACCGGCTACCGGGCCGAGATCAACCGCCACAAGATCGGCCTGGGCGTGCTGGCCTTCGTGCGGCTTGATGCGGCCCGCAACACCGGCGAGGTGCTGCAGGCGCTCGAAGAAGCCATCCGCACCATTCCCGAGGTGGTGAGCTGCCACTACATCAGCGGCACCGGCACCTTCGAGCTGCAGGTGGTCAGCCGCGACCTGAACACCTTCAGCCAGTTCGCTAGAGACGTGCTGATCAACCTGCCGAATGTGAAGGATTTGCACACCAGCTTTTCGCTGGGCGAGGTCAAGGCCGGCGGCGCGCTGCCGCTCGGGCATTTGACCGGCTAGCCGCACGGAGCAGGCGTTGTTTCACAGATTTGTCATGAAAAAATCGGATTATTCGAGACTGACCATTCTGTCAATTTGGAGCACCTCAATGTCTGAAAAATTTCCCCAGGCTCAATCAATTTTCACGGACCCGGACGATCTGGAAAACAACACCAGCGGCAACCACAGCATTCACGACGTGCTTGCGGCCCGTCTGCACCGCCGACATGTGCTGGGCGGAGGCATCGGAGCCATGGCCATGGCCGGTTTTGGATCTCTGAGCGTGGCCGCTTGCGGCAGTAGTGATAGTTCGGAAGTTGCTCCTACCCCCACACCAGCCCCGGTTGGGCTTAACTTTGCAGCTGTAAATAAGTCAAAACTCGACCGCGTCACGGTACCTGCGGGATACACAGCCACAGTCATCTATGCTACGGGCGACTCTATCGACCCGAACGTACCCGACTACCTGAACAACGGCTCACAGGACAATTTTGCCCGCCGCTCGGGTGATCACCACGACGGCATGCACTTCTTCGGCCTGAGCGCAGCGGACACGCCCGCGCCCACCAACAACGACCGCGCCTTGCTGGTCATGAACCATGAAAACATCACGGGCACCGTGCAGTTCATGCATGCCACAGGCCAGACCAACATCGCTGCAACCGCCGGCCCGCGCCCGGAAGCTGAAGTCGTCAAGGAAATCGAAGCCCACGGCGTCTCGATCATCGAGCTGGGCAAAACGGCTGGTAAATACGGTTACGTGAAGGCTTCGACTTTTAACCGCCGCATCACGGGTTCGACACTGATGGAACTGACCGGTCCTGCCCGTGGCTCGGCTTTCACCAAGACAGTTTTTTCGCAGGCCGGCACACAAACCCGCGGCACTATCAATAACTGCGGCAACGGCTACACGCCGTGGGGCACCTATTTGGCGGCTGAAGAAAACTGGGCCGGCTACTTCATTCGCGGTGCAGACGCCGCTGTTCGCACGCAAAAAGACAATAGCGCCTTGCTGCGCAACGGCATCCGTCCACCAGTTGCGCCAGCCACCACGTCTTCAGGCTTTGCTCACAACCGTTGGGCTTCTGTCGTGCCTGCCACCCCCGGCAGCACCGACTTCAGCCGCTGGGACATTACCGCCGACCCAGCGAAGCCAGCCGATGGCACGGGTGACTTCCGCAACGCGCACAACACCTTCGGCTACATCGTCGAAATCGACCCGTACAACCCAACTTCGGTGCCAGCCAAGCGCACCGCGCTGGGCCGCCGCGCCAACGAAGGCGCCTGGCCCAGCCTGGCCGTTGTCGGGCGTCCACTGGCGTTCTACATTGGCTGCGATTCACGCGGAGAGTACATCTACAAGTTTGTGTCGAAAAAGCCTTGGGTCGCTGCAGACGCCAATCGCGCCGACCGCCTGAACGTGGGCGCCGAGTACATGGATGAAGGCACGATTTACGCAGCCCGCTTCAACGCCAACGGCACCGGCACATGGGTCAAGCTCGATTTGAGCAATCCTGACGTGGCGGCCGGCGTGCCGGTGAGCGCGCAAAACCCCGCAGGCTACAAGCATGACAGCCTGGCCGACATTTGCGTGAACACGCGACTGGCGGCTGACGCGGCCAAGGCCACGCGCATGGACCGGCCGGAATGGACCGCCGTGAATCCGAAGAACGGCGAAATCTACATCACGCTGACCGAAAACCCGGACCGTGGCAACACGACCGCCGTGTCTGGCAACAACTTCCTGAACCCGGATGTTGACCCGGCCAACCCCCGCTACTGGCTGGACAGCAAGGGAACTTCGTCGCAAAACGCAGCACCCATTGCAGCCCAGCGCGGAAACGTCAACGGCCACATCATGCGCATTCGCGAAGATGGCGACAACGCCGGCGCCGAGAGCTTTAAATGGGACATCTTCCTGTTTGGCGCACAGGCCAAGGCCGATACGGGCCTGGACGACGTCAATTACCAGGCCAATGTGAATTTGTCAGGCCTGAGCGACTTCAACGACCTGTCCAAGCCTGATGGTTGCTGGTTCTCCAAAGTCAGCGGAATCTTGTGGATCGAAACCGACGACAACACCTACACCGACGTGAGCAATGCCATGCTGCTGGCTGCCGTGCCGGGCACGCAAGGCGATGGCGGCTCCATCACGGTCATCGACAAGGCCGATGGCAGCCCGAACCGTGCGGTGACGACCGACAAGACGGTGCAGACATTCATCGGCAAGAAAATGACGGACGTCACGTTCAAGCGCTTCCTGACCGCCCCCACGGGCGCGGAAGTCACAGGCGTGGCCGAATCTCCAGACGGAAAGGCGCTGTTTGTAAACATTCAGCATCCTGGCGAGAACACCTCGACAGCCAGCTTTGCACTGGGTTCGTTTGAAAGCAACTGGCCAGGAACCACGGTAGGTGGCCTGGCGACGCCCTACGGTCCGGGCGGTGCATCGGCCCGTCCCCGTTCAGCGACCGTGATGATCACCAAAGACGACGGCGGCATCATCGGCCTTTGATTCCGTTGCCAGACCAGCCGTGCGCGCGAAGGCAAAAAGCGCACGGCTGACAGGGCAAACCAGTGCGCCCTTCCCAATATTGGGCGTCTGGTGCTAACACCTGAAAACGGCGATGGATTTAAATCCCATCGCCGTTTTAGTTACGCAAACGGCTTTTCCAGCATTAAATATGCCTTTTCCGGCTGGATTGCGTAAACAGCTATTATTTTAGGGGCTTAGGAACCAGAGCTTATCGACAGCTAAGCTAAGTTCCTATCGTGATTCAGAAAAACCGGTATTTCA